>JAHHRF010000012.1 GCA_020025955.1 Sutterella sp.
GTACTACGTTCGGGACGTAGGAGTCGGAGGTTCGAATCCTCTCACCCCGACCAGCTTTTTCAAATCAAGCATTGTCCGCAAGGTCAGTGCTTTTTTTGTATCTGTCCTATACTGAAAAAAGCATTTCATACAGGAAGGAGCCGAGCGATGGCGTTTATCTTAGGTCTCACGGGTGGGATTGGCGCGGGGAAAAGTACCGCGAGTCAGTTTTTTCAAGCCGTGGGGCTCCCCATTGTGGATGCGGACGCCATTAGTCGCCGTCTCACGGCCGCCGGGGGCGACGCAATGCCCGCCGTTCGCGAAACGTTTGGGGACGCCTTTGTCACGGAAACGGGCGCGATGGATCGCCATGCGATGCGTGAGCACGTCTTTGCCGAGCCCGACGCCCTCAAAACGCTCGAGACGCTCTTAGCGCCCTACTTAAAGGCGGGGATTCAAGAAGCCTTAAACGAGGCCGCCCAACGCTCGTCGCTTGTCATCTTTGACTGCCCCCTTTTGCTTGAAACCCCCAGCTGGGCGGCGTGGTGCGATGCCACGCTTTATATCAGCGCTGATAAAGCCATCCGTACTGAGCGCGTATTAGCGCGCCCTGGGCTCACGCCAGACACCGTTGAGCGGATTATGGCTAAGCAAATTGCCCCTCAAGCGGCACTAAAAAAAGTGGATTACGTCGTCGTTAACAATACGACCGAAGACGACTTAAAAGCGGGGCTTGTTCGACTCTTAACGCACCTCCCTGAAGGCATCTGCCCCAGAAGCGTAATCGAGTCGCTGGACCAAAATTGAGTTATCCTAAAGACGTTAACGACCTTTACGTAAAGACAACACCCATGTTTTCGGACGATTCCTTGTTGTACGAATTTCCGTGCAACGAAAAGTACCGCACGTACTTGCGCTTAGAAGCGCTTTTCCAGCGTTTTGATTGGTTTTGCCTTCAAGACTCGCCCATCGCGCACCATGCGGGGATCTCGGCGCTCTTTGACTTATTAGACGCCACGGCCCGTTCGGACTTGCGCCATGAGCTCATTCAAGAGATGGAACGTCAACGTCAGCGCTTACTCACCTTGGCTCAGTCGAGTGATGAACCGGACGAAACCTTAACGGAAACGTTGGAACGGTTACAGGTCGCCATTGAAGACGTCGCCAAAACCGTGGGCCGCACGGGTCAGAGCGTGCGCGAAAACCAATGGTTGCAGCTCGTGCGCACCCGCCAAGCGATTGTCGGGGGAACGTGCGAATTTGATCTTCCGCAGTTTCACCACTGGATGAACCGTTCGCCCGAAGCGCGCCGTGAAGAGCTTCTGAGTTACGGCCAGACCTTAGACCCCATTCGCAACGGGTGCTGTTTATTGCTGGATTTGCTCCGCGCTAATTCCGTCGTGAACACCTATCGCTGTGAAAAGGGGAATTTCCAGCACGCCATGACGCACACGCCCAACATTCCGTTGGTGCGCATTTGGCTCCCCACGTCGTCTGGCATCATCCCCGAGGTGAGCGCCAACAAATTCATGCTCTGGATTCGTTTCTCCAAGTTGGACGAACTCAATAAACCCCACCCCATCAAAGAAGGAAGTTTGAGCTTCCGTATGGGGCTTTGTAGTTTTAATTAATGCCCTTATGAAAGTGAAGTGCCCCACGTGTGGTCAGCCGCACGAATACCGTCAAACCAATCCCTATCGTCCGTTTTGCTCGGAGCGCTGCCAGCTCATTGATCAAGGGGCGTGGGCGGATAACCGCTACGTCATCGAAGGGGAGCCGGGCTCTGCGGATCGCTTGTCCCCTGAGGGGCTCAACGAAGCGATGAAGTACCGTCAGGACTTGGACGCCCGAACGAAAAAGTAAGCTCTAAAAAGCCCGCTGACGCGACCGTCGGCGGGCTTAGGTTTTTATGGGTGTTCAATGAGTGCGCGCTCGACCACGGGGATGCTCGCGGGCAAAATGGGGCCGGGGACCGCGTCGATTGAGGAGAAAAAGCCAAAGGCTTGCCCTTCTCGGGCGCGCGGCACCCCCTCGACCCTCGTCATCCATCGAAAGTGCAACCGCACGTGGGCATGCTCATAGGTGTGCTCCATCACAAACCAAGGAAGAGACGCGTGAAGCGTCACGCCTAACTCCTCTTGGAGCTCACGACAAAGCGCTTCGTGCTCGGTTTCGCCCGCTTCGACTTTGCCGCCTGGGAACTCCCAGTAGCCCGCGTAGGGCTTCCCTTCTGGGCGCGAATTTAAAAAGAGTCCTGCTTCGGTTTTCCAGACCCCCACCACGACTTCAACGGTTTTCATCGCTTTGGTTCCTTAAAGGTAAGCGTCGCCACTATAGTGCCCGCGCAACAAATCCAAGGTAAGCTTCACGCCGCCTGCGCGCCAACGTGCGATCTGCATCGCAAACACGTCATCTTCGTCGTCAGCGCGAAGTACATCGTCATTGAAAAAGACTTGAAAGCGCTCGACGTCTGCCATTAGTAGCGAGCTCCCCGCAAGCGTTAAACGCAATTCCGACCAAAAGGCGGTTTTTTCTTCAACGTCACCGCGTTTCACGCGCTCAAGAAGTTTCGTCACCGCAAAGACGGCGCGCTCCCAATCCGCGCCGTTATCGGCATGACGCACGCTCAAACGATGGGTGCGACCGTCTGTTTTGGCAGCGGTTTCGCTTAAATGCGAGAGCACACGCGACCACCCCATCTCGAGGGCGTTTCGTAGCGCATAGTCATCAGGGCTTTGCGTGGAGGGGGCTTCGGTACCTAAGGCCAAAACAAGAAACGTGTCGCCTGGACGCGCGGCGCCCGCTGCCAAGTCAGGGGAAAAGGCGGCTGCGCGCAAGCGTTTCGCGACCTCGCGCAAACTCTTTAACCCTAAAGAGGCGTCCGTGAGGAGCACCGTGACGCGGTTTTCCAGTCGACTCGTTGCCCCAAAGTCTAGCCCCACCAATCGGCACGTTAAGTCGCCATAGAAAAAGTCCGTGGCATAAACCGTTGGGGCTGTGTCTGGCGTTTCCGTTAAGGGGCTTAACTGTTGAAGGGCCGAGAGCCACGGTCCCACTGCGGGGAGCCCTGTTTCACCCCCTTGAAAGACGGGGACAAAGCTTTCCGGCGAGAGATTTAAGCGTCGGGCGCCTTCCACATCGATCGCTTCCATGGCTTGCGCCGAGAGCCCCTGTGGGGCACCGCCCATGAGGCCTTCGAAAAGGACCACGTACTGGGGGCTCACGGGGGTTTGCAGGCGGTTTAAGAGCGACTGCACCCCACCCTCGTTCCAGCTCGTTTTCCGAACTTCAAAGGCGGCAGCGCCCCCACGCGGAATGGGAAAAGCCCAAACGCCGGAGGCGTATTGAGGGCGAAAAACACCCGTTAACACCTCATGCAAGCGAGTAGACAAAGGCGACACAACTTACTCCTTAACGAAAAAAAGAAGCTCGCCTATCCTCATCGTTTTGCGTTGAAGATTGGGCGAGCTATCTTTCTCTTAAACCCTAGGGGTTATTGCACACGACCGTGGCAAGCCTTAAAGCGCTTACCCGAGCCACAGGGACACGGATCGTTGCGACCCACCCCTTCAAAGCGGGCGGCGTCATCAGCGGCGCTCTGGAGATCCAAAGCGCTCTCACCCGTGGCAGGGGCTTCGTCCGCTAAGGCGGCCTCCGCTTCGTGGGCTGCAACTTCCTGCGGGGGATTGATCTGAACCAACATCACCACGTGCACCAAGGTGTCGCGGATCTGGTTGAGTAAGCGATCAAACATTTCGAAGGCTTCACGCTTGTACTCTTGCTTGGGCTGCTTCTGAGCGTAGCCACGCAAGTAGATCCCCTGACGGAGGGCGTCCAGGGCGGAAATGTGCTGACGCCACAAGGTGTCAATCACTTCTAAGAGCACTTGGCGGGCAAAGTTCAAGAACGCTTCCTTGCCAGCTAACTGTTCCTTGATGTCGTAGCGGCTGTTGGCCACGTTAATCAAGGCGTCTAACAACTCTTCGTCCGTGAAGGATTCGTTTTCATCCAACATGGCACGGAAGTCCATGTCGAGCCCGAACTCTTTTTGTAACTTCGTACGAAGCCCGTCCAAGTCCCACTGCTCTTCCACCGTTTCTTCCGGCACGTACTGACGGAACACGTCCGTGAAGTAGCCCACACGAAGGTCGGTGACCAAGGGGGAGATGTCGTCGGCTTCCAAGATTTCGTTACGGAGCCCGTAGATTTCACGACGCTGATCGTTTTGCACGTCGTCAAACTCAAGGAGCTGCTTACGGATGTCGTAGTTGCGACCTTCCACCTTACGCTGAGCGGATTCAATCATGCGGCTCAACATCTTGGACTCAATCGCCATGCCTTCTTCGAGCTTCAACTTATCGGCCACCGCACGCATGCGATCGCCCCCGAAGATGCGCAATAACTGGTCTTCCATCGAGAGGTAGAAGCAAGAGCTCCCCGGGTCACCCTGACGGCCCGCACGACCACGCAACTGGTTGTCAATACGACGAGATTCATGGCGTTCCGACCCGATAATGCGAAGGCCGCCCGCGTTTAACACGGCTTCGTGCTCAAGCTTCCACGCTTCACGAACGGTTTCGATCTTCTGGGCACGCTCTTCATCCGAAAGGCTTTCGTCATTCTGGATGGCTTCCACGGCCTTATTGATCCCGCCCCCTAAGACGATGTCGGTCCCGCGACCGGCCATGTTGGTGGCGATCGTGACCATGCCCGGGCGACCGGCTTCCAGCACGATCTGAGCTTCACGTTCATGCTGCTTAGCGTTCAAGACATTGTGTTCAATGCCTTCTTTCTTGAGCATCAAGGAGAGGATTTCAGAGTTTTCAATGGAGGTCGTCCCAAGGAGCACCGGCTGGCCCTTTTCGTGACAACGCTTCACGTCTTCAACGATGGCGCGGTACTTTTCGCCCACCGTACGGTAGACCTTATCCTGCTCGTCATCGCGCACCATGGTGCGGTGCGTCGGGATAACCACGGTTTCCAAACCGTAGATGTCCTGGAATTCGTAGGCTTCCGTGTCGGCCGTCCCCGTCATCCCAGAGAGCTTCGTGTACATACGGAAGTAGTTCTGGAACGTAATCGAGGCTAAGGTCTGGTTTTCCTGCTGGATAGCCACGCCTTCCTTGGCTTCGACAGCCTGATGGAGACCATCGCTCCAACGACGACCCGGCATCAAACGACCCGTGAATTCGTCCACGATCACGATTTCACCGTTTTGCACCACGTAGTGCTGGTCACGGTTAAAGAGCGTGTGAGCACGAAGCGCTGCATTCAAGTGATGCATGAGCGTGATGTTCTGAGCCGAATAGAGGGTATCGCCCTCGGCAATCAAGCCGCGCTCTTCGAGGATGCGTTCCAGGGCTTCATGACCCTGTTCGCTGATGTAGACCTGGTGGGCCTTTTCGTCCACCCAGTAGTCGCCCTCACCCTTTTCGTCAGCCTGACGAACGAGCAAGCTCGGCACGTCATTTAACTGGCGATAGAGGTCGGTGTTGTCATCGGCCTGACCCGAGATGATCAACGGCGTACGCGCTTCGTCAATCAAGATGGAGTCCACTTCGTCGACGATGGCGTAGTGGAGCGGGCGCTGCACACGCATGTCCACACGGTAGACCATGTTGTCGCGCAAATAGTCAAAGCCAAATTCGTTGTTGGTCCCGTAGGTGATGTCCGCGGCATAGGCGTCACGCTTCGTTTCAGGATCCTGGTTGGAGAGGACCTTACCGACGGTAAGCCCTAACCAGTTGTAGAGTCGCCCCATCCAGTCCGCGTCACGGCTGGCCAAGTAGTCATTGACCGTCACCACGTGACAGCCCTTACCCGGCAACGCGTTTAAGTAGACCGCCAACGTCGCGGTTAAGGTCTTCCCTTCCCCGGTACGCATTTCGGCAATCTTGCCATCATTCAAAACCATGGCCCCGATGAGCTGCACGTCGTAGTGGCGCATCCCCATGACACGAACCGCGGCTTCACGAACCACCGCGAAAGCTTCAGGGAGCAAATCCTCGGTGGTGGCGCCTTCGGCCAAACGACGGCGGAATTCCTGCGTCTTGGCTTTCAATTCCTCATCGGTGAGGGCCTGCATGGCCGGTTCCAACTTATTGATCTGTTCGCACTTACGGCGATACTGCTTGACCAATCGGTCGTTGCGGGAACCAAAAATTTTGGTGAGAATTTCGTCAAACATGGGTCTACTTCTTTCTAAGCGATATTTTTCAAACGCCGACGTCTGCCCAAAACCTCAAACGGTTTTTCGTCGATTTTTAGGGTCGACTTTAGGTGACACTGCGTCGTGATTATGGTTTCTACTGACTTCGCTAAAAGGCGTTTAGAATTGTGGAATTATCGCACAAAAAGGGCCGCTACCCAGAGCGACACCTTAAACGTTTACCAATGAGGTCTCCCATGTCCAAATCCTCCTCCTTTCTGACCTGTGCGACGTGCTCAGAGACCCGCCGTATTCGTGAGCATCGCAACGAGGAACACGCCACCGCGTGGCTCCAATCCTTGGCGCCTGCGAAGCGCTTGGGGGAGATCCTCACGCCCTTGATGCAACAGTGGCGTATCAACATCGACTTTCGTGAGCCCGGCCACATTCGCTTAGAGCCCGATAAGGTCATTTTGTTGGTCCCTTACGCCACGCAGAAAAACCGTTTGCGCCAGATTGCTTCGCGCCTGGAAAGTGCCATTGCGAGCGCTGGGCTAGGGATTACCGCGTTTGATATTCACATCCTCCCGCCCGAGAGCCCAGAGACTCCTGCGCCAAAAGTCTTTGTCCCGCGTGGTCGCAGTACCGTGGGGGCGGCAGACTTGGCGCTTTTAGCCCAACAGTTGCCCGAGGGTCGTTTTAAAGAAAAAGCGCAGGCGCTCTCTAGCGTATTGAGCCCGGAAGAGGACACGCCTGACGTGTTGGCCGCTGCGCAACTCGACTTAGTGCGTGGGCGCTACCAGCTGGTGCGCGATCAGTTGTTTGAAGCGAAAACCGCCTTGATGGTGGCGATGACGGATGCGCAAGCGGTCGACGAGCGCTTTATCTACTTCCCTGAGCAAGCTAAAGAAAGCGTCAAAGCCTTGGAAGCCCATCGCGTCTTTGAAGAGCGCCTCAAAGAAACCCAAGCGCGGATTGACGCCCTTCGTGATCCCTGGGAGCGTTTAGAAGCGCTTCGTCAAGAAGGCAACCCTGAGGTGATCACGAAAACGCTCGCAGCGCTCCCTGAAGCCGCAAGCTTTGCCCCGCCCCCCGTGCACCTGGCAGTGCGCCAGCACTCGGCCGCGGGGGCCGAATCCTTGCGCGAGGTTTCAAGCGCCGTGCAGTCCGCGAAACTTCATCGTACGCTCGAAGCCCTAGCGCAAGCCGTGGACGCGCCTGACGATGTGAAGGTTGAAAAGCTGCGTTTCACCTTGATGGCACGCCAGTTGGAGACGAGCCACCCCGAACTCAAGGACGAATACGAGCGACTCCTCCAGCGTCTGGGAAAGAGCACCCGTCACTACGAAGAGGTCCTACGGAAAATGAATGCGCTCGAAGAGCAAAGGACGCCCACGGTGTCTCTTCCGCAGCGCGATCCGCGTGAGCGTTCGGTCGCGGGCGCCCAAGCGCTTGAGGCGGTTTTGGAGAGCTTAAGCTCAGACGACTTAAAGGCGCACTTTGAAGCCTTAAAGACGGAACTCACCCCGGCGCACGCGAGCGCCTTGGAGACGTGCTTAAATCAGCTTCAAATGCGAATGCAAGATGAGGCACGCTTGGGAAGCCTCACGGATAGAGCGCGCACGGCGTACCTCACGAAACTCTCAGCCCTTCGCATTGCGTTACTCTCGGGAACTGCAGTCGACGACATCAAGACCCGTCTGAGCGCCTTGGAGGACGAATGCTTTACCCCTGCGGGCGCTTCCCATTCAGCGCCTGCCGTCGCGCCTCAGGAAGCACCCTCTCCCCAACAAGAGGAAAGCCCGCTCGCACGCCGTCTGGCGTTTTTAGAGAAGCTTCGTGCAGAAGCCCCTGAAGAGAAGAGCGAGCCCGTCGCCCAAGCCTCCCCTCGCCCCTACTCTGAGCGCGGCAGCGCCCTCTTAGAGGAAGCGAGCCATGAGGCAGGGATGTCAGAAGGCTTACGCGACAAGCTCGCGCGCTTAGCTAAAGCCGTAAAGGATGGGCATTAAAATGCACAAAACCCGAGGCCTCGATGGCGTCGGGTTTTGTTTGTTTTGATGTTGGCTAAGCACCCTTTAGAAGAGCGCGTCCGACGTGCTCTGTCGCCAGAAATCCACGGGACAGGCTTTCGCGTCCTCGAAGGTAACGACTTCATAGGCATCGGGCGTCTCTAAGAGCGCGCGCAACAACTTGTTGTTGATGGCGTGCCCTGACTTATGCGCCTTGTAGTGCGTGAGCAAAGGGCTCCCTAACACGTAGAGGTCGCCCATGGCATCGAGCATCTTGTGCTTCACAAACTCATCGTTACTGCGAAGCCCTTCCGGATTCAAAATGCGGAATTCATCCATCACGATGGCGTTTTCCATGGAGCCGCCCTGGGCCAAGCCAATCTTGCGGAGCATTTCCACGTCCTGCACAAACCCGAAGGTGCGGCAGCGCGAAATGGCTTGCTCGTAGGTGACGCGGGCAAAGTCCACGGTGACTTCCTGGACCGTGCGATCAATCGCCGGATGCCCGAAGTCAATCGAGAAGGTGAGCATAAAGCCTTCATGGGGTTCCAATCGGGCCCACTTGTCGCCTTCATGGACTTCCACGGGCTTCAAGATACGAACGAAACGCTTGGGGGCGTCTTGTTCCACAATGCCGGCTTCACGAAGTAAGAACACAAAGCTCGAGCCCGAGCCATCCATGATCGGAATTTCCGTGGCGTCGACTTCGATTAAGACGTTGTCCACCCCTAAGCCACTCAAGGCACTCATCAAGTGCTCAATCGTGGCCACCACAGCGTTCCCCACATTAATCGTGGTCGCCATACGGGTGTCGTTGACGTTTAAGGGGAGCGCCGGAATGTCGAGCTCAGGGTCCATGTCCACACGGCGAAACACAATCCCCGTATCGGGCGTGGCCGGGTGCATCACCAAGCGCACCTTGCGACCGCTGTGCACACCAATGCCGACGGCTTCGACCGTCTGCGCCAAGGTACGTTGTTTAAACATCTTCGGCCTCGTGGCGCACCAAAATCACGATTTGACCGGGCAGCATGGCGTCCCCTTCCGAAAAGCCCCAGAGCACAGGGTGCTGGGCAGGAAGGTGGTGGTTCAAAATCGTCATGGCATGGCGTAACGCCTCCAAATTCAGGGCGCCCGGCGTCACAAACACCGTAGCCACCCCTTTTAAGGTGAGCGTTTTTAAGTAGTCAGACGCCGCTTGGGCAACCGAGGCCACCGATTCCATGTCGGCAAATTCAAAGGCCAACACGTCAACGGGGTCCTCGCCTTGCGAGACGCGCAACACATCTTCCGGCGTTAAGGCCACGGGGCCCGTCATGGGACCCACTTCGGCCATAAAGACGTCAACGATCGCCTGCGCGTCGTTCCCGTTCGAGAAGGATTTAATCGTCTTCATCCGATTGCCCCTCCGCTTAACGATTCAAAAAGGACGGAATCGTGATGGGTTGCGGGGCGACTTCAGGTTCGGGTTCCGGAGCGGGCGCAGGGGCCGGCGTCGGCGCGGGCTGGGGTGCAGCCTCAACCGGCGTCGGGGCCACCGGGGTCACCGGGGCGACCGCTTCAACGGGGGCGACGGGCGTAACCGGGGCTTCAGGAGTGACCACCGGCGACTCAATCACGCCAGCGGGCAAGCCCGTTAAACCTTCCACCAAGGGGGCGTTAATAACCGGGGGCTTACGCTGCGTTTCCGTCTGAACCGGGTCGACGATATGACGGATGGGAGGCGGCTCATGCGTGGCCACTTCATCCAAACCCGTGGCCACGATCGTGACACGGATTTCGCCATTCATTTCGGGCACGTTAGCCGAACCCCAGAAGACCTGAGCGTTCTTGCTCACGAACGTATTCAAGACGCCCATGGCTTTACGCATTTCAGCCATCGTCACGGTGTCATCACACGTGAAGTAAACGAGCAGACCACCCGCGCCTTCGATATTGCGACCTTCCAACAAGGGGCAAGAAATCGCGGCTTCAGCGGCTTCCACCGCACGGTTGGGACCACTACGGCTTGCCAACCCGATGATGGCGGAGCCACGGATACTCATCACGGTCTTGACGTCTTCAAAGTCAAGGTTGATGTAGCCCGGCGTATGAATAATGTCAGCAATCCCCACGCACGCCTTGTAGAGCACGTCGTTACTCATGGCGTAGCACTGCTTCATGGTGGCTTCGGGGTCAATCTCTTCGAGTTTGGAGTTGAGAATGACGAGCATGGAGTCGACCTTGTCGCGAAGCTTGCTTAAACCTTCTTGCGCGACATTGGCACGACGAGCGCCTTCAAAGGAGAAGGGACGCGTGACGACACCCACGGTCAAAATGCCCATTTCCTTGGCGATTTCCGCGATCACGGGGGCAGCCCCCGTCCCGGTACCACCGCCCATGCCGGCCGTAATAAAGAGAAGGTTGGAGCCACGAATCGCGTCTTCAATCTGCTCGCGCTTTTCCCACGCGGCTTGAGCGCCAATCTCAGGCTTTGCACCCGCCCCTAAGCCCGTTTCACCGAGCTGGAGCTTGACGTGCGCCTTGGAATGCTGGAGCGCTTGGTAGTCCGTATTGGCCACGATAAATTCCACGCCTTGCGCGTTTTGCGTGACCATGTAGTCCACGGCATTACCACCGCCGCCCCCGACACCGATCACTTTAATCACGGTGTTGAGCGGATCCAAATCCTTCATTACGTCAAATGTCATAGTAGACCCCGAATAAATAGTCCCTAAATTATGGCTTATCTTGGCGGTTTCTGCCCAACCCTTAGTGCAAAAATGCCAACAGGACCGCCCAAGGGCCGTCCTGTTCGTCAAGGGGTGAGAGGCACCCCAGCCATTGAGCGTTAAGCCCTTTCGTTAGTGGCGAAGAAAGTCCGGAACGACCTTCACGGGCTCAAGGTCCGACTCCGTCGTCGTGGCCGGTTGAGGGGCCTCCGTAGGGGCGGCCGCCTTGTCCAAGGCTTCAGGCATCACCCCTAAGGGCGGCACGCGGGCGGGATTCAAGGGCGAAACCACATTGGGAGCGGGCGTCGGCTTTTCAACCACGCCCTCTAAGCTCGCGGCGACACGGTCACGCGCTTCGTCCAAGCCCGTAGCCACCACCGTAATACGGAGTTCGTCCCCTAATTCCGCCATTTCGGCGCTCCCGAAGAGCACCAAGGCATTGCCCGAAACAAAGGTATTCAAGACGCCCATGGCCTTTTTCATTTCGCTCATCTTCAAGGAGTCGTCCGCCATGAAGTAGACGAGCAAGGCACGGGCCCCCTCGATACTCTGCCCTTCCAATAAGGGGCTCGAGATGGCGGCTTCGGCCGCTTCCACGGCACGGTTCGGACCCTTGGCGCTCGCCACCCCAATCACGGCCGTCCCGCGGGCACGCATCACGTGCTTAATGTCTTCGAAGTCGCGGTTCACCGTGCCCGGCGTATTGATGATGTCGGCAATCCCCACGCACGCGCGATAGAGCACGTCGTTACTCATGCGCATGCAGTCTGCCATCGTGGCCTCTGGGTCAATGTCTTCTAACTTGGAATTCAAAATCACCAGGATGGAGTCAACGTTTTCACGAAGCGATTTGATGCCTGCCTCGGCAATACGTTGGCGAGGCCCCCCTTCAAAGGAGAAGGGACGCGTGACCACACCCACGGTCAAAATCCCCATGGAGCGGGCCACTTCGGCAATCACGGGCGCAGCCCCCGTGCCGGTACCCCCGCCCATCCCGGCGGTAATAAAAAGAAGGTTCGTGCCACGGATGGCGTCCGCAATCTCTTCACGGCTATCGAGCGCAAACTCACGTCCCACTTCCGGGCGGCCACCCGCGCCCAAGCCCGTACCGCCCAACTGAATGGTGCGGTGCGCGCGCGAAATCTGTAAGACCTGATGGTCCGTGTTGACAGCAATAAATTCGATGCCTTGAGCCCCGTTGGCGATCATATGCTCCACAGCATTGCCACCACAGCCCCCGACACCCACGACTTTAATTACAGTTTGCAGTGCCCCTTGTTCGGGCAGAATTTCATACGACATTAACGTTCCAATACGATTGGTTTAGCGAATTTATTTTGACATAAAAGCCCGACGCTTCTGACGGGCTTCTTGTGAGTAAGGTTTTCTTTTCAGGGCGTGGCAAGGCTTGCGATTAAACGTAATCCCCAAAGAAGAGGCGCTTCAAACCTTTGGTGCCCCCACTGCCATGCTTGCGACGCAGCTTCCCAGGATTAGCCTCGTAGAGGCGCTCTAACAGTAACCCTAAGCAGGCGGTGTTTTTCGTGTCGCGCGGGGTCTCGGGCTCAATATTTAATGCGCGTCCCACACGAACGGGTTTGCCGAAAACGTCTTCAGCAACCTGCGCCAAGCCTTCTAATTTTGCCCCACCGCCCGTGATCACGACATTGCTGACTTTCTCTAAGTAGCCAGCCTCTTCAATCAGTCGACGATAAAGCCCAAAGAATTCTTGTGCGCGAGCGCGCAAGGTGCGGGCTAACAGACGACGCGACACGCTTCGCATTTGGCGCGTGCTCGAGGGAACCGTACAGATTTCCATCGGGTCGAATTTCTCATCGACGCAGTGACCGGCCGTTTGCTTTAACTTTTCCGCGTCATCCATGGTGAGCCCAAAGACCATCGCCACGTCACGCGTGAAGTATTCCGCCCCAAAGGGTTGCACGTGCGTATAGAGCACCACGTCTTCGTGATAGATCGCAATGCTGGAGGTTTGCGCCCCCAAGTCAATCACTAAGGTCCCGCAATACTTTTCCGCCTTGGTGAGCACCGCAATGGCGCTCGCAATGGGGTGCGGCAAGTAACGGTCCAATTCGACGCCGTTACGGAGCAAACACCGCTTCATATTTTCGGCGTTGGTTAACGACCCGTAGACCGCGTGGTATTTGACGTTTAATTTGGAGCACGCTAAGCCCAAGGGCTGATCGCTCACACGACTGCCGTCACATTCAAAGAACTGACGGTGAAGTTTGATGAGCTCAGGGCCCTGCTTTTTGGCGTTGGCTCGAGCGTTACGCTCCGCCTCTTCAATGTCCGCTTGGTGCACTTCGTTATTGCGCACCACGGCAGTGCCAGTACAGTTAGCGCTTCGTAAAACCGAGCCCCCTAAGGTGGCAATCACGCGTTCGATACGAAACCCATCGCACCCGGCTTCCGCTTCGTGGAGAGCTTCCCCCACGGAGGTCACGGCCGCTTCCAAGTCCACGACAACGCCGTTACGGATCCCGCGCGAGGGGGCCACCCCCGTGCTAATCACACGAATGACACGCCCCTGCGTTTCCGCGCCTTTTTTGGCCCGGCTCTCCGGCTCATTGGCGTTAGGGCTTGCT
Organism: Sutterella sp.; assembly: GCA_020025955.1. GTDB lineage: Bacteria > Pseudomonadota > Gammaproteobacteria > Burkholderiales > Burkholderiaceae_F > Sutterella. The sequence continues at coordinate 13,454 of JAHHRF010000012.1, forward strand.
TCAACCATCTTGCCCACGACGCAAAAGATCTTTTCAGATCCAGCGTCTAAGGCAACAAGATATTCAGCATTGTCGTTCATGGTGATCCTAAACCGACGGTGTCGGGCAAAAAGAGGTCAAAAGCCCCTCATCATTAAGGGGCGGGTAGCGTGGCAGCAAACGCTCGATCGTAGCGCGCATCAATACGGGTGGGATGCCCATAGAGACGTCGAACCACTTCCGGATACGCACTGACAACATCGCGGAGCCGATCCATCACGGTTTCTGTGGATTGATCCTGCCCCAATTCAATGGTCGTGGGCGGAATGGTGTCGGATACCATCACAATACGCCAACTTCCACGATCTGAATAGTTAATGTCCGTTAAGCGCGCCGACAAAGGCGCGAGCAATTCGCTAAAGGCCTTATAGTACCGCGTGATGCGCTCAATTTGATGAAGATTGCCGTAAAAATTGGGTAGGGCTGCTTCCTTTTCCCCGAGAACACTAGCGTCGGCGGAAAAAAGTTCACCCTCCTGACTAACCAGTTGACCATCTTCATACTTGGCAATCGCCTCGAAAGGCACGATTTCCACGTCTAAACGGTCCGGCCACAGTCGTCGCACCGTAACAGTATGCACCCAGGGTACGTCAATGAGTGACGCTCTCAGTGCATCCAGGTCCGCCGTGATGAAATTACCGTCTAAATGCTGTTGCACGGTCGCCTGAACGAGGCTCGACGGGACCTTGGCTTCATCCGTTTTCACCGTCACCGATTTAAAGGCAAAGTACGGGGTGGCTTTCGCCCAATCAAAGAGTCGATCGCCCCCGAAGAGCGCCCCGATGCAAAGTGCCAGCCCCAACATCACTTTAAAGACGCGCCACGCGCGTTGAGCCCGTGTGAGCTTGGGCTCAACGGGCTTCGAAACAGGCTGCGGTAATCGTACGCGGGGGCTCCAACTGGCCATAACTGTCCTTTTAGTCGGTCGCGGCTAAGCCTAAAACCGTTTGGCAAAGCGCTGCATAGTCAAGCCCCACGGCGCGCGCGGCCATCGGCACGAGCGAGTGTGGCGTCATCCCCGGCGACGTATTGATTTCGAGGAGCACAAAGCTGCCATCGGGCTTTTGCATCACGTCGACGCGCGACCAGCCACGGCACCCAAGCGCGGCAAAGGCACGCTCACAAAGCGTCTGCATCGTAGTGGTCTCGTCATTCGTCAACTGAGCCGGGCACTCGTAGGAGACGGCGTCCCCAAAATACTTATTTTCAAAGTCATAGTCCCCTTCAGGGGCTTTGATTTCGATAACGGGTAAGGCCTTCCCATCCAAAATCGCCACGGTAAATTCGCGACCATGGATATAGGCTTCAATGAGCGCAGGATCGCCCTTCGCGGTAGCGGCGACCACCCCGGCTTTTAAGCCCTCGAGCGTCGGCGTCGGCAATTTCGTCACCCCAATCGAGGAGCCATCGCGCGCGGGCTTCACCACTAAGCCGTTTTGCCCCAAGCTCTCAAGGATCTCAGTGAGCACGTCGTCCGTCACGTCCGCCAACACTTCACGCCCTTCGGGCACGGGAAGGCCTGCTGCCTTCCAGACGACCTTGGTCATTTCCTTGTCCATCGCCACGGCGCTCGCCTTGACGCCAGGGCCCGTATAGGGGAGCCCTAAGTAATTGAGCACCCCTTGGAGGTTACCGTCTTCGCCCATCTTGCCGTGCATGGCAATAAAGGCGCGATCGGCCTTGGCTTTCAACGCTGAAAAGTCATCCGTCTTGGGGTCAAAGGCAAAGGCGTTAACGCCCGCGCCCTGTAGGGCTTCCAACACGCCCGAGCCCGACATCAACGAGACATCACGCTCCGAACTGGTTCCACCGAAAATGACGGCCACACGGCCTAAGTCCTGGGTCATTGTTCTTCCTTTTTAAATCGGTTCACAAGTTGGGCGGGCACGCGACCGATGGAGCCCGCGCCCATGGTCACGACCACGTCATCGGGTTCAATCAAGTCGGCCAACGCGTCCGAAATGGCGTCTAAGCGCACGACCTTGACCGCGCGCCCGGTTTTCGCTTCCACGGCACGCGCCAAATCGTCTGCCGTGGCGCCCTCAATCGGGGCTTCGCCCGCGGCATAGACGTCGGTTAAGAGAACGACGTCACTCTCGGAGAGCGTCTCCACAAACCCCTCGAAGCAATCCTTCGTACGGGTATAGCGGTGGGGCTGGAAGACGACGACACTGCGACGCGTGGGCCAAGCGCCCTTTAACGCCGACAAGGTGGCGGCCATTTCATGCGGGTGGTGACCATAGTCATCCACCAAATCAAACGAGGCTCGTCCCGTCGACAAGGTCCCATAGCGGGTAAAGCGACGACCCACGCCCGTGAAGTTGAGTAACCCCTCCACGATGGCGTCATCCGACACGCCCACCAAGGTGGCCACCGCAATCGCCGCCAAGGCATTACGTACATTATGGAGCCCTGGCATATTCAAGCACACGGGTAACGGTGCGCACTCAGGGCGCAACACCGTAAAGCGCATCTGGGTGCCGTCGGCACGCACATCAATGGCGCGATACATGGCGTCGTCGCTAAGCCCGTAACTCATCACGGGCTTGGTGACGCGCCCGGCAATCGAGCGCACATTCTCATCGTCCACGCAAAGAATGGCGGGTCCGTAAAAGGGCAAGCGCTCCAAGAAGTCCACAAAGGCGGACTTCAAGCATTCAAAGTCGTGGTTGTAGGTTGCCATGTGGTCTTCGTCAATATTCGTGACCACGCTCATCACGGGAGTGAGCTTCAAAAAGGACGCATCACTCTCGTCAGCTTCGGCGACCAAGAATTGCCCCGTCCCTAAGCGCGCATTGGCGCCAGCGGAATTGAGTTTCCCCCCAATCACAAAGGTGGGATCTAAGCCGCCTGCGGCCAACAACGCGGTGGTGAGCGACGTGGTCGTCGTTTTCCCATGCGCCCCCGCAATGGCAATCCCTTGGCGTAAACGCATGAGTTCTGCCAACATCACGGCACGCGGCACCACGGGGATGCTTTGCTGACGCGCAGCTTGCACTTCCGGGTTGTCTTCTTTGACGGCGGAAGAAATCACCACCACATCGGCCCCCGCCATAAAGCGGCTGTCGTGCCCTTGGTGAACGGTGATCCCGAGCGACTGTAAGCGCTCCGTCACGGGCCCTGAGGCCAAGTCCGAACCGCTCACCTGATAGCCCAAATTGACCATCACTTCAGCGATCCCGCTCATCCCTACGCCGCCGATCCCGACAAAGTGAATATGATTGACGCGAAACATGTCTGTCCTTTTCCCTTGAATTTAAGCTCGATAGTTTAACGACTTATCGAGTTCGGGTTGCGAGTACGTTTTCAATGAGGGTGGCAACCTGGCCCGCGGCATCCGCTTTACTGAGCCCGCGCGCGGTTTCCCCCATCGCAATGAGACGATCACGCGTGAGCGTCTGAAGCGCGTCCGCTAAGCGTTGCGGCGTCAAGTCCGCCTGATCGATCTGAAGCCCGGCGCCACTTTCGTCCATCATGCGGGCGTTCCCGCGCTGATGCGCCGTCGTTTTCGCCACAAAGGGCACTAAAACGGCAGGGACCCCTGCAGCACAGAGTTCGGCCACGCTCGTAGCCCCAGCGCGGCACATCACGACGTCCGACCACGCGTAGGCTTCGGCCATATCATCAATAAAGGGACGAACGTCTGCCTTCAATCCCAATCGCGCATAGTACGCACGCACGGCCTCATCTCGATCGCGCCCCGTCTGGTGAATGACCTCTGGGCGAAGGTCCTCAGGAATCAGCGCTAAGGCTTCGGGCACCGTTTCGTTAAAGACTTGAGCGCCTAAGCTCCCGCCAAAAATAAAGAGGCGAAGGGGACCCGTACGCTGCTCCAAGCGTTCTTGCGTTGCGGGCAGCGCCATGATGTCGGCTCGCACAGGATTCCCCGTAACGACGCCCTTGTCGCCCGCCAACGCTTTCGCCCCGCCTTCAAAGCCACACGCTAAGCGGTCAATCACGGGAAGAAGGGCCTTGGTGGACATCAAAATGTCCGCATCGCAATTCATCACGACGATGGGGAGCCCCAAGGTTTTCGCAGCAAACCCCACAGGGACGGCGACATAGCCCCCCGTGGAAAAGAGCGCGGTGACGCCTGTGCTTTTAAGCACCTGGCGCGCTTTAAAAAACGCCCCGACTAAAGAAAACGCCCCTTTGATGAGGCCTAAAACCCCGCGGCCACGCAGCCCGCGGAACGCCAGCCCCGTAAAGGGCAAGTCATCTTTTTCGACTAAGCGGGCTTCCATCCCGGTGGTGGTGCCCACCCACGAGACCGTCCAGCCACGCGCTTTCATCACACGCGCCACGGCTAAACCGGGCATCACATGCCCACCCGTGCCCGCGGCACAGATGGCTAAGTGTTGAGTCTGGGTCATACCTGACCTCCTCGCATTAAGTATTTGTTTTCGTAGTCCACGCGTAGCAATAAGCCAATCGCAAAGAGCCCGCACATCATGGCGGAACCCCCATAGCTAATAAAGGGCAAGGTTAAGCCCTTGGTGGGCAAGCTCCCTGAGGCGACGCCCAGGTTAAAGCACATTTGGCACCCGAGCCAAAAGCCAATCCCTTGGGCGAGAAGCCCGGGGAAGAAGCGCTCAAGTTTGATGGACTGACGCCCAATTTCAAAGGCGTAACGAATGAGCCAATAAAATAAAAAGAGCAGCACGACGGTGCCCAAGAAGCCCGTTTCTTCCCCGATCACGGCGAAGATAAAGTCGGTATGGGCCTCCGGCAAATAGCTTTGCTTTTCAATGGACTGCCCTAAGCCTACGCCCCCAATTTCCCCGCGCCCAATGGCGATCAAGGAATGGGTGAGCTGGTAGCCCTTCCCCAGCACATAGTCAGCATCCCACGGGTGCAAATACGCAAAGAAGCGTTGCAAACGCCATGGGGTGGACCAAATCATGTACGCCACCCCCACGACGGCGACGCCCCCAGCGCTAATAAAGATCCCCCAAGAAAGTCCCCCTAAGAAAAGGACCCCGAGGAAGCTCGCCGCCACCACCACCGTGGCGCCCAAGTCCGGCTGACAAATAAGTAACCCCATGGGGACACACATTTTCATGAGCACTGGGAACAACCCACGGCTCATCGAGTGCATATGGTCCTGACGGCGTACAGCGTAGCCCGCAGCCATCATGATCACGGTGACCTTAACGAGTTCAGAGACTTGGAGCTTAAAAAAGCCCAAATTCACCCAACGCGCAGCCCCTTTCGCATGGTGCCCCACGACGGGTAAGAAAACGAGTAGCAGTAGGAGCGCTGAGCCCCAGAAGATCTTTTCCGAATGCTTAAACCAGAAAGACATCGGAATCTTCAAGGCCGCATAGAGCGCCACCAACCCCAGAACCACCCCTAAGAAATGCTTTTGCATGTAGGGGTTTTGCCAAAGCACCGTGTTGCCACTCGAGACCACGGAATAGACCATCACCGTCCCGAAGGCAATCAAGGCAAAGACCGTGAGAATTAAGTTGGCATGAAGCGAAATCCCGCCTTGCCCCTTATCGCGAAGGAGGTCATGCTCGCCCGTGTTGGAATGAAAGAGCCCCATTAGTTGGCTCCTCGAATGGCCATTTCGCGAGCGGCTGCAATAAAGGCGTCGCTACGATGGGCGTAATTTTTAAACATATCCCAGGAGGCACAAGCAGGCGACAACAATAAAACGTCCCCCGTCTGGCGCTGCCCCCAGAGCCAGGCGACGGCCTCGTCCATGGTGGCGCAAAGCGCAAAGGGTACCTCTGCCTTTTTCACCGTTTCCGCAATCACCTGGGCATCTTTCCCGATCAAGGCAACAGCCGCCACCGTGTCACGCAACGGCGTCGCTAAAGGCGAAAAGTCTTGCCCCTTGCCGTCCCCGCCCATCACCAGGAGCACACGACGGCGTTGGGCTGCAAAGCCTTTGAGCGCGGCTTCCACCGCCCCCACGTTCGTGCCTTTGGAGTCGTCCACGATGGTGACGCCATGCGCGCGAAAGACTTCACTCACACGGTGCGCTTCCCCGCGATAGGTTAAAAGCGCGTGCTTCACCGCTGGCGTCATCTCAATGCCAATCGCTTCAATGAGCATGAGGCTCGCCATGGCATTGAGCGTATTGTGGCGCCCGTGGAGCACTAAGTCCGACTCGTCAAAAAGGGGTGTAAAGCCTGTTTGGGTTTTTTCAACGACGAAAGCCGAACCGTTGTCTTCCATCAAGCCCACGTCTCCTAACCAGTCAGGCGCGCCCGCGCCAAAGGTGCGTAAGGCACCGGCTGTGGCGCCTTTGACGTGCGCAATCGCCCAGGGGCAATCGCGATTCACAATGGTCACACGGGCCTTTTGTGCAATACGGGCCTTGTCCGTGGCGTACCCCACCATGGAGCCATGCCAATCTAAATGGTCTTCCGTGATATTTAAAACGGCAGCCGCATCAGGGGCAAAGTCGCCCCCCGTGGCTAACTGAAAGCTAGAGAGCTCTAACACCCAAACGTCAGGGAGAACTTCGTTATCCAACGCAAGCGCCAGGACGTCGAGCATATTGGGCCCGACGTTTCCGGCTAACGCTACGCGCAAGCCCGTGGCCTCAATCAATCGATGGGTGAGGCTTACCGTTGTGGTTTTCCCATTGGTGCCGGTGACTGCCACAAGCTTCGGGGCATAGCCCGTTTCGGCGTTAAGGTGCGCCAAGGCTTCCGTGAAGAGTGCCAATTCCCCCTTCACGGGAATCCCCTTTTTCTGAGCATTGGCGATTAAGGCCGCGCAGGGTCCCGTCACGGGCGAGAGCCCAGGGGAGATCGCAATCTCGGACACCGAGGGATCAACGTCCGTGGGCATTTCCCCCGCACGCAACGCAATCCCGAACGCCTCGAGCGAGGCCGCCGTCGGCGGCGCCTCGCGCGTATCAAAGACCGTAACCGAGCGCCCCTCTTTCTTTAAGTAACGCGCCATCGCGAGCCCCGAGGCGCCCGCGCCTAATACCCAAACGGTGTCCTGTTGCATAAACCAGATTCCTTAGAGGAAGGACTCGAGATAGAGACCAGCCAACCCCATGATCGCTAACAAAATGGAGACAATCCAGAAGCGTGCCACGACCTGGGTTTCTTTCCACCCCTTCAATTCAAAGTGATGGTGAATAGGGGCCATCAAGAAGACGCGCTTGCCGCCCGAGAGGCGGTAGTAAACGGTCTGGATCATGACGGAGACGGTTTCCACCACGAAGACCCCGGCCATCATGGCAAAGAGCCATTCATGACGGCACACCACGGCCATGGCGCCTAAGAGCCCACCCAAGGCCAAGGCGCCCACGTCGCCCATAAAGACTTGCGCGGGATGCGCGTTAAACCACAAGAAGGCAAGCCCCGCGCCGAGGAGCGCTGCGCTCACGATGACGAGTTCGGCCGCGCCAGGCAAATACACGTCGTTAAAGAGCGAGGCCGCGTGAGGGGTGCCCACCACGTAGCAAAAGGCTCCCAAGGCGCAACCAGCGACCACGGTCGGGACAATGGCTAAGCCATCCAACCCGTCCGTTAAATTGACGGCGTTAGAACTGCCCACAAGCACAAAATACGTAAAGACGAGGAAACCCACCCACCCGAAGGGAAGGTAAAAGACGTCGCTCGTGCCCATCGACAAGGGAAGCCCCGCGTCCCACCACTGAGCAAGCGTCGTGGTCATACTACTTCCGTCTGGGGTCGCCAACGCAACGGCAAGGTAGGCGCCCACAACGAGCGCAATCCCACTTTGCCAGCTGAATTTTTCACGGGCACTCATCCCCTTGGGGTTTTTGAAGACCACTTTACGGTAGTCATCGACCCAACCCACGGCGCCGTACCCAAGGGTGACGACCAAGACGGGCCAAATGAAGCGATCGGACCAGTCCGCCCACAGGAGCGTCCCCACGGCAATCGCAAACAAAATCAGGGCGCCCCCCATCGTCGGGGTCCCTTGCTTGGCTAAATGGGTCTTGGGACCGCAATCGCGTACGGCTTGCCCAAAGGCCATGGCCTTTAAGCGATTAATCATCCAGGGGCCCAATGCCAGCCCTAAAACCAATGCGGTAACAAACGCCCCCAGTGCACGAAGCATTAACTGATCGGCGAGAAAAGAGAAAAACATACTACTCTGTCCGTTAGCGATTAAAGAAACGTCGGGTGCGCTTTCAAGGCGCGAACCGCGTTATGTAAACCCGTGCCATGACTCGACTTTAAGGTGACGGTGCCCTGTTCGGTAACTAAGGCGTCGACCAAGTCGTCAAGGCTCGCGAAGTGGCGCGTGGGCCCCGAAAAGGCCTCCCCTGCCAAGCGGGCTTTGTCCCCGAAGGTCCAGAGGGCGTCAAACCCGAGGGTGGAGGCGAGTTTCCCCGCTGCCCGATGCTCAGCGTCGGCCGTTTCACCCACTTCCGCCATGTCCCCTAAAACGTAAAGTTTAGGACCAGAAAGGGCACTCAAAACCCGCATGGACGCAGCCACACTGTCAGGGTTGGCGTTATAGGCGTCATCAATCACCGTTAAGGTTTGCGCGCGATTCGTAAAGCGTGCCCCGCGACCGGCTAAGGCTTCAAAGGAGCCCAGGCCTGAGAGGACCGCATCAAAGGGCACCCCCAACGCTAAGGCCGTCAACGCCACTCCGAGCGCGTTGTGGGCATTGTGTTCGCCAGAGAGCTTCAAGCGAACCTGGCCTTCTTCCCCGTCTTGGGTGGCAAGCGTCAAGTCGTTGCCCGAGAGTGCCCCCGTTAAATAGGCGTTGTCCTCAGCCTTTAAGCTCACCGTGAGGCCATCAACCCCGCGCGCACGAACCAAATCGTCCCACACGGCAAAGCCTTCGTCATCCTTGGGGTAGACCGCAAAGCCGTCGGCTTCTAGCCCCACGATCATGAGGCCGTTTTCGCGAGCGCTTTCTTTCACGCCCGCTAAGAATTCTTGATGTTCACGCTGGGCGTTGGTGAGAAGCACGGCAGTGGGCTGCAGCCACGCCGTTAAGCGCGCCATTTCGCCGGGGTGATTAATGCCCGCTTCTAAAACCGCCACCTGATGGATGTCACGCAACTGCCAGAGCATGTGGGGGAGCCCCACATCGTTATTAAAGTTCCCGGCGGTGACAAGCACGGCCTCTTCGCCCAAGCTTTCCTTTAAGACGTGCCCGAGCCACTGCGTGGTGGTGGTTTTGCCGTTACTCCCCACGACGGCCACAACGGGGATATCAAAGCGAGCGCGCCAGCCAGCGGCAGCCAACCCGTAGGCCTCTCCCGTGTCCGTCACAACAATCTGAGGGATGTCGACCTCCAGCGCACGCTCTACCACGGCGCACACGGCGCCGGCCTCAAGCGCTGCGGCCACATAGTCGTGCCCATCAAAGCGTTCGCCCTTTAAGGCAAAGAACACGTCGCCCGGCTTCACGCGACGGGTATCGGTACTCACCCCCGTCATGCGTTGGGTGAGTTCCCCACCCAAGAGGCTCAGGGTTAACGGCTCTAAATCCGCCAGTAAATTCGTTAACGTTTGCATGCGCGATGCTCCCGGACGTAGACATCATTAAAGGCTTCACGAATGCTTTCTAAGTCCGAGTACGGATACTTAATGCCTTTAATTTCTTGATAGGCTTCGTGCCCCTTGCCGCAGACCAAGACGACGTCCTGCGGGGAGGCTTCCCCAATGGCTTTGGCAACGGCCGCCTTGCGATCAGGCACAATTGCCGCCGAGGGGGTCCCTTGGGCCACTTCACGCAGAATGGCTTCAGGCTCTTCGCTACGCGGATTGTCGTTGGTGAGAATGACGCGGTCAGCGAGACGCTCGGCCACGTCCCCCATCATGGGGCGCTTCCCCGGATCACGATCTCCGCCGCAGCCAAAGACCACCCAGAGGTGCGCCGTTTCAGGCACCACGTCGCGAAGACTTGCCAAGGTCTTTTCCATGGCGTCAGGCGTGTGGCAGTAGTCCACCACGGCCGTGGGGGCATAGGGGGCGCGAAGCGCTTCCATGCGCCCAGGGGGCGACGTCAACTGCGAGAGGGCAACCAGCCCCGTCTCCAACGCTAAGCCCGCGGCGTGGCTCGCGGCCAACGCTTCTAACGCATTTTCCGCGTTAAAGCGACCAATTTGGCGCAGGTGAACGGTGTGACGGTTCCCTTGCCAGCCAATCGCTAATTCCATGCCGTTGGCGCCGTGCGAGAGCACCTGGGCCGTCCAATGCTCGTGCGCCCAGGCAGGCGTCTCACCCGTCAACGACGTCGACCAAATCGTGAGGCCCGCCTCGCGCGCCGCTTCGGCCATACGCTCAGACGCTGGATCGTCCGCATTAATCACCGCGTGCGTGAGCCCTGGCTGACTAAAGAGTCGAGCTTTCGCTTCGCCATAGGCTTCCATGGTTTCGTGATAGTCCAAATGGTCACGCGTTAAGTTGGTAAAGACCGCCACACGCATGGTGACGCTTTGCAAGCGCCCGCGATCCAACCCCGCGGAACTCGCTTCAATCGCAAAGGCTTGGGCGCCCGCGGTTTTTAAGTCCGCCAAGAGCCCTTGCAGGCTCAGAGCGTCCGGCGTTGTGAGCGCGGGCGCGTCAAACGTTTTCGTCCCTAAGCGGCAGCCCACGGTCCCCAAAATGGCGCAGGGCATCTGCCCCGCATTTAAGAGTTCAGCAATCCAGTGCGTGGTCGTGGTTTTACCGTTGGTGCCCGTCACGGCAATCCCGGTGAGCGCTTGGGAGGGGTCACCGTAAAACTGCCCGGCAATATCCCCCAACATCGCCGAGAGATCCTCCACCCCTAAAGCGGGCAAGCCCACCACGGGGAGCGCCCCTTGGGCTTCAAACAAAACGGCGGCGGCGCCACGCGCTTGCGCAACGTTGACAAAACGACGCCCGTCGGTCACCAGCCCCGGGATGGCGACAAAAATGTCGCCCGCACGCAAGGCACGACTGTCTAAACATAAACGGCTCTCGGGCTTAGCTAAGCCTTTCAACCAGCTCACAATCTCATTGACGGTCTTTTTCATTGTTTCTGACTATCCTCATAACGCTTTTTCGCTTTCGCTAAAAGCCCAGTGGTTTGTTGTTTCGCTTCATCTTTGTCGTCCGCGGGCACTTGGAACGTGCGTAACGCCGCTTGGGCGACCACGTTAAAGACGGGTCCAGCGACCCCGCCCCCGTAACGACGTTTCTTGGGTTCATCGACCATCACCGCGACGATAAAGCGCGGATCCGTTGCGGGCACAATCCCGACGAAACTCGCCACCACGTCACGGGTGTAGACCCCGTTTTTAACCTTTTGTGCGGTCCCCGTTTTCCCCGCGACGGTGTAGCCGGCCACCTTCACGACGGAGGCCGTCCCACCGCGCTTCACGGTGTCCATCATCATGCTTCGCATTTCACGAATGGTTTTTTCAGTGAAGACAGGACGCGCTTCAGGGAGCTTGTCGGGGTCACGCTTAAAGAGCGTTAAATCAATGACGGAGCCATCGCGCGCCAGGGCCGTATAGGCGTGCACGAGTTGTAGGAGCGATACCGTCATCCCGTGCCCGTAAGAGATCGTGGCTTGCTCAATGGGGCGCCAGCGTTTCCCTTCACGCAGGCGCCCAGCGGTGGCGCCCGGAAATTCAATCGTAGGACGCACCCCGAACCCTAACGCTCGATACGTTTCGTAGAGCGTCGTCGCAGGGATTTCTAAGGCAATCTTCGCCGTCCCGATATTGGACGACTTCGCAATGATTTCCGCGGTGGTGACTAAGCCATAGTCATGGGTGTCCCCAATCGTGCGGTCCCCAATGGTGAGTTTCCCAGGACCCGTTTGAATCGTGGTCAAGGGCTTCACAATCCCCATGTCCATGGCCTTGCAGACGGCAAAAGGCTTCATGGTGGAACCGGGCTCAAACTGGTCGGTAAGCACACGATTTCGCATGCGCGCGAAGTTCATGGTCGAGCGGTCATTGGGGTCGTAGCTGGGGACGTTCGCGAGCGCAATGATTTCGCCCGTGCGCGCATCCGCCACAAGCACAGCCCCTGCAATCGCGTCCAGCTCTTCCACGCGGTTTTTAATCGCTTCGTAGGCGGCAAACTGCACGCGCGAGTCAATACTCAACGTCACCGACTCGCCATCACGCGGCTCGATACGAAAGAGTTCCACAATCGCTTTTTGTTTGGCTTTTAAGACGCGACGCTGCCCGGGACTGGGCGCAAGGAGCTTCTCTTTAGCGAGTTCCACCCCTTCTTGACCCTTGCCGTTTCGACCGCACACCCCCACGATATGCGCCATCGCATAGCCATCGGGGTATTGGCGTTCTCGCGCCGAGTGCACCGTGAGCCACTTGTATTTGAGCGCTTCCAAGGCGTCAGCCGTGGCTAAGTCTTGATTGCGCGCCAAAATGGCATAGCGCCCCTTTTGACGCAATTTCGCCTTTAAGTCCCGAAGGGGCATCTTCAGGATTTTGGCGACGACTTTAATGTCTTGGTGGGAATAGTCCGTGCGATAGAGTTGCGGATCGATCGTGACATCGCGCGCGGGTTGGCTCGAGGCGAGCACAACGCCGTTGCGATCCAGAATCTCACCACGCACCCCGTCAATATTGATGGTGGTCGCAAAGCGAGACTCCCCCTGCCCTTTATAGAATTCGGGCCAGTATTGGAGGTAGAAGATTCGAAGGACCAAGATGCCCAACATCACCATGATGACGCCAATGGCCACCTTGGTGCGTCCCGCTGGGATATGAATCAAGAGAATCGGGTCTTCGGTACGGACTGCCTCAGCGGGACGCGCGGTTTTGTCGCGCATCCACAGGGTCACCGCCCAACGGCGAATGGGTTGCCAGAGCCAGTCGAAAACTTTACTGAGCATGGTCGGACTCCTTCTTCGAGTCCGCCTCAGGCTGGGGTTCGGCCACCACTAAACTCACCGTGTCATCGTCTTTCGCCACGGAGAGCCCCAGCGCTTGTGCGCCCTGGGAAATTTCGCCCGGCAACGAGGCGCGACGGATCTTCATCAACAGATCCGCCTGCTCTTCTTTTAAGCGTTTACCGGTGGCGATGGCATTATCGTGGGCGATAAAGATGGCACGCACTTCGACCTGCATGGCAATCAAGTAGGCTGCCATGCCCATCAACAGTACGGTCAACCCGATCAAGCCCTTCGTCGAGCCCCACTTTACTTGGCTCATGGACAGTTACTCCGTGGGCCAGGGCGCGTTGGTACGTGTACCGACACGCAAAATCGCAGAGCGTGCACGGGCATTGGCTTCGCACTCGGCCTTAGAGGGCTTAATGCGCGTAATCTCGACAAAGCGCGGAGCAGGTAACTGATCGCGACGAAGCGGCAAGCGCGGATCGAGCGCACGCTCTGGGTGGGCATGCGCATCGAAATACTGCTTCACTAATCGGTCTTCGAGCGAGTGGAAACTAATCACCGCTAAGCGACCGTCTTCTTTTAATAAGCGGCCGGCCGCCTCTAAGGCGTCGGTTAACTCACCCAATTCACGATTGATTTCAATGCGAATCGCTTGGAAAGTGCGCGTGGCCGGATGCTGGGTCTGATCCTTTTTGTTGCGCGGCACAACGCCCGCCACCAAATTCGCCAAGTCGGAGGTCGTCTCCAAGGGGCGCTCCGCGCGACGCTTTTCAATGGCGCGGGCAATGGGCCCCGCAAAACGCTCTTCCCCGAAGGTGCGAATCACGCGCGCCATTTCGTCCACGGAGGCGGTGGCTAACCATTCAGCCGCCGTCATCCCCGTGGTCGTATCCATGCGCATATCTAAGGGCCCGTCAAAGCGGAAGGAAAACCCACGATCGGCGTCGTCAATCTGCGGGGAGGAGACCCCAATGTCTAAGAAGATCCCCGTCACGGCCGTCACCCCTAACTCGGGGAGCACCGTGCCCATGGAGGAAAACGGAGCGTGCACAATCTGAAAGCGCGGATCCGTGATCGTCTTGGCTTCTTCAATCGCCATGGGATCGCGGTCAAAGGCAATCAAACGGCCTTTGTCAGACAATTTGGCCAAAATACGGCGGGTATGCCCACCACGACCAAACGTGCCATCCACGTACAAACCATCTGGGTCCGTCACCAAGGCCTCGGGGGCCTCTTCGGCCAAGACGGATAAATGCACTAACTCACTCACAACCACTACGTTCCTATGTGCCCGACTGTGTTGAAGACGGGCGGTCTTTTGTTCGAATTAAAAAATAAAGTGGGTCGCCGAGAGCCCGCGCTCGAGCGCTTGGGCTTCCACCGCGGCTAAACGTTGACGATCCCAGAGCTCACAGTGTGAGCCCATGCCAATGAGGGTGACCTCGTGATCTAACCCCACCAGGGCCCGCAAATCCGCGGGGATTTGCACACGGGCATGCCCATCGGGCAACACATCAACGGCCGAGCCTAAGACGAATCGCACAAAGTGGCGGGCTTCATAGGAGAGTTCCATCAACGCCGCACGACGCGCTTCCCAGACCGCTTCGGGATACAACACCAAACAGCCATCGGGGTGACGCGTCAGCACAATCGGAACCTTTTGACCAACGCCAAAAGCCTCTCGGTGCCGTTTCGGTACCGACAGGCGTCCTTTATCGTCAAGTGTTAGCAGCAACGTGCCTTGAAACACAGCCGATTCCTTGTGTCATCTTAAGGGCAGGGACGAAAGGGATAACCGCGTAAACACGTCACGCTATCCCACTTTTTCCCACTTCGTGTACCCACTTTACTCACGCACCGATAGGCGGTCAAGACGAAAAAGCCAATAATTACAAACTATTTAAATCTTAGAAAAAACCTGTCATTTAGCGGGCGTTGGATTCGCTCGTGGACACCCCGCTATCCCTTTGTTTTGGCCTCGGCCCTCCCCAAAAAAATGCCACGCGGTTTCGGCCTAAAAACTTTTAGAACGTGGGGGCTGCGTTGTATACTGAGCTCCAATTCGTGACAACGGCCTTAATCTCTGAGCGCACAACGGGTTGTCCCTTACGGGCCCCGTCAACTTAGCGATTCTCCGTTAGCTCACCCTCTATTGTTTTTTCTAAAAAAGGCAGACCGTCCCCCTTCTGGGACGCGACAAAGCAGCATGAATCCTATTGATTACCTCCTCAAGCCCCGCTCCATCGCCATCATTGGCGCTTCCTCGAAGCCCAACACGATTGGTTCGGACCTTATGAAGCGTGTCGTTGAATTCGGCTTTAAGGGCGACATTTACCCGGTGAACCCCAAGGGGGGCGTCTTTGAAGGGATTGAAGCCTTTAAGGATGTCGAGTCGCTCCCTGAGGGGATTGACATGGCCATCGTCGTCATCAATCGCAAATTCGTATTGGACACGGTGGACGCCTGCCACGCCAAAGGCATTAAGGGCTTAGTCATCATCACCGCGGGCTTTAAGGAAATGGGCGAAGAAGGGGCGGCCCTTGAAGCGGAACTCGATCGTCGCGTCAAAGACTACGGCATGCGCGTGGTGGGGCCCAACTGCCTTGGGGTATTGAATACGCACCCCGATGTGCAACTCTACGGGTGCTTCTCGGAAACCTTACCCGTGCGTGGCGACATTGGCTTTGTGAGCCAGTCGGGCGCTTTGGGCGGCGGGATTCTCAACATCCTCAAAGATTTAAACATTGGCTTTGCCCAGTTCGTCTCCATTGGGAACCAAATGGACTTCAATGCGGAGTCCGCCATTGAATACTGGGAAAATGAAGAGGACGTGAAGCAAATCCTCCTCTACATGGAGTCGATCCACAATCCGACGAACTTCCGTGAGCTCGCCTCGCGCGTCTCTAAAAAGAAGCCCATCCTCGCCTTAAAGGCGGGGCGCTCTGCCGCGGGTGCGAGCGCTGCGAGCTCCCACACGGGCTCGTTAGCGGGGGCCGATAAAGCCGCCGACGCCCTCTTAAAGCAAGCCGGCGTCATTCGTGAAACGAGTTTGAGTGAACTCTTTGCCACGGCTAAAGTGTTCTCCAAGTGCCCGCTCCCCCAAGGCAATCGCGTCGCCATCGTGACCAACTCTGGGGGTCCCGGCATTATGGCCACCGACGCCATTTGTGAATTGGGCTTAGAAATGGCACAAATCACGGAAGCCACCCGCGAGACGCTTCGCAGCTTCTTGCCGGCCGCCGCCAGCGTCAAAAACCCCATCGACATGATTGCCTCGGCCCCGCTGGAACATTATCGCCAAACCCTCGAGGCGGTCTTACAAGACCCCAACGTCGACATGGTGATGGCGATTTACCTTCCCTTCTTAGGTCTCAAAGACATCGATGTCGCCCATGAACTCATGGCGCTTCGTGCCCGCTTCCCCGAAAAGCCCCTTTTAGGGGTCTTCATGACGAAGAACGACTTCTTTAACGCGCTCTCCGACATGGATAACGTCACGGTGCCCTGCTTTATGTATGTGGAAGAGGCCGTCAAAGGCATGGCTCGCCTTGACCAGCAGCGTCGCCACGTGGAAGCGCCCGTCGAGGCCGCGCCCGTCTTTGACGTGGATCGCGCCCGTGTGACGGCTATCTTCCAGGAAGCGCTTGAAAGTGGTCGTGACGAATTAACGACGCGCGAAAGCTTAGACGTGTTAGACGCCTATGGGGTGCGCGTCTGCCGAGCGGGCTTTGCGCGCACTGAAGAAGAAGCTGTGACGGTGGCCTCGCAAGTGGGCTACCCCATCGTTATGAAGATGAGCTCCAAGACGACCTCACACAAGACGGACGTGGGCGGGGTGCGTGTGAACATCCAATCCGAAGCGCAATTGCGTAGCGAATTCCAAGACCTCCTTCAGGCGTTGGAAACCCGTGGGTTACTCGATGGGCTCGAAGGCGTCGTCATTCAGGAAATGGTGAAGGGGCAGCGTGAATTCGTCTGCGGTATCGCCACCGACGTGCAGTACGGTCCCATGATGATGTTTGGTTTGGGTGGCATCTTTGTGGAAGCCTTAAAGGATGTGAGCTTCCGCTTAGCCCCCTTAAGCCCGAAGGATGCGCACGACGTGATTGAAGACGTCAAAGCCAAGCACTTATTAGAAAACGTGCGTGGTTTGGCGGCCGCTGATCGCGCCAAGATTGAAGAAACGCTCCTTCGTCTCTCGCAACTCGTCACGGACTTCCCGTTCGTGGACGAATTGGACATCAACCCCTTGATGATTGCCAACGCCACGGGCGAGGCCATTGCGGTGGACGGGCGCATTAAGGTGCGTAAGGCCGACGCGTTAAGCGCCTTGAAGTAAGCCACGCTGCTGGGTGAACAATGAAAACGCCCCTTGGGGAAAACTCCTCAAGGGGCGCTTTTTGTTCGGTCTCTAGCACTTAACCGATAAGCCGGATTATGTTGTCAGTGGGCGAACCCACTGCTGACGATCATTCATCTAGGACGACACTCACGTGCCGCCTCAAGCTTCCTACCCGCAACCGGTTCGGGCCGAACCATTGGTTGCCTATTTGGAATTGCTCCCCGAAGAGATTGCCCGTTTCACCCGACCCGAAGTCGGCTCGTCTCTGTTGCTCTAATCCTCACCTCGCGGTGGACAGTCGTTAACTGCTGCGGCGCCCTGTGGAGTCCGGACTTTCCTCTCGTCCCCGAAGGAACCAGCGATCGTCTGGAAAAGTGCTAGAACGCAGAACTTTACCGCCCTTGACAGGGCATTTCAAGCGTTTGGAGCACTTTTTCACCAAAGTGCTCCAAACCCTTACCAAGGTTTGTGAGAAAATAAGCCCCTATTAAATTGTTGAACCGTAACTTTTTTCTCTTAATTCTTTTTCCAAGATGTATTCCACCCTCAAACGCGTCGCCCTGGGCGCCTTAACCTTATTGAGCGCCCCCTTCGCTCAAGCTTCTTTTATCGATTCCGTTATTGACACCTTTCCGGCTGGCTATGTGAGCCCTGCGGAAGGGCAGAGCCGTTCGGCGAAAGCCTACTGGGACGATACGGTGCGTGGCACCAAGGCCATCATGAAGGACGGGGCCACGACCTGGATTTTCCCCGCCTACACCGCCCACCCCAAGTTCCACTGGGACAATGAGCGCGAACAAAATGCCTACCCCTTCGGGATGGGTTTAGGGCGCACGGTTGTGGACGACCGTGGCAATGAACGTACCCTTTACCTCACCACCTTCATCGACTCCAACTACCGTATGGAACCGATCGTGGGTTACCAGTGGTTGGCGCGCTTCCCGTTGATGGAAAACGGCCTTCACTGGGGTGCAGGTTACGTCGCCGGGATTTCCGCGCGTGGTGACTACAAGTGGATTCCGTTCCCCGTGTTGTTGCCGGTCGCCAAGATCGGGACCGATCGCTTTGCCGTCTATGGGACCTACATCCCGAAATTGGACGTGGGCTTTGTCTACACCACGATTACGATTGACGACCACTTAACCCGCAACGTGGCCTTACCCACGTCGAGCGCTTGGCACAAGAAGGAAAACTTCGTCTACGCCAGTATCGGTCGCGAATACATCGACAACGGTGGTGAAGAATACACCCCGCACTTTGCCTCCAACGGCAACATGTACGCCTTAGGGCTTCGTCACTACTCGGGTCGCCACTGGGCCACGGACTTGTCCGTTCGCCACAGCAAGCACTTGTTCCGTAGTCCTGGCGAAGAAGAAACGTACGACTTCGACAACGTCTCGTTGCAGGTGCAGTACAACATTGATGCCGCGGATCGCCTGCGTCTCTACGCGGGTCTCGGTATTGGTTACTCCCGCATGAAGGGCTCGGAAACCAAGGACCACAGCGTCCATCCGGTCAGTTCCATCGGCGCGACCTACGCCATCACCAATAACCTCTTTGTGGACGCCGGCATGACCGTCTTGGTCTCGCGCTTCCACGGTGGGTTAAAGGCCGCTGGCCCCCACTACAACGTCCGAAGCATGCCGACGGACTTTGCACTTTCCGTTGGTTACGCTTTTTAAAACCTTCGTTTAAGGTTTAAGCGTTAAGCTTTAGGAAATCGACCTTGGGACCGCCTTCCCCCGTATCGATGGCGGTCCCTTTTTTTGAATTGAATGAAAGGATGAGAACCATGGATCGCAATGAAGAACTCTTTGAACGTGCCCAAGACAGCATTCCCGGTGGGGTGAATTCCCCCGTTCGTGCTTTCCGTTCTGTGGGAGGCGCCCCGCGCTTTATTGAGCGTGCCAAGGGTCCTTACATGTGGGACGTTGAAGGGAAGCGCTTCATTGACTACATCCTTTCCTGGGGTCCGATGATCCTGGGCCACAACAACGAAGCCGTGATTGCGGACGTGGAAGCCGCGGCCGAAAAGGGCTTGAGCTTTGGCACCGCCACGGAAGCCGAAATCCGTATTGCGGAAGAAATCCGTAAGATCGTCCCCTCCATGGAGCAAGTGCGTTTAGTGAGCTCCGGCACGGAAGCGGGGATGTCCGCCATTCGTTTGGCCCGTGGTTACACGAACCGCAACAAGATCATCAAGTTTGAAGGGTGCTATCACGGGCACTCGGATGCCCTCCTTGTGAAGGCGGGCTCTGGGCTTCTCACCTTCGGGAATCCCTCCTCCTCGGGCGTACCCGCCTCGGTGACCGAACACACCCTCGTTTTGGAATACAACAACCCGCAGCAGCTCGAAGACGCCTTTAAGGAGTTCGGGAGCGACATCGCCTGCGTCATCGTGGAAGCGGTGGCTGGCAACATGAACTTGGTGCGTGCCACGCCCGAATTCATCCACACCATGCGTCGCCTCTGTACCGAATACGGCGCCTTGATGATCGTGGACGAAGTGATGACGGGCTTCCGCGTCGAACTCGGTGGCGCGCAAGCCCACTATGGCGTCACGCCTGACTTAACCATGTTGGGTAAGGTCATTGGGGGCGGGATGCCCGTGGCGGCCTTCGGGGGTCGTCGAGAAATCATGCAGCACGTCGCTCCCGTGGGCGGCGTCTACCAAGCCGGGACCTTGTCGGGGAACCCCGTTGCAGTGGCGTGCGGGCTCGCTACGTTAAAGGCCATTCAGGCGCCGGGCTTCTACGACACCCTCTTTGGTCAGACCAAGAAGCTCGTTGACGGGTTAACGGCCGCTGCTAAAGAAAACAACATCACCTTCTGCGCGGATCACGTGGGCGGTATGTTTGGGCTCTACTTCTTACCTGAAATTCCTACGGGCTTTGCTGACGTGATGAAGAGCAACACCGAGCAATTCAACACGTTCTTCCATGGCATGCTCGATCGCGGGGTCTACTTTGCCCCGTCCACCTTCGAAGCGGGCTTTGTTTCCGTTGTGCATACCGATGAGGTGATTGCGGAAACGGTTAACGCGGCGCGCGACGTTTTTGCACAAATGAAGTAAGTAAAAAAAGGACCACCTATGACCGCACGCTCCCTTTGGACGACGGCCGTCGTAACGCTCGGACTCTTCGTGAGTTCGAGCCTTGCGGTGGCGGGCTCTTGGCTCGATAAGCGATCGGGGGATAAAACCCCCGATGCGCCCCATGTCACCGCTCGCCTGATTAGTGAAACGGATGCCCTCATCCCGCAAGCCCAAAACCGCCTGGCGGTGGTGCTCGATCATGAAGCGGGTTGGCACACCTACTGGCAAATGCCGGGGGACTCGGGGCTGGCGACCACCTTTAAAGTGACCGCCCCCTCGGACGTGACCGTCACGCCCCCGCGCTTTCCGGTGCCCGAGCGCTTGGTGGTGCCTGGCGTCACCTCGTACGCCCACCATGACACCACGCTCTATCCGTTTGTCGCGACCCCAGAGCGCCATGTCCCTACGGGGAAGCGTGTCACCCTCTCGGTCAAGGTCCGCTACTTAGCCTGTAAAGACTTATGTATCCCGGGGGAAACGTCTGCCTCGATTACGCTGCCGTTTCGCATTAACGCCAAGCCCACGGCAGACGCCCAAGCCGTGGACGAGGCCTTTAAAGCCTTACCCGAAGTGCGCACGATCGAAGGGGTCACGGCCACCTATGACCAGACTCTCTTAAAGATTGCGCTCCCTGACTCGGTCGCGCGCGTGAATCATTCCTTGGCCTTTTTCCCCTTAGACGCACGCCTCTTTGCGTTAGACAAAGACCAGCGCTTTGTGAAAACGCCCACGGAAGATGCCCTCTTCTGGACGCTGTCGGACAACGCTAAGCTCGACGGCAAGACCCATTTAAAGGGCGTCTTGGTTGCGGACGACGGTCCCACCAAAGGCGGCTGGGCGGTGGAAACCGACTTAAAGTTGATGCCGGGTACCGTTACGGTTCCAGCAGAAAGCCTCACCTCGGGGTTAAGTACAGAAACAAGTGCTGAAGATTTAACGACGCTCTCTGCCATCCTCTTTGCACTGGTGGGCGGGCTCATTTTGAACCTCATGCCCTGCGTCTTCCCGGTTTTAAGCCTCAAGCTCTTAGACTTAATTGAGCACCGTGAAAACCGTGCGCAGTTAGCCAAACACGGCTTTGCCTTTACGGGCGGGGTGCTCGCCTCCATGCTCGTCATTTCTGGGCTTTTGTTGGCGTTACGTAGCGCAGGGGTGGCGCTCGGCTGGGGGTTCCAATTACAAAACCCCTTAGTGGTGGCGCTTCTTCTCATCCTCTTTATCACCTTGACGCTTAACCTCGTCGGGACCTTTGAATTTACCTTAGGGACGGGGCTTGCGAACAAGGGGGCGGATGCCGCTCCGAAGCAAGGGCTCTCGGGGTCGTTCTTCACGGGGATTTTGGCCGTGATTGTGGCGAGTCCCTGCACGGCCCCCTTTATGGGCGCGGCCTTAGGTTTTGCCTTAACGCAGTCGGCCGCCAGTGCGCTGCTCGTCTTCATGAGTTTAGGGCTCGGGATGGCGCTTCCCTGGTTGCTGCTTTGCTTATTCCCTGCGTGGGCGGGGTTGTTACCGAAGCCCGGCCTCTGGATGGTACGCCTTCGTCAAGTGATGGCGGTGCCCATGGGCTTAGCCGTGCTCTGGCTCGGTTGGGTCTTAACGAAGCAGGTGAACACGGCGGGGATCTGGATTATTCTCAGTGCCTCGGCCGCGTGCGCCGTCTTCTTGTGGCTCTTAGGGCGTGCGCAGTGGGGTTTAGGCTCCAACCGCGTCTTAATGGGGCTGATGCTTGCCATTCTCGTTGCGAGTTTGGGGCTCATTAGCTCGGGGCTCTTTGCACGCTCGGGCTCGGTGATGGCCGAAAAGGGCGAGTGGCTCACGTGGTCGCCCGATGCCGTGGAAACGACCTTAGCCGCGGGGCAACCTGCCTTCGTGGACTTCACGGCAGCGTGGTGTATTACCTGCCAAGCCAACAAGGTGAGCACCTTAAACCGTGAATCGGTGCACGAGGCGTTTAAGCGCCACGGGGTGAAACTCTTTGTCGCGGACTGGACCAACCAGGATCCGACGATTACGGATACGTTGAACCGCTTTGCGCGCTCTGGGGTTCCCCTCTACCTCCTCTACAAACCGGACGGCAATGTTGAAGTGCTCCCGCAGCTCTTAACGCCCGATGCGGTGATTGACGTGGTGGATAAGCTCCCCTAACGGCACAGCAGAAAGGCCCTTCACTTTTGAAGGGCCTTTTCGTTTTTCTGGGGTTCGTCTTTAGGGCTTCGTGCCGCTATCCACCCAGTCGATCACGTCGTCCAAAAAGGCAATCCCCTTATGGACGTTTTTGTCGCCTGCTACGACGGCGTAGACGCTGTAGCGGTAGCCGTCCTTCGCATGAAGGTAGCCCCCAATCGATCGAACATCGTTTAAGAGCCCCGTCTTAATGCGACCGCGATACTGGGCGTTTTTACGCTGACGCATCGTGCCGTCTTCCCCCGTCACGGGAAGGCTTGCCAAGTATTCACTCATAAAGGGACTGTGCCAGCCATAGCGCAGCAGGGCATCCATGGTCTCGGCACGCACCCGCGTTTGGCGCGAGAGCCCCGAGCCGTTTTCCATAAAGAAGTCCTTTTGCGAAATCCCTTTTTCTCGCATCCAGTCTGAGAGCGCCTTGCGGGCGGCCGCTGGCGTCAGGTTCGTCCCCGCCTGGGTGCGACTATCGTCCCCCAAGGTCAAAAAGAGGTGGCGCGCCAAAAGGTTATTGGAAAACTTATTGGTGAGCTTCACCAGATCGGCCAAGGGGGCAGAGGTGCGCGTGAGCACCACCGCGTCCTTGGGACTCGTGCGACGCCATTCAAAGTCCCCCGTAAAGCGAATGCCGTTTTCCTTAAAGGCGTCACGCAACAGGGCTTCTGTGTACGTGTGCGACGCCAAGGGCACCAAGTAGAGGGTCTTTTCCCCGCAACTACTCGGATAGCGCCCCTTGAAGCGCAAACGCACCCCATTGGGCGTTTGGGTAAATTCGGGCGCTAAACGGTTTTTCCATTGCCCGCAGGGGCCCGTGGTTAAGGGAACCGTTTTAGGAACTGAGACCGCAGCTAAGTCAGGGAGCATGGCTACGCGCGCGGTTTTTTCTTCTGGCGTAATCGTGAGCGCCACCCCGGCGTAATTCATCAAGAGCGCATCGGGCACCGTGTTATAGGGGCGCCAACCCCGACCGTCAAAGTCTTGGGACTTTTCATTCGAGGGCGCAAAGTAGGTGTTATCCAAAACGATTGCCCCCACAATTTCACGCACCCCTTGGGTTTTTAAGCGTTTGATGTCGAGAAGGACGTCTTCTAAGACCCAACTCGCATCGCCCTTCCCCTCAATGGAAAGCCCCGTGACGACGCCGTCCTTGATGTGCTTAGCGCGAAACGGGGTCTGATAGCGCCAGTCGGGGCCGTGGGTGTCCAGAATCGCCAAAGTCGTAATGAGTTTGGCGGTGGAAGCAGGCGGGCGGCTCACCTCCGCGTGAAAGCGCAAAATGGGCTCATCTTTTGCTGGCCCGTCAGCCAGGCGCGTCACCACCACGGAGACGTGCTCGGGCGAAATCCCGTTTTTCGCTAACGACGTCGCCAATGAGACGGGCAACGTGGTTAAGGGCGCTGCGTGCACACCGCCCAAGAGCCCCAAAAGGGTGCCCGTCATAAGCCATCCAATACGCGTCATTGAGTCGATTCCTAAGGGGTTAGAACGTGGGAAATAAAGTCGCCAAGGCCATTGAGTGACAAAAATGAAAAAAGTTTTCGTCTTGCCCTTGGAATTTTAGAATTCATCCCCATATAGTTAAACATCCTAGAGCGCACGCGATTTCACGCGAGACTCTGGAACCAAATTTTTACACTTTATGGAAAAAAACGCGCAGGCGAATCGTTTTCTCGCCCGCTTTTTTTTCGAGTTCCTCACTTTGGAGAATGCTCAAATGCAGATTCGTCCGTTGCACGACCGTGTCATTATCAAGCGCCTTGAGGCCGAAACCACGACGTCCTTTGGTTTAGTCCTCCCTGATGCCGCTGGCGAAAAGCCGGATCAGGGCGAAATCATCGCCGTGGGTCCGGGCCGTCGTGATGACGCTGGCAAGCTCATCGCACTCGACGTTAAGGTCGGTGATCGCGTGCTCTTTGGCAAGTACTCTGGCCAGGTGGTCAAGGTTGACGGCCAGGAACTCTTAGTTATGCGTGAAGAAGAAGTGATGGGCGTTCTCGAATAAGTCGAGCCCTATCCCCTTCACAACACCCCCATTCATATCGTATTTACAAGGAATTCAACATGTCTGCTAAGCAGGTTCTTTTCGGCGATGAAGCCCGTGCCAAGATGGTTCGTGGCATTAACACCTTAGCCAACGCGGTTAAGGTCACCCTCGGCCCGAAGGGTCGTAACGTGGTGCTCGATCGTGCCTTCGGTGGCCCGACGGTTACCAAGGACGGTGTGTCCGTTGCCAAGGAAATCGAACTCAAGGACAAGTTCGAAAACATGGGCGCCACGATGGTTCGTGAAGTCGCCTCCAAGACGAGCGACCATGCTGGTGACGGTACGACGACCGCGACCGTGCTCGCCCAGGCCATCGTTGACGAAGGCATGAAGTTCGTTGCCGCCGGCATGAACCCCATGGACTTGAAGCGTGGTATCGACAAGGCTGTGGCTGCCGCCATCGAAGAATTGAAGGCCTTGAGCAAGCCCACCACGACCAACAAGGAAATCGCCCAGGTTGGCGCCATTTCCGCCAACTCCGACGAAGAGATCGGCATGATCATCTCGGAAGCCATGGACAAGGTCGGTAAGGAAGGCGTCATCACCGTTGAAGACGGCAAGAGCCTCAAGAACGAACTCGAAGTGGTCGAAGGGATGCAGTTTGACCGCGGTTACCTCTCCCCCTACTTCATCAACCAGCCCGAAAAGCAGGCTGCGGTGTTTGAAAACGCGCTCGTTCTTCTCCACGAAAAGAAGATCAGCAACATCCGCGAACTCTTGCCGGTGCTCGAACAGGTGGCTAAGACCAACCGTCCGCTCGTCATCATCGCTGAAGACATCGACGGTGAAGCCTTGACGACGTTGGTCGTGAACTCCATCCGTGGCATCCTCAAGGTTGTCGCCATCAAGGCTCCGGGCTTTGGTGACCGCCGTACCGCCATGCTCGAAGACATCGCCATCCTCACGGGCGGCACCGTCATCTCCGACAAGATTGGTCTTTCCTTGGATAAGGCTGGCTTGGCTCAGTTGGGTTCCGCTAAGAAGGTGGAAGTCACGAAGGAAAACACGACGATTATCGACGGCGCTGGCGCCGCTGATGCCATCGAACACCGTGTCGTTCAGATCCGTCAGCAGATGGAAACGACGACGAGCGACTACGATCGTGAAAAGCTCCAGGAACGCGTGGCTAAGCTCGCCGGCGGTGTGGCCCTCATCAAGGTGGGTGCTGCGACCGAAGTCGAAATGAAGGAAAAGAAGGCTCGCGTTGAAGACGCCCTTCACGCTACCCGCGCTGCCGTGGAAGAAGGTATCGTCCCGGGCGGTGGTGTGGCTCTCATCCGCGCCAAGAAGGCCATCATGAACCTCAAGGGTGACAATGATGAGCAGAACGCCGGTATCCGTATCGTGCTTCGCGCCATGGAAGAACCGCTCCGTCAGATCGTGAGCAACGCCGGTGACGAACCCAGCGTGGTCGTCAACCAGGTCGCTCAGGGTGAAGGCAACTACGGTTACAACGCTCAGTCGGGCGAATACGGTGACCTCGTGGCCATGGGCGTGTTGGATCCGACCAAGGTGACCCGCACGGCTTTACAGAACGCCGCGTCCGTCGCTTCCCTCATCCTCACGACCGACTGCATGGTCGCTGAGCTCCCGAGCGAAGACAAGCCCATGCCGGACATGGGTGGTATGGGCATGCCGGGCATGATGTAATTCATCCCTGAGTCTTTCCCCTAAGGGGAGGGTCAAAAGCCCTCCCTAAAAAAGAAAGCCGTCCCAGTTTGGGTTAATCCCCAAGCTGGGATTTTTTATGGGTACAATGTGACAACGGTCGCGCGTCACCCTCCACTTTCTTAAACAAAAATAAAGGACGCGCCTTAAGGAGTGTTTTGACTATGTCCACCCAATCGGTCGTTATCGCCGGCAATGGTCCTAGCTTGACTGCCATTGATTACCGACGACTGCCCGAACAATTTGACGTTTTTCGTTGCAATCAGTTTTATTTCGAAGACGCCCATTATTTAGGCCAAAACGTGAAGGCCGTCTTTTTCAATTCGTCCGTGTTTTTCGAACAGTTCTACACGGCGATGCTCCTGTCGGAACGTAACGAATACCGATTTGAAAAGATCATTTTGAGTGACTACGGTAACCCCTTGGTGACGCGTGACACCCCGATGGTGGAGGCGGTGTTGCCGCAAATCACCAATGGCTACAAGGCTTATCTCTCGAAATTGGAAGCGTTTGACAATTACTTGCGCTTCAATGAGCTCTACCGCTCACAGCGCCCCACGGCAGGCGTTTACATGGTGGCGGTGGCCGCTGCCATGGGTTACAAGGACATTTACCTCGCAGGGATTGACTTCTATCGTGGGGACAAAAGCCAGTACGCGTTTGACCACCAGAAGAACAACATCGTCTCTTTGGTCCCCAACTTTAAAGAGGACCAGTCGCACGCCGAGGTTCACGGGGAAAACTTTGAGTTGGATGCCCTGCAGTTCTTAATGAATCACTATGGGTTGCGCCTCTTTACGGTGTGCCCAGAGAGCCCTGCCGCCGACACCTTCCCCTTGGCACCCATCCAGTCAGAGGGTCACTTTGAGGTGAAGAAAAAGGCCCCTGGCGCCATCAAAGACATCCAATTGCCGCCCGCCTCCTTTTATCAGCGCCTGGCAGGCCTCGAGGAGCCCTTGCCCCATGCCCATCGAGGCAATTTGATCGTGTGGTTACTCTACGATTTGCTCACCTTCCCCAAGGGGTTGCGTCGATACTTCCGCGACAAACGCCTGCGAAAGGAAAAATTACGCAAAGCCCGAGGGTAATGAGCTTAGGCACAAAAAACGCGCAACCCATCGAGGCGTTGCGCGTTTTTCTTGTTTT
>JAHHRF010000116.1 GCA_020025955.1 Sutterella sp.
TTGATCACGGACGGTCACTTTGAGTCGAAGGACGAGAAGATGAACCCGGTGAAGAACTTAGAAGCCTTTTATCAGGCGAACCCCAATGCCTGTATTCACCTCGTATCGGTCGCTTACCGTGATGAGGAAAAGGCTGGGGTGGACGCCTTGGCGAAGGTCAAGGATTGTGCTGTGGTGGCGCATGTGGACGACTTGCTCGCCAACCAGGAAACGTTTGATCAGTTCGTCGCCACTGTGTATGGGCGCGAATGTGCCATGGACATTCAGGGGGTGAAGTTTGCCTTTGATAAGGCCGTGTTGGTGGATGAAGAAAGCGCCACTTTGATGGCGGCCTTGAAGGTCCTCAAGGCGCAACCCGCAGGCACGCGCATCACCCTTCGTGGGTGGACGGATGCGTTAGGGACGGACGCCTACAACAAGGCGTTGTCGTTAAAGCGCGCTCAAGCCGTGCGTGATTTCTTTGTCTCCAAAGGCTTGAACCCCGAGCAACTTCACGTTGAAGGCATGGGTAAGTCCTTTAAGTATTCCAACGAGACGGCAGAAGGTCGTTGGCTTAACCGTCGTGTAGAAATCCTCTACGGCAACGGTCACATCTCGAAGGACGCGACGATTCGCTAATTCGTGAAGGTAGTTTGCTCCGTTCGGGGCGAAAGGTCTGATGGGTCACCCCCTGTCAGACCTTTTCTTTTTGGGGCAAAAAGAGAGGACGCTTCGTTCGGCACGAAACGTCCTCGTTGACTACCGCGTCAGAGCGAAAGGATTACCAGAAGTACCCCATACCGCCCCCAACGGAGACATGCGCTTGATCAGACACTGCAGCGGAGAATTTCCAGACCGTGTTGCCCTTTTCATTCATGTGGGAGCCACCGATAGCGACGGCACCTGCACCGCGATAGGTCCCTAAACCCACCGTGATACCACTCTGATTGGGGCGATAAGCCTGCGGGAGGTGCGCCATGGCAATCGCCATCGCCGTCCCAGCACGGGCTTCATCCTTAAGGTCTTCAATCTTCTGGTTGGTAGCGGCTAAGCCCGCTTCCAACGCCGAAGCACGATCCTTCAAGCTCTTGATGTCTTGGTTTTGGGTGACCATCTGACGCTGATTGGCCTTGAGCGTATCGATATCAGCTCGGTTAGCCGTCACGCGTTGATCAATGCCAGCCACCTTATCGGCTTCCGCTTTGATCCCGTCAATCAAGTCAACCTTGGGCTGCATGGCGTTGACCTTCTGATCAATGCCAGCCACCTTGTCGGCTTCCTTCT
>JAHHRF010000117.1 GCA_020025955.1 Sutterella sp.
CTTCAGAGGCAGGAGAGACTCGAAGGACTTCGCTCGGGTCGTGCTCAGGGTCGTCACCGTTGGGGTCAGTATCGATGTAGATAAAGCAACCCCCTAAGAACCCCGTCGTCGTCTGAGCCTCATTAAAAAGGGCTTGCAGTCCGTATTTGGAAGCCTGCAAGCCCTGAAGCTCTTCTACTCGTTCGTCATCAGTGTCTTTCCCGCCCGTCACGCTAATCCACTCTCGCGTCACATCGTCCGCAACTGTTTTCACACAGTTTTGGATCATGCCGTTTTGTTGGATTGCCTGAAGCACGCCGTAGCCTAGGAAGCCCGCCATGGGGAATTGCCCAAGCTCAATGGCGTGTTGCGTGAGGGAGTTGTAAATCGACTCGTAGCCACCCGCGCTATCGAACGCATGGTGTGCTGCCTCGCGCTTTTCTGCGGGAACGTTCGTCACCGGCGGAGCATATGCTTGACGCACGCTCTCGATAGACTGAAACGCGTTCACAGTCCGAGGAGGGACAGCCAGCCCGTCTTCCAGCCATTGCCTCACTTGGTGAGGCGTCGGCTTTGCTTGTTCGGGAGTAATTTCGCTCATAGAACGCCTCTCAAAATTTCAACGTTCGACTTATGGAGAATCCATGGAGCCGAGTTCTTTAAATGGTTTAAAGCCTGCGTCATCGCGTCGACTTGGTCATCATGTTTCCCGCTTGGGAACATAAGTAGTTCAGGCAACAGTTCACGTTTAACCCACGGGTTTAACTCAGGGTTAGGCAAGAATACATTCCCCGCCTCAAAGAGCGACGTCACGGCATACGCACGCGACTCTTTCGACTCCGTGGGCGTTACGGGAACGATTCCGTGAACCTTATCCTTTAGAGCGCTGATGATGGCCGTACCGTTGGCCTTATCTTCTACCAGACGACGCGTGACGGTTGGGTGCCGTTTGGAAAGCTCTAAAACCGCCGAAGCCGTTTGGACGAAATCCATACGACCTCGAATCTGGTCAATCAGATAGAAGTTCGCACCCTTACGTCCCCACACCTGACCCACAACGTAGTCACTGTGATTGGTGTTCTTGAACGTCATGTCCCAAGAGGCACACATAGCGTCGAAGCTGGAGGGCAACGTGTCAGGCGTCCAATACTTGAACCAGGATTCTTCGAAGATGTTGCCACCATCTGGAATGGGGTGTTGTTGATAC
>JAHHRF010000118.1 GCA_020025955.1 Sutterella sp.
GCAACGGGGGTTCAGCCCATTGTTCGTGCCGAAGCGGGGACGTACATCGCCAACATGGCGGCCGCCAATTCGCTCTTTGTGATGAGCATGGACGATCGCGTTCAGGGTGGTCCTGATCAGAGCCAGGACGCTTGGGTTCGCGTGATGGGTGGCAAGGTCAAGTGGAATGACTCCACGGACCAGCTCTCCACGAGCGCTAACCGCAAGGTCGTTCAGGTGGGTAGCACCGTGGCCCAGGTGGGCAACACCAAGATTGGCCTCATGGGTAACTGGGGTCATGAAACCAATACCAGCACGTCTTCGGTGACGGGGCACTACTCGGACGGTACGGTCACGGGTTACGGGATTGGGGCTTATGCCACGTGGTTAGCCAACGCTCAGAATGAAGGCGGTGCTTATGTCGATGCTTGGGCTCAGTACAACTGGTTCAACATGGACGTGGCCGGTAAGGACTTAGAGAAGGAAACCGTCAAGGCTCAGGGCTTAACGGCTTCGGTGGAAGCGGGCTACCAGGCTTTGGTTGCCAGCACCGAAAAGACGAATTGGTTCGTCGCACCGAAGGTCCAGATCGTCTCCATGAACGTCACCGCGGATAAGCACGAAGAAGCCAGTGGCACGACGGTGGAAGCCACGGGCAACGGCAACCTTCAGACGCGTGTTGGTGTCAAGGTTTGGGCCCAGCCCAAGACCACGGTGGGTGTGAAGCCCTTCATGGAAGCCAACTGGGTTCATAACACCCGTCAGATGGGCGTTCGCATGAATAACGACCAAGTGATGCAGTCTGGCGCTGACAATCAGATCCAGATGAAGGCGGGTCTTGAAGCCACGATCACGAAGAACCTTCAGGTTTGGGGCAACATCGCCGTGACGACGGGCAGCAATGCTTACCGTGAGCACGGTGCCTCCGTGGGTGTTCGCTACACCTTCTAACGAATCATTAGGGTCCCTTGCTTTGGGGGCAGGGATCCTTGATGAAGTCCCCTCAAGGTGTAACAGGTATCGCCTTGAGGGGCACCCTCTCTAAAGGGGCTTTCACGCACGTGAAGGCCTCTTTTCTTTTGGGCGCAAAGGAAAGGGACGGCCTCCCCCGAGGTTACGTCCCTTTCTGTCATCAGGAGCAAAAGTGTGGTTTAGAACTGCGTTTTAAGTGTGAT
>JAHHRF010000119.1 GCA_020025955.1 Sutterella sp.
GCGGTCGACCCAATGTCGCCACGCTTACTATCCAAAATAATCGGAATGCTGGGGTCGGTTTCGCGAATAAAGGCGCAGAGCTCTTCTAAAAGGCTCTCTGCACGCAACGCCGCAAAGTAGGCAATCTGCGGCTTAAAGGCTAAGGCAAAAGGCGCCGTTTCGGTGACGGTTTCCGTGCAAAAGCGCCAAAGATTCTCGGGCGTGAGGCCCTCCGCAAAACGACGGGGATCAGGATCGAGCCCAACGCAAAGTTGGGTGTGGCGAGCGCGAGCTCGGGCATGAAGACGATCGGTATATCGCATGGTCAAATCCCCTTTTCGTTTAAATTGTGAAGCGCTAAGAATCTTACACAAGCTCAATGAAAAAAAGCTTTTCGAAGGGGGGATTTTCTGAGTATCCTTCTCATAAACGAGGTGGACATGATCGGCCACCGAGCACTTTTTTGACCCTACAGGGAGACCACACCATGTCGATTTGTCGCCGAACCCTTCTTCAAGGCCTGGGGCTCGCAGGCCTGAGCACGCTGATGAGCCCGACCCACGCCGCGGGCGAAAAGCCCAAGTGGCCCAAGAAACCCGATATCCCCACGGACTTTAATCCGGAAGAATTCTTTGAGGAATTAAAAGCCAAAGGCACGGGGATTCATTTCCCTGGGAAACCCGGGCGCTTATCCCTTTACATGGTTTTTGACCCGCAGTGCCCGTGGTGCGTCTGGGAATATAACCAGCTCTTACCCTTTAAAGATCAGATCGATGTGGTCTGGTTCCCGGTGGCCGTCTTAAACCCCTGGAGTGAACAGCAAGGGGCGGCGATGTTAACGGCGCCTGAACCTTACAAGGCCTTTTTGTCGCATGAGGCGAACTTTAAGTCCGCAGACTTTAAGGGGCTCGATCCCCGTCGCCTCGTGATTCCCTTTGAAAAGCGTGAAGCCGTGTGGATCAATTCCAAGATCTACCGTCGTGCTGGGGGTCGCTCCGTTCCCTTCGGGGTCTTGAAGACCGCCGATGGTCGCTATGTGCCCGTGGCGGAACAAAATTCGGAAGCTTTCGCGAAGCTCCTGAAGTAAAACAAGAAAAACGCGCAACGCCTCGATGGGTTGCGCGTTTTTTGTGCCTAAGC
>JAHHRF010000013.1 GCA_020025955.1 Sutterella sp.
TTTTGCACTAACTCTATATCCCGCTGGTTATAGAGTAGGTAACCCGTAGTTTAGGCCTCACGCACTCGCCTTGAGCGAGAAGGGTTTTGAATTACTTCGCGGCGGGTTTTTCAGCCTTTTCTTCAGGCTTATTCATTTGACCCGTCTTCACGTTAACGCCTTCAGCCGTCACATGGGGACGATTCTGGTCGTCAGCGGGTTCCGTGATGGTGACCTTGGGGGTACCAAAGAGAAGGTCAGGACGGGTGTCCTTGAGGATGGCTTCGTCGGGACCGCCCGCGCTATGCATCATGCAAACGATCGCGGTTTCATCGCCATAGCGCATCACACCAAAGGTCTTTTCCGTGACGCCAAAATCAGGCATCTGACGGTCTTCGGGCATATTAAATTGTTCCCAGGCCGGGTGACCATTCTGACGACGAACGGGCTTCATGCTGGCCGTGCTGTGGTTCACGTCTAAGTCAGCCCAGTCTTTACGAAGCTTTAAGAGCGTCTTCTCAAAGTCTTCTTTCACCAACACACCCCAGAAGTGGCTGTGCATATCGGGAAGCCCGAAGTAGCGCTTGATTTCGTCGTTAAACAACACGCCCGTCACCGTGAGCCCCTCATCCTTTAAGGGCTTCTCAAAGTGAATCACATCCAAAGGATGGTGCGTAATCTTGAAGTAGGCACGATCCCCTTCATGAAGTTTCATGGCCTCAGGGATGGCTTTATTCTGCGCCACGGCTTTAAAGAAGGTAGCGTCACAGGCGGGCAGGCTCGCGATGAGACTGTCAGCGGGCGCCGCCTGAGCGGTTAACGCACAAAAGCCTAAACAGGCACTCAAAAGGGTGGCGGACAAAGTAGAAAGCTTGGTCATAGTTTTTGGGGTCCTCATTGACGAGACCGTCAAATAGAAGGGAGATCAAAGGGCGAAGTCCATTCCTACTCTAACGAACTTCTTAATAGAAAAATTGTCGCAAAGAATACGGGTTTTTGCCCGCTTGATGGCCTCACCTCGGGGGAAATCCTAGGTTCATTTTGATAAAAACCCCTAGAGGCAGGCAAAAATGTGTTCAGTACAATGGCAATTGGGCAGTAATAAACCTATTACTATTCAAGACCATCCAGCGTTTCACTGCCCTGACCCTACCCGCCAAACCACACTCGTGACCCGCTATGCGTACCCTAACTTTACTTGTCACAGGTCTGGTGACAATAGCTGTCACTGGGTGTACTGATCTTCTTCCTGACCGCTTATTTAACCACGGGAGTTGCCATCTGGTCTCCATGCCTCCCCTTCGTTTTGATACAGGGATTGAAGCGCAAGTGACGCAGTATGGGCTCGATCCATCCGTGTTAGTGAAAGCCCAAGCGGGGGATGCGAGTGCTCAAGAAGAAGTGGGGCATGCGTACTTACTGGCACGCGACTATGATAACGCGCAACGCTGGCTAGAGCGCTCCGTGAAAGCCGGTTTCCCCTTGGCGCACTATGATTTAGCGCACCTCTACTTAGCGCAAAGCACCGAGAAGTCTGCCACCCTTCGAGCGATCGCCCTCTTACTCTCGGCGCATAAAGCCGGGATTGCGGAAGCGTCCCTTATGCTGGGGCACCTCTATCGCACGGGGCAGCGCATCTCACCCAACCCCAAACAAGCCTTTGCCTTTTATCGATCGGCCGCGAACCGTGGGCTCCCCGAAGGGGCTTATCGTTTAGGGAAATGCTACTTAACAGGCTTTGGTACCCAGAAGAATTTACCCCAAGCCCAATTCTGGTTAGATAAGGCTTGTGCCCTTGCAGTACCCAATGCCTGCATGGCCCTCAAGGCGACGCGTGAAGAAGACCGCGCCGCCCCAAGAACCGCGCCTTAAGGCCAGTCTTTCGTCACGTTAAGAAGCTTTTCAAAGTCCAGGTGACGGCTGTACGACAACATCGCCAAGAAGGTCCGTTGGTCGCTGCTTGCCGTCTTCAGGTTAGGCACCACTCGATACGTGGCACCCTGCCACGGATTCTCTACTCCGTCAAACGTCAGCTCACAGGGGAGACTAAAGTAACACCCCTTGGCAAAACCGTATTCCCCTTTTGAGGGAACCACCATCGAAACGAAGTCGTCCGAACACCCATAGACCCAGTCGTGCATATATTGAACGAGGGCGCGAGCTCGTTCTTCAAAAATAGAGGGGTCAGTCTTATAGCGCGGCGTGCGATAGTAAACGCTGTAATGGAGCTTTTCGAGAAGGTATCGCCTCGATTCGGCGTGCGTACTGCCCACGGCCTTTCCTTCAAAATTGGGCCAAATGGGAAGAGGCAAGCCCTCCGCGTCTGTCCCTTTGACCTGGGCATAACGGGGATCAACCTGCCACTTGTCTGAATTCATATACATGTCGCACACGAATTCGGGGTCAACCCCAATGGCCGCTAACGCTTTTTCGAGCGAATAGCGTGGCGCTGCGTTGTTTCGCGTCAAGGGCTTGAGGGCTTTTAGGCGCTTGCCCCAATTTTTGTCCATCGTGGCTTTGGCCTGGGCTCGTTCCTCACGCTCCTCTGGCATTAATCCCCAGGCACTTTCGAGCCCCACCTGAGGCGTCCCCCAGAGCACCACATTTTCAATGACCCCACTGGGTTGCCCCGTCGCACGACCGAGCGCCACCTTCACTACGTTTTCTTCATAGCGCGCAGAGACTGTGATCTGCTCGGGCGAAATGGCCGTAACGCGTTGGCTAAGGAGCTCAGCCATCCCGACACTGTCTTCTTCCTCAACTACAACGCGTGCGTGAGCGGGGGCACACGCATTAAGAGCGCGCGCGTAGTCGAGGTAGCGTCGACATTGAGCCTGCCATCTATCCTCGTAGTCGTCTTCATCTTCATCTTCTTCGTCTTCATAGTCTTCGTTGGCCTTCATTGGCTTTTCAGACAAAAACGCGTCTTCCCCAAGAATGAAAATGAAGTCAGCGCCCGTAAAGAGATCCGACAAACCTTTAACCGTAACGGTTAAGTCGATCGCCCCATGACTCAAGTACATGGCCGTTTCAATGACGGGATCAAGCGCCTCCTGGCAGTTCCACGTCATCGCCGCCGTCGCGTGACTATCGGCAGAAGACTCGCCAGTGATCACGTCCCACGCCGCTTGAAACACCGAGTCTGGCTTCGAACACCCCAAAAGACGAAGCTCAACGGGTCGCAAGGGTTTAAGGGCTTGCGCCTCTGGCGTGAGTCGCTCCTGGGCCTGGTTGCCCACGATCTCGTGAAGTAACGGATCGAGCACGGTGAGTTGACCACGTGCCAATTCCTTCACTAAGGCTTGCCCCGCGGGAGTTGAGGCCCCCACGACAGCAATGGTGGTGGGTTTGAGTTGTTGAGCCATCATAGGGTCTCCTTGAAGAATCAGTTAACGATCAAGGTCAGAGTTTTCGAGCTTATCTTTCTAGTGTTGGGCACTAATGCGCGTCGTCAACGGTTCGTAGAATCCTCGTTCTCTAGGGCCGGCCAACCTGTAGGCTTCACGAATAAGCCACTTCTTTTGGCGTCCAGTTAATTGAAGGTTGTTGACCACCTCATACGTTGCCCCCTGCCACACATCCTTAACCCCCTTGAAGGTCAGGCGACACGGAAGACTTATATACACCGCATGGATCAACGGGTAATCCCCATTCGAGTGCACCACCATCGAAACAAAGTACTCCCCCGTCCCATAGAGCCAATCATGCATATGATCCACGCAGGCACGTGCCTGGACTGGGGCTAAATTCAAAACGTTAGCAACTCTTAAACGATTACCCCAATTTCGATAGACGCCACGACGATGCACGTACCAATGCAAGGCGTCAACAAATTGTGCGACTTTGTCTTTTTGGCACGACTCTTGTCGCGGCGCATTATCTTCTTCCTCATTGAGTACCTTACAAAGGTTGGGCCAAAGGGGATAACTGCCTCCGTCGGGATTAAGGTCGGGATTATCAGATACCGCGTAACGTACATCGACCTGAAAACGTTCCGCGCTTAACCACACATCCGTCATACTTCCAATGTTGTTTTCAGATGCGGGAACGGTTGCCATTAAACGCACATCATCAGGGCGTCGTTCCGGGGGAGGAAGGCGCTCAGAGTCGTCCAACTTTTCATCTGATGAGGATTCCACCCGTCGGAACATCTTCCCATCCAAAAAAGTACTCAAGCTATCTCTTCGAAAAGATCGAGACCCGAAGCCGTCAAACACTACGGAGTGATTTCCCCAAATGATCACCTGCCGAATGTCACGCGCATCCACGCCCAAACATTTCGCCATAAATTGACGCGCCAAATTTTCTTCAAAACGCGAGAGGGCCGTAATGTTTTTCGTTGGGAAGCGCTTCGTGCGACGCGAGAGCAACAGGGCATTGAAATGGCTGCCGGTCTCAGCTTCCTCATCAACGACTAATACACGGGCATGTTTAGGCGCGGTTTCATCCAGCGCCTTGGCATACGCCAGGTAGCGATCGCCCTGTTCCTCTTTGCTTTCACCTTCCTTGGTTTCGGGCTTAGGTGTAAATTCCTCACCTCGATCGGCGCCCAGAATGAAAATAAAGTCCGCCCCTTCAAAAAGCGTCTCTAAGGTCGCGCACTCCACCGTCAACTTCACCTCTCTAAACGGCGCGGCTTCCAATTCTTTAACCATGCTTTGAACGGCGAATCGAATACGCCTTTCAAGAGGGACCTCTTCGATACGGCGAAAGTTGATGTCGTCGTCGGCATATGTCGAACAGCTCCCATCGCGCTGGGGGGCTTCTGGACACAATAGTCGCAAGGTGACCGGACGGTCTCGACGTAAGGCTAGAGCTTCAGGCGTCTGACGGTCACGCATTTGCCCGTCAACGAACTTGTGAAGTAACGGATCGAGCACCGTGAGTTCGCCGCGTGCCAATTCCATGACCAAGGCACGTCCCACAGGGGTTGTAGCCCCCACAATGGCAATCGTGGTGGGTTTGAGTTGTTGAGCCGTCATACTCTCTCCTTATTGGATAAGTCTGTTGACGAGCAAAGGGACAAATCGCTCGTCTTATTTCTTCATCTTCCGCTGATCGCTCAAGAAGGCTCCATTCTGAGATCAAAAAAACAAAAGAAAGCCTTTACCGAAGCTGGAACAATTCCCATACCTGATTTGCGTGTAAGCAGGAGTCGATCCCCATATCCGCTCTTGGTCTGTGATGTCTTCCATAATGAAAAAGAAATCGACATCTTTCAAATCCTCCTCTGAACTCACGAAATCAACCGTCATAGGCACGTATGAGCACCCCGTCAACTCTAAGGCCTCGTAAGCTCCCCTTAGAAGCCATTCCGAGTCCTCTTCCATGGAGGTGCACAAAATTCGCAAGTTCACGGGGCGAGTCTTGAGCTCTTCGAACGCCTCTGACGTAGGACGGCCACGTTCATAAAGCGCCATGTACCATTGGAGCCAATCTCGCGGCTGCTTGCAGTCAAAAGAGTTCATCACATAACAGAGCGCGTCATAACATTCATCACCGAACTTCGTTTTGACGCTAACAACTGCAATCGTGACGGGTTTGAGCGATTTAGTCATAAGAACTCCTTATTGAGTAAATCGGACCACAAACAAGGCCAAAAGACCGTGCTCACACAAACACCATAATCCCTTTCCCGTTTTCATCATCGTCGTCATCGTAGACCCGAACATCGGCAAATTTGACGCGCGTGAATAAGGGCGTTGTATCGCTTAAACGCTCTGCTGGCTCGGGCACATCCCCCATAACGAAGAAGTAATTAACGCCCCTCAATTCCTCGTCTGAACTCACGAATTCCACGGTCAACGGTGAGCTGGCGTAACCCGTCATCGCTAAGGCCTCGCGCCCTGCCCTTAACAGCCATCCCGAGTCCTCTTCCTGGGCGTTGCTCAAGATTCGCAGGTTCACAGGGCGAATCTTTGGCGTTTGGCCCGGATCCACCTTCTGAGGGTTCTCCGCGCAGAGTTCTATCTGGTCATGAAGCCAGTCTTGATGCCCCCTATCGGCTATATAACTAAACCCACGGGATACGGTCTCTCGAAGTCCGTCGCCAATCTTCGTTTTGACGCTAACAACCGCAATCGTGATGGGTTTAAGCGATGTGGTCATAAGAACTCCTTCGCTGGAAGCTAGAAAGAAAAAGGGGGCTATAGAACCAGTCTAGAGAAGATTGGGGATGTGCTCTAGTGGGAGAGCGCTCGACTGCGTCACCCCTTGACGCAAAAGCGGGTTTATCCCCAAATGAAAAAAACGGAACCGGGCGTCGTTTCCGATACCCGATTCCGTTACCCCTAAAACCCTAAGCGGTTAGCGCTTAGTTGAGCTTTTCAATGTGAAACGCTAGGTCGTCCCCTTGGGCGTCCACCTTGATGACGTCGCCCACTGCGGCTTCACCCTTCAAGAGGAGTCGCGCCAAGGCATTTTCCAAGTGGTCCTGGATAGCACGCTTCAAGGGACGTGCCCCGAAGTGCGGATCAAAGCCCACGGTTGCGATCTGATTCAAGGCCGCGTCCGAGACTTCTAACACCATCCCCTGATGGGCCACGCGATCGGCGAGCTTGTCGACCTGGATCTTGGCAATGGAGCGCACCGCGTCCTGACCCAAGGCGTTAAAGACCACGATTTCGTCGATACGGTTGATGAATTCCGGACGGAAGTGTTCCTTCACGTCTTCCATCACCGCGTCCTTAATCACCGACATCGGTTCCCCGATCTTGGCTTGGATTTCGTGAGCCCCGAGGTTACTCGTCATCACAATGACGGTGTTCTTAAAGTCCACCGTACGCCCCTGACCGTCCGTCATACGACCGTCATCCAAGGCTTGCAGGAGTACGTTAAACACGTCCGGATGCGCCTTTTCTACTTCGTCCAACAAAATCACGGCATAGGGTTTGCGACGCACGGCTTCCGTTAAGTAGCCGCCTTCTTCGTAGCCCACATAGCCCGGAGGCGCCCCAATCAAGCGCGCGACACTGTGCTTTTCCATGAATTCACTCATGTCGATACGCACCATCGCGTCTTCGCTATCAAAGAGGAATTCCGCCAAGGCCTTGGTGAGTTCCGTCTTCCCAACGCCCGTGGGCCCTAAGAAGAGGAAGCTCCCGTAAGGACGGTTAGGATCCGACAACCCGGCACGACTACGAAGGATGGTTTCAGCCACACGACGCACAGCCTCTTCTTGACCGACCACACGCTTCGTTAAGGCTTCATCCATGTGAAGAAGCTTCTGACGTTCCCCTTCCATCATCTTGCTCACGGGGATGCCCGTGGCACGCGAGACGACTTCAGCGATTTCTTCCGCCCCCACCTGGGTGCGAAGTAACGTCGGTCGACGATCTTCCCCTTCAGCGGCTTCGGCCTTTTTGAGGCGTTCTTCCAGTTTGGGGAGTTCCCCGTACTGAAGTTCCGCTAACTTGTCGTACTGCCCCTGACGGCGCAATTCGTCCATCTTATGGCGAAGGGCTTCGATTTCGTCGCGCACGCTCTTGGCGCCCAAGGCTTCACTCTTTTCCTTCTTCCAGACTTCTTCCAAGTCGGAGTATTCACGGCTCAAGCGTTCGATTTCTTCTTCGATCGCTAAGAAGCGCTTCTTACTCGCGTCATCCGTTTCCTTTTTCACGGCTTCGCGTTCGATCTTCAACTGAATGAGTCGACGATCGAGCTTATCCAAGACTTCGGGCTTACTGTCAATTTCCATCTTGACGCGGGCTGCCGCCTCGTCAATCAAGTCGATGGCCTTGTCGGGTAAGAAGCGATCCGTGATGTAACGGTTGGAGAGCTCCGCCGCCGCCACAATTGCGGGGTCGGTAATTTCCACCCCGTGGTGCGCTTCGTAACGCTCTTGGAGCCCACGCAAAATAGCAATCGTGTCTTCAACGGTCGGTTCATCCACCATCACCTTTTGGAAACGACGTTCAAGCGCGGCATCCTTTTCAACGTACTTGCGGTATTCATCCAAGGTCGTCGCGCCAATGACGTGGAGTTCGCCACGCGACAAAGCAGGCTTCAACATATTGCCCGCGTCCATGCTGCCTTCGGTTTTGCCCGCGCCCACCATAGTGTGGAGTTCGTCAATAAAGAGGATGATGCGCCCTTCTTGGGCCGTGATTTCCTTTAAGAGCCCTTTCAAGCGCTCTTCAAATTCCCCACGGTACTTGGCACCGGCTAAGAGCCCGGCCATGTCCAAGGACAACACCGACTTACCCTTCAAGCTGTCGGGCACTTCGTTATTGACGATACGCTGCGCCAAGCCTTCCACGACCGCGGTTTTACCCACGCCCGGTTCCCCAATTAAGACGGGGTTATTCTTGGAGCGACGCTGCAAAATCTGCATGGCACGACGGATTTCATCGTCTCGCCCAATGACAGGGTCCAATTTCCCCATGCGAGCGCGTTCCGTTAAATCGATCGTGTACTTCTTCAAGGCTTCACGTTGCCCTTCCGCGTCAGCACTATCCGTCGTCTGACCGCCTCGCACCTGTTCAATCGTCTTTTCTAAGGTGTCACGCTTTAAGCCGTGTTCACGCAAAAGGCGACCCGCCGGGCCCTTGTCGTCACAGAGCGCCAACCAGAACATTTCCGTTCCGATATAGGTGTCCCCTCGCTTCATGGCTTCTTTTTCGGTGAGGTTTAACGCGTTAATCAAATCGCGCGAAACCTGCACCTCACCCCCCGTGCCCGACACGGAGGGAAGGGCTTCAACGGCCGCCTTTAACGCGCTCTTCACACGAAGCACGGGAACCCCCGCGCGCTCCAACAAACTACGGCTCACATTGTCCGCATCGTCTAAGAGCGCCAGGGCTAAGTGCACCGGTTCCAAGTACTGGTTATCGTGCGCGAGCGCAATCGATTGGGCCTCACCCAAGGCCGTTTGAAATTGGGTGGTTAATTTATCTTGTCGCATAACAATTCGTCTCCTTCTTGTGTGAGGGCTCACGCTGGAGCGAACCTCACGCCAAGTCTCATGAAAGGGGCGATACCCTTTCCTTCTTTCCCTCTATATGGAGACGAAACGGGAAAGTTCAAGTTTTTGCTATCGCGCTAATTGCTACAAAGTATGTTTAGTGCCCCCTTTCTCCACGTTTCGTTACACCCCCGAGATTTGCCTGATTCGGAGGGCTAGGAATTGTGTTTACAATCAAAGTAACCAAACTCTTTCTAGTGAGAACACTCAATGACTTCTCCTCTTATTAAAGGCCTTTTAGGCACAGCAGGGCTCGGTGCCCTTTTCTTCGGTGGCCTGGTTTATCAAGAAGGTCAAGCCTTTGATGCGGCCTTAATGAAGGCCAAAAACACCGCCAACGCCCTTAACGCCATCGCTCAAAACGCTGGGAGCCCCGTGCGTTTAACAGTGAATGACGCGAATCCCACCTTTTTTGGACGTGACATTTCTGTGGAGCTCTCCGAAGGCGACATTGTGAAAGCCCGTTGGGAAGGGGCCGCGAAATTTGGCCTGGGTGCAAGCCTCCAATTAAAGAGCGTTTCGATTCCCGATACGGTTCCGTATGAGACCGCAAGCTTTAGCTCTCAGAGTGAAGGCACCCTTAAGATGACCTTTGCCCCGTTCTCGGATCGCCTCTCGGGGACCGTGAACTTAAAGCACTTCTCGGGTCACATCGGACCGCGCGCTCTGGGGGCCGATGACGTCACCTTTACCTTCTCCATGGAAGAAGGCACGGGTAACGCTCAAGTCAATGTCGCCGGCAAAGGCCTCATGGTCTTAAAGGGCGAAGGGGACGCCTCCCACGGGATGAGCTTTGGCACGATTAATGCCGACTTTGGGCTCGATGCGGTTGCCAAGACCTTAGGGATTCGACTCGACGCCACGAACGCTGACGTGACGGCGGCGACCACCCTCTTAATGAGTGACAAATTGGATACCACGGGCGTGGTGACCTTTAAGGCGTTGCCCTCCCTCACCCAATTGCTGGCCTCAGGCGAATTAGAGCGCTTAGTGGTGGAAAATGCCCAGTCCGTCGATCGCATTAAGTTGAGCGGCCACTATGGGGAAGCCCGATTTGCCGTGACGGGGGCCATTACGGAGCCGAGTTTCACGATGCTGGGCGCCAACTTTATGGTGGACGTTGACCCCAACATCCTCCCGAAGGAGCCGGCGGCTGACCTTTTAGGGCAATTGGAAGACCGTGCCCAAGCGGGGGAAGGGAAGCTCGACGGGACCCTGTTCTCGACGAAAGCCACCTTTAAAGACGGCACCATGACGCTTTCTTTGCCCTAAAGCCCCGTCTTTGTATTAAGCTTTAGTTATCTCTAAATGGGTGTTAACGCAATGGAGTTAACGCCCATTTTCTTCACGGATACGAGGGGCGCTGAAGCCCCACTCAAGTGTTTTGGGGACGACGTTCCCCTTTTTGATTTCTTTTCTTTCAAATCGTTATGACTGATAAACCCGTCTCAAAGTCCCAAGGCACGCGTAACGCTGCCATTGGTCTCTCTGCTTTAATCGCCGTGGCCATGGGGGGGTACCTCTATAGTGCGCACGAAAACAAGGCCGCCTTTGAAAAGGGACTGGCCCAATTCCAACAAAACAGCAACAACATGGCTGGGCTCTTGCCCTTCCAGACGAAGGTTGACCTCGTGGAGTCGGGCTTTTTCTCCGACCGCGTGAAGGTGTCCTTTGTCGCGGGCGGTCAGCCCCTCGCGGTCTACGACGGGACGGCGAACTTTGGTTTGGGGACGCACCTCAAACTTACGCAACAAGAAGCCCAGGGCTTTGATTTATTGGTAGCCGCACAAGCCTTAAAGAGCGTGCCCCACTTTGTGTTTGAAGCGGATGCCTCCCCCTTCAAGGACACGGTGCGCCTGCACATGACGATGGACGCGCTGGACTTGAATTACGGGGGCGTGCGCTACCTCATCAAGGGCGTGGATGTGACGAGTAACGTCAACGTCGATGACCAACTCGACACCCAGATCGGCCTGGACGTGAAGCAAATCGCGTTGAGCCAAGGGTCGGATGCGATCTCCGCCAACGGGCTCAAACTCAACCTCGTGCAAAAGCCGGGCAAAGACCCCCGTGTTAAGGAAGTCGAAACGCTCGTGGGTCAGAGTGTGGAATTTACGATGGATCGTTTAACGTCTAACGGTCGACCTGAAGCGGCCTTTGACTACGAAGCCTTCCACTTAGCCACGCAAATGCTCTTTGACCCGGTCCCGCTCGCTCAGATGAACGTGCTTTCCCCTGACCAAACGGTCCTTCGTGCGCTCAAGTTAGTGCCCTACTTCAATATGGATGTGAAGGTCGATGGGAAGCGCTCTGAAGTCAAAGCCACCCCCATGGAAGACCGTAACCTCAAGGTGAAGTTCGTCATTAACAAGAACCTCTTCCCAGCCGCCTACGAGTTAGAAAGCGATCTGCAATCCATGATTAACCAAGGGATTGGCGTCTACCAAAACGGGGTCTTCACCGCCTCGGGGACCTTCGACATGACGACCTTTGCGTTGGATATGGATAAGACCCGCCAGCAGTAAAAACGGCACGAAAAAAGAGGGCGTCACCCCCTTAAAGAAAAAGAACCGCTTCTTTTAAAAGAGAAGCGGTTCTTTTCGTTTTGATTGGTCTAACCAAAGAGACGATGCCCGATCGCCACCCCTAAGGCCGTCATCATGAGGGTGCCCAAGATGTGAACCCCCATGTGGAAAAGCGCCTTTAAGTAGGCCTCTTGGTAAAGGAGCGTTAACGACTCCACCGAGAAGGTCGAGAGCGTGGAGAGCCCCCCAAGAAAACCGGTGATCAAGAATAAGCGCACCAGCGGGGACACGGACGGGTTGTGCGAGAGCCAGGCGACGACGACGCCTATGAGGATCCCGGCCACTAAGTTCGCGGTCAGGGTCCCCAATGGGAGCCACAACTTGTCATTGAGTTGGTAGGAGAGGAGCCATCGAATCATGGCGCCGATGGCCGCCCCCGTTCCGACACTGAGCATTACCCAGAGAATCGCCCCGTCTCGGGTCATCATGGTTAGCGATCCCCCCAGCTGGCTTTAGCGTGTTCGTCGCTTTCGCGCGCATCCACCCAACGTTCCCCCTCAGGCGTCGTTTCCTTCTTCCAGAAGGGGGCTTCCGTCTTTAACCAGTCCATGATGTATTCACAGGCGTCAAAGGCTTCACCACGGTGCGGAGAGGCTACCGCAACGAGCACAATCTGCTCGCCCACGGTCATGGGACCAATGCGATGGTGCACGTAAACCGCGTCCAACGACCAGCGCTTAGCGGCCGCGTCCACGATTTCGCTCAAACTCTTTTCCGTCATGCCGGGATAGTGTTCAAGCGTTAAGACGGAGACTTCGTCGCCGTCGTTACGGTTACGAACCACGCCCACAAAGTTGGCAATGGCACCGGCGCCCGGGCACGTTTCACGCATCTGGCGGGTGACCGCCTCGAGGCTAAAGTCGTCCGTGCTGACGATAATCGTCTTTTGCATGCCTTAGCCCCCCGTCACCGGCGGGAACAAGGCAATTTCCGTTGCGCCCACGACGGACGTATCGGCTAACGCCATGGTCTGGTTAATGGCCGCACGCACGCGTTTTCGATTGGCTAAAGCGCTGGCATAGGGCTCACCCTTGGCCACTAAAAAGTCCATGAACTGCTCGACGGTTTTAACGTCCTCGGGCAACTCCATCGTTT
The DNA here is from genome assembly GCA_020025955.1 of Sutterella sp. GTDB lineage: Bacteria > Pseudomonadota > Gammaproteobacteria > Burkholderiales > Burkholderiaceae_F > Sutterella. The sequence goes on from JAHHRF010000013.1 coordinate 12,622, forward strand.
CTTCTGCTTTGCCGATCGCATCGCGCAACATTGCAAAGTACAAAACCTTGACCATGAGGTCTCCTTTCTTATTGGATTAATTGACTGCTGTAAGTCCTGTTGGGGCTTTAAGCAAAGAATTGGCAGAACGGATAGTAGTCCACCATGTCGCCTTGCTGGACGGTGCCGTTCACGGGGATATCCACCAAGCCGTCTGCCCAAGCACACGAACTCAAGACTTGCGAATTCTGCGTGGGATAGAGATCTAACCCACCCTGGTCGTTACGGCGAACGCGCACAAATTCTTGTCGTTCACCAGGAACCGTCCACTCGAAGTCAGCACGCACACGCAGGGGCTTCACATCGATGTCGGTCAACCCCATACGGGTTAAGAGGTAGGGACGCGCCATCATTAAGAAGACGACGAAGCCCGCGACGGGGTTACCCGGGCACCCGATAAAGGGCACGTCTTTGACCTTACCGAAGGCAAGGGGTTTGCCCGGCTTCAAGCGAACACGCCAGACATTGAGTTCCCCTAAGGCTTCCACAGCGGCCTTGACGTGGTCTTCTTCACCCACGCTCATGCCACCCGTCGAGAGGATGACGTCCGCGCTCGTGGCGGCGTTTTCAAAGGCGCGCACGGTGGCCTCTAACGTATCGGGCACATTCCCCAAGTCAATCGCTTCACAGCCCAAGGTCACCAAGAGCGAACGGATCATGAAACGGTTGGAGTTGTAGATGCCACCCGGCGGCAACGGTTCGCCCGGCTGCACGAGTTCGTCACCGGCGAAGAAAATCCCCACACGAAGACGACGGTAAACCGTCACGTAAGCGCGCCCGATGGAGGCGAGCATACCGATGGCGGCCGGCGTTAAACGTTCACCCGCCTTTAAGACCACGCGCCCCTGCGCCACGTCGCAACCACGGCGACGAATCCAGGCCCCTGCCTTGATGGGGGCTTTAAATTGGGCACCGTTTTCGAGCTTTTCAACGAGCTCTTGCGGGACGACAGCGTCTGCGCCTTCGGGCATGGGCGCGCCCGTAAAGATACGCGCACAGGTGCCCGCTTCCAAAGGACGACCCACGGCACCCGCGGGGATGCGATCAGAAACCGGGAGAGTAACGGGGTTCTCGTCGGAGGCTTGGGCTAAATCCGCCACACGCACGGCATAGCCGTCCATCTGGGAATTGTCCCAGCCCGGCACCGCAATGGGGCTGGCCACATCTTCAGCGAGCACGCGCCCGGTCGAGTAGAGCAAAGGCACGACTTCCGTGCCTTCAATGGGTTTAGCATCCGCTAAGAGCGCCGCTAAGGCTTCTTGATAAGTGATCATGAGTCTTTGTCGTCAATAAAGGTCGCAACGGCCTGAGGGTCGTTGATGTCGAGGAGCGTAAGGCCACGAGCTTGAGCCTCTTGGGCCACGTCGCCCGTCAGGTCATCCGTGGCTAGGGCCACCACATCGGCATTGGTCAGGAAAAGCAAGGGGAAGTTGTCACTCACCCCCGCACGTCTAACCTCGATTTTAGGGAAGTTTCCCTCGTTTTTAAAGCCTTCGACAATAATGCAGTCCGCCTGGCTAAAGTACGTGAGCAAGTGATCAATCTCGGGCTTGGTCTCACTTTCCACCATTAACGCCCAGCGATCGTCCGTTCGAACGATCACTTCACGTGCGCCCTTTTCTTTATAGCGGTAGGTGTCCTTGCCCGGTTTATCGAGTTCAAACCCACAATGCGCATTTTTCACCGCCGCGACGCGACGACCCTTTTTTGTTAAGAGGGCCGTCACTTCGGTGGCGAGCGTCGTTTTTCCCGAGCCCGAGTGCCCGATAAAACCAACGGTACGAGGCTCGCTCATCGATCTAACCTCAAGGGGCAAAGATCCGACGTCACGCATTCGAGTTTTGCGCGAATCTGGGCTTCATCCGCGGGGATCGCTTCCGCATGACGGGCACGCTTAAAGATGTCCTTGTAGTCGTCCGGCGTTTCCACGGAGCAGTTCGTCGCCTGCTTAATGATGGCCGGGAACTTCACAGGGTTCACCGTTTCGCAGCAAATCGTCTTCACGCCCACGGGATGCAAATAGATCCCCGAGAAGAGCGCATCCGCCGTATGCGGATCCACCACGGCATCGTACTCGAGATGCATGTTTTCAATGATCTCTAAGCGGTTATGGTGGTCCGACGTGCCCGAGGCAATCCCCGAACGACGTAACTTCGAGAATTCGTCAGGGCGGAGCGTAAATTCCCCATCGTGCGTCAACTGATGCATCAATTCCGAAATGCGGGCGCCATTGTGGCCCAACACGTCAAAGAGGAAACGCTCTAGGTTAGCGGCACGCGAAATGTCAGCCGAGGGCGAGCTCGTCGCAAAGGTTTCCGTCACGGGCTTGGGATGATAGGTCCCGGTGCGCCAGAAACGATCCAAGGCGTCATTTTCATTGGTGCCGACGATAATGCGAAGAATGGGCAACCCCATTTGCTTAGCAACCCAGCAGGAGTAGGCGTTACCGAAGTTGCCGCCCGGCATCGCAAAGACCACTTCTTCCGTGCAGTTGTGCGTGGCCTGTAAGTAGGCCCAGAAGTAGTAAACGACCTGCGCGGCGATACGTAACCAGAGCACGGAATTCACGGAGGCAAGGCCATGCTTTTCCACGAACTCACGATCTTGCATGATGCGGTTTACGATTTCCTGGCAGGTATCAAACGTGGCATCGACTTCTAAGTTGATGACGTTTTCGGCGTCGCACGAATAGAGTTGCGCCGCCTGGAAGCCCGACATACGGCCTTTAGGCGAAAGGAGCACGAGCTTGACGCCTTCTAAGTCACCGAAAGCGGCTTGAGCAGCTGCGCCCATGTCGCCCGTCGTGGCGCCAAAAAGCGTCATGCCCTTGTGAGACCCACCAATTTCCTTTTCATAGCACTTGGCAAGCAAACGGATACCCACGTCGTCAAACGAGAGCGTCGGCCCGTTAGCGAGCTCAAGAAGGCCCACGTTGTCATGGAGCCAAGTGGTCGGTGTGATTTCTTCCGACTTGAAAGAATCACGCCCGTGCTGGAAGAACTGCCCCTGATAGGTCTCGGCACACAAGCGCCAGAGGTCCGTCAAAGGGATTTCAGGCGCAAAGAGGTGCAACACCTCATAGGCCAGGGCGGCATAGCTCTGGCCGCGCCATAAGCGCAAGGTTTCGGTGTCAACCTTCGGGTACTCGGCCGGAACAAATAAACCATCGTCCTCGGCAAAGCCCTTAAAGAGAATATCGGTGAGCGAGTGGGGCGTTTCGTTGCCGCGCGTCGAAATATAGTGCATACCGTTTGGAAAGCCTAAGGGCAAACGCCCTAAGCCTTTCGCCTCCTAAAAAGGGGGTTCGAAAAAAAGCAAATTCAATGTTGGAAAAACACTGTACTCATATTGGGTCAATCCTACCTGAATTTCAAGCGCCTAACCTAAAACAAAGCCCCACGGATTCGTGAGGCTTGTAAAAGAAATCAACTAAAGACGAGAAAGTCGTAGATAAGAAGGCCAATCATCATGAAGGCGAGCGCGACTTTGAGGGCCGTGCCCACCACTAAACCCACCCAGGTGGCCACGCCCACGCGACCGGCTTGGATGAGATCAGCCTTACCGATGAGTTCCCCAATCACTGCCCCCACAAAGGGCATGAAGAAGATCCCAATTAAGCCGCCCATGAAAACGCCCACAAAGGTCCCGACGATGGATCCGATGATGCCCGCGCGCGTCGCGCCCACTTTTTGGGCACCTAAGCTCTGACTCAAGGCGTCAATCGCAAAACCTAAGAGCGTCATGACACCTAAACTCACGAGCGTCCACGTCCCCACGACATTGAAGTCGCCAGGAAGGGCCGCCAAAAAGCCGCCAAGGGCAATGAAGAGGAGCCCAGGCAAAGCGGGAATCACGCACCCAATGACGCCCACGACAATGGCAAAGAGCGCGCCCACGTAGCAGAGCACTGAGACGGGGTCGATTGAGGAGAAAAAGGTCTGAAGCGTTTCCATTAAAGCGCCCCTTCCCAATAGCCCGTATCGCCGTCCCAGGGCAAGAACTTGGTGTTACCGCCCTTAAAGACCATACGCACCGTCCCAATCGGACCGTTACGTTGCTTGGCGATAATGACTTCCGCCATGTCTTTGACTTCGGTTTCTTTGTTGTAGACGTAGTCACGGTAAATAAACATGATCACGTCGGCATCCTGTTCGATAGCGCCCGATTCACGAAGGTCACTCATGCGGGGACGCTTGTTGTCACGCGCGTCCACACCACGGTTGAGCTGAGAGAGCACCACCACGGGGCAGTTGAGTTCTTTGGCTAAGCCTTTAAGCCCTCGGGAGATTTCCGAGAGTTCCGTCGAACGGTTGTCCGAGCCTCCACGACCACTCATCAACTGAATATAGTCGACCACGATTAAGGACAAGGGCCCCGTTTGATTCACCAGACGGCGCGCGCGACTCGCCAACTCCGTGACACGAAGCCCCGGGGTGTCGTCAATGTAAATGGGTTTACTTTCTAAGCGCTGAACGGTTTTCGCGAAACTGCGCCAATCCTCGTCCGACAAGCGCGCTTTACGTAAGTTCTGGGCGTCAATGTTGCCGATCGAACTGATGATACGCATCCCGATCTGATCGGCCCCCATTTCCATGGAGAAGATGGCCACGGGCAATTCTTGCCCCACCGCAATGTTTTCGGCGATGTTAATGGCGAGCGTGGTTTTACCCATCGAAGGGCGCCCCGCGACAATGATCAAGTCGCCACGCTGAAAGCCTGCCGTCACGTTATCCAAATTGGGAAAGGCCGTGCGTACGCCCGTGACTTCCGAGCCGTCGTTATTTTGGTAGAGCTCCACGAGACGTCCCGCTAAGGAGTCCACGATTTCGCCCATGTTCTGAAAGCCCTTTTTGCCTTGGCCACTGCGCTCGTTAATGGCTAAAACCATGCGTTCGCTATCGGACAAGATTTCGTCGACTTCACGCCCAGCCGGGTTCACGGCCGAGTGGATCATCTTGTCGCCAATCGTCATCAACTCACGCAGAATGCTCTTTTCGTGCACGATCTGCGCATAGCGACGAATGTTGGCCGCCGACGGCGTGTTATCCACCAACTGGTTTAAGTACGGGAGCCCCTCGCATTCAATGTCTTTCCCGCGCTTTTTGAGTTCTTCAAAAACCGTTAACACGTCCGCGGGTTGGCCATTGTGAATCAAGTCCCCAATCACACGGAAGACCGTGGCGTTTTTGGGATAGTAGAAGTCATCCGCACGCACCACGTCCACAATCGATTCCAGTGCTCGATTGTCAAAGAGTAAACCACCCAAAATGGATTGCTCCGCCGCCAAGCTGTGGGGCGGGGTTTTAACCTCAGTGTTGACAGGTTCTGCCATAGGGACTCCGAAAACGAGAAGAAAAATTCAACAACGCGTGAGGGGTAATTGTACGCCTGAGCGTATACCTGTGCTGAATGAATCCTTCAAGCATACCAAAGAAAGGGAAAGAAGGGGGTACAAATCCGCTATTTAGTGGTTAGCGGGGTGGCTAGCTCAGGATATTGACGGACGAAAAAAAGTCCCTCTTCCCACACGTGGAAAGAAGGACTTGTCGCGGTTTAGGGGATGAAACCACCCCCTAATGAAGCGTTAATTCTTGCGAATTAGGCGTCAGCCACAACGTTGACCGTGATGTCGGCCGTCACGTCCGTCAAGAGACCGATCGTGATGACGTATTCACCAACAGCCTTGATCGCGCCCAACGGGGTGCGAACCTGAGACTTCTTGATCTGAACGTCGTACTTGGCGTCAAGCGCAGCAGCGATGTCAGCGTTGGTAACGGAACCGAAGAGACGGCCGTCAACACCACACTTGCTGGAGATTTCGATGTCGCCACCGTTGATCTTGTCAGCGAGAGCCTGAGCGGCAGCAACGCGTTCAGCCTGAGCCTTTTCGAGTTCGGCACGGCGAGCTTCGAATTCAGCGATAGCAGCCTTCGTAGCGCGCTTAGCACGACCGGTCGGGATCAAGTAGTTACGGGCGTAGCCGTCTTTAACCTTGACGATGTCACCGAGTTCGCCGAGGTGAACAATCTTTTCGAGCAAAATGATTTGCATTTAATTATCTCCTAGGCGATTACTGGTTGTCCGTGTACGGCAACAAGGCGAGGAAACGAGCACGCTTGATAGCGGTGTCGAGCTGACGCTGATAGCGAGCCTTCGTACCCGTTAAGCGAGCCGGCATGATCTTGCCGTTTTCCTGGATGAAATCACGAAGCGTGTCAACATCCTTGTAGTCGATCTGTTCAACGTTCTCAACCGTGAAACGGCAGAACTTCTTACGCTTGAAAAGCGAATTTTGCTGGGGACGACGGGGCTTGCCCTTACCCTTAGCACCGAAAGCCATAATTAGCTCCTTAAATATAATCCGTGATGTGGACGATCAAACGTTGACTACGCTTGGAACGGGGGGCCCAAAAGCCCTTGAGGGTTAGCTCGGCACCGAGTGCCTGATCATTTAACTGATGTGCTAACTCACCGTAAGCGAGTACAGGAAACTCAAAATCAAGGATTCTGGTTTGTCCCGCCTCAACTTGTTCAGAGTGGTGTCGAAGCTTGGCTTCAAAGACTTCCACCCCAGTCAAAGTAAAGCGCGTTTCACTGCGCTCAACGAGACGGCCTGTGATTTGAACAACGTTCACGTGAACGTCCAAAGAAAATTCGTGAGTCGAAACGTGAAGGGCTTATTCAGCCTTGGCAGCTTCAGCAGCAGCTTCAGCGGCAACCTTCTTAGCCTCTTCCTTCTCGACGACCTTCATCATCGGGGAGGGAGCCGTTTCAGCCTTCTTCGTCTTAATCGTGAGATGACGGAGAACAGCGTCGTTGAAACGGAAACCGTTTTCGATTTCGGCGAGCGTTTCGCCCGTGCACTCGATGTTCATAAGAACATAGTGAGCCTTAACGAGCTTTTCGATCGGATAAGCGAGCTGACGACGACCCCAGTCTTCAACGCGGTGCATCTGACCGCCCTGTTCAGCAACGAGAGTCTTGTAACGTTCAATCATCGCGGGAACCTGTTCGCTCTGATCAGGGTGCACGATGATGCAAAGTTCATAGTGACGCATTAGGCCTCCTTACGGAAAAAACTACCCAGAGCGTCTATTCTGGTGTAGCAAGGACAGAAAGGGCGACATTTTACCTGAAGGCGAAGTCGTTTGCACAACCTAATCTTCAAGTTTTTCGTTTGCGTGTCGCCCGTGTTAGTACAAACGAAAGAGGAGCATTATAAACGAAGGCCTCGCAATGCGTATCGCGAGGCCCTCAACTTTTTTTCGCTTTTTCGTTTTTTTTGCGGACGAAATTACTTCGCCACACGACGCTGACGCGCCGTTTCAAATAAGCAGATGCCGCTCGCGACCGACACGTTCAAGCTTTCCACGGCGCCTGCCATGGGGATGCTCGCGAGTTCATCGCAGCGCTTACGGGTCAACTGACGAAGACCGTCGCCTTCCGCACCCAAGACCCAGGCAAAGGCACGATTTTGTTGGATGTCGTAAATGTTCTGGTTGGCTTCCCCAGCGGTCCCCACCACGAGCACGCCCGCATCACGCAATTCCATGATGGCAGAGGCTAAGTTCGTTACGGGCACGACCGGCACCGTTTCCGCAGCACCCGCAGCAGCCTTGGCTGCCGCCGGCGTCATCGTCGCGGATCGGTCACGCGGGACCACCACGGCTTGCACGCCCGCGGCATCGGCCACACGTAAGCACGCGCCAAAGTTACGGGGGTCAGTGACGCCATCCAAAATCAAGAGGAGGGTGTCCTCCGTGATGCTATCCAACAAGGTGTGGAAGTCTAACGTGGGGGCCTTTTCTTCAGCCAAGGCCACGATCCCCTGATGGGGAACGTTCGGGCAAAGCCCCGTCAAACGACGGTCATCGGCATTCATCACACGCACATTGGCGGCGATTAACTTTTCACGCATTTCACGCATACGACGGTCTTTACGCGTCGGATCAACGTACACAACAGAAATGCTTTCGGGGTCCATCTTCAGACGGGCGCTCACGGCATGAAAGCCGGAGAGAACAGTGTTTTGGCTCACGGTAATGTCTTTTTCTTCAATTAAAACGGGCATGAAAAAAGGCGCTTCTTTTCTGAACGGCTTTCTTCAAACCAGTCGGCAATAAATAATGTCGCCTCATTGTAACGGGTTAACACCAAAAGGGGGTGACTCGAGGTCCCCCCTTTTGGGTTTTCGCCGTTTATCGACGGGGCTTTCGTTTCCCTTGACGGCGCTGGGCCTTCTGGCGGCGCTTTTCATCCAAGCGCTTTTGCTTGAGGGCTTTCGCTTCCGCCTTACTTAAAGGCTTGGGCGCGGCGGCCACGCGACTGGGTTTTGCCGTGACCGTCTTCTTTGGGCGAGGCGCTTCCTCAGGTGCTTCTCGCACCAAGGGCTCGTCCTTATCAAACAGGGGCGGCACACGCGTTCCCTTCTTGCGAGCCACTTCCCAGGTTTCGACGTAGGCGACTAACTGGTAAGCGATGCTGCGCTCGTCGGATTCCATCGTATCCCACGCGTCCGCCACGGCATCCATAAAGCGTTTGGCCGAGGTGGCGCCGACGCTCTTCGCCCAACGGCGAGCCTTTTCATGGGCTTCTTCTTGACTTAACCACCCAAAGTCCGTTTCGGGCGGCGTAATCATGACGGGCTCTTGACGACGCTTTTCACGGCGCGGCTTTTCCGTACGGGTGCGCGTTTTCACATCATCCCCGTGCACGCTGGTGAGCTTGCGATCAATCACAAAGGACATGCGGCGCTTTTCCAAGTCCACTTCCTCCGAGCGCACCAAAACGGTGTCGCCCAATTCCATGGTGGTGCCGTATTCGCCCACGAAACGGTTACCGTCTCGCTGGAACCATTCCCCTTGACCGAGTTTGGAGACGTGCACAAAGCCTTCAATGGACTTGCCTTCTAAGCGTACGAAGACGCCTGCGTCAATCACGCCCGTGACGCTTGCTTCAAAGCGCTCACGGCGGTGCTTCACCATCCATTCGCACTGAAGGTAATTCATCACGTCACGCGTGGCATCATCTGCACGGCGTTCTGCCACCGAGCACATCATGCCCAATTCCTGCCAGATCGGACGATCGGGATCGACGGGGCGCTCACGCCCTGCTTTGTCTTTGACGCGATTGCGCTCCGCCTCCGACTCACGCACACGTTCCGTGTGGCGGGAGAGATGGAATCGGCTTTCTTCCAATTCCAATTCGGGGTGGTACTTGCGACGCGACAAGATGCCCTTAATCACACGATGAAGGAGCAAGTCGGGGTAACGACGAATGGGGCTCGTGAAATGCGCATAGTGCTCATACTGCAAGCCAAAGTGCCCGATATTTTCCGGCGAATACTCCGCGCGCGCCATCGTGCGCAGAATCATCGTCTGCACCGTCGGCTGATCACGGTTTTCTTCAATCACCTGGGCAATCGCCTCAGGACTCATGTCCGTTAACGTGATCCCAAAGGGGGCTAAGCCCTTACGCAATTCAAAGACGCGTTCTTCGTCTGGCTGATCATGGATGCGATAGAGCGTATCGCGGTGATGCGCCATCACGAATTTCGCGGCACAGACGTTAGCCGCCAACATCATTTCTTCAATCAAACGGTGCGCGTCATTGTGTTCACGGACCTTAAAGTCGATGATGTCGCCCTGGTCATTAAAGACCGCGGCCGTTTCTTCCGTTTCAAAGTCCAAGGCAAAGCGACGCGTACGCTGACGACGAAGCGCTAAGTAGAGCCCATAGAGCGTTTGAATCTCCGCACGACGCCCTTCTAACGGTTCTTCCTCGGGGGTGGCGCCGTTGAGCACATTGGCCACCCGCGTGTACGTTAAACGCGCAGCACTCTTAATAACCGCCTTATAGAAGGTAGCGCCCTTTTCATCGATCACCCCGTTTTTGCTCACGGGGATGTCGGCGACCATCGCTAAACGATCCACCTTGGGATTTAACGAGCAAAGACCGTTACTTAACTTTTCGGGCAACATCGGCACGACCGACGTCGGGAAGTAGACGCTCGTACAACGACTCTGCACATCACGCTCTAAGGCGGAGCCAGGCTTCACATAGTGGCTCACGTCCGCAATCGCGACCAACAAGCGCCAAGAGCCGTCTTCACGCTTTTCAGCCCACACCGCATCGTCAAAGTCGCGGGAATCTTCCCCGTCAATGGTGACAAAGGGGAGGTCTCGCAAATCTTCACGACCGCGACGGTCTTTAGCTTGCACCTTATCAGGTAAGGCTTCGCTTTCTTTTAAGCTTTCCGGCGAAAAATCAATCGGGATTAAATGCTCAACCGCAGCGATTTCGAGTTCGCGATCCGCACTATTGCCCTTCGTTTGCATTAAGCGAACGGCAACCAACGTGGGCATCTCGGTTTTGTTGAGCCAGGTGTCGTTCGCAATGTCCGCACGGGTATAGTCCGCGGGCAGTTGATCTTCGACGTCCACGGCATAGGTGGCGCGCATGTCGGAGACTTGACCTTCAAGCGCTTCCGGCACAAAAAGGACAAAGCCCGACTCTTTATTTTTCACGGGTGCCATCACCAACCCTTCATAGGTCTGGGTCGGACGGCATACCCACGTGAAGCGGCGGTGCGCTAAGCCCACCAACAAGCCCTTCACATCGTCCCCTTCATCCCCAACACGCGGCTCTAACACCACGCGGTCCCCCGGGATAAAGTCAAGACGACCCTGCGAGCGGACTTTAATCGTCTCACCCGCATCGGTTTTCACTAAAAAGAGGCTCGCTTCCGGATCCATCTTGAGGAGCGTGCCCTCAAAGAATTCAGGCTCAACAGGGACCACATAGTTCCCATTGGCGTCAATCACGTGGCTTGCGTAGGCCTTCTTTAAAAGGTCCTTGACCTGATGGCGAGCTAACCCCCAGGCATCACGCATATAAGCGCCCAAGCGACCGGTGGAGATCGCGGCGCGAAGCCCTTCGAGGTAGGCAAAGACCTCGCTTTCCACTTGCGGAGTCATCACTCCGTCTTTCACATCATTCATGCCAGCGGCGCGCTTCTTCGAGCGGCCGTAGGCTTTTTTATTTTTGTTCGTATTCGTTTTTTGCATAATTTCCATATTGAGTCGAATCACACCGCCAAAGGGACCGAGTCCACTTCGCGCTAACCCCCGAGTTCTCGGGCGTTTTTTCGTTCGACATTCTTGACAAGTGTACTCTGAATCTGCATAATTCGTTTTCTTAGCGGTCATCTTTTCGATGACAGCGGATCGTGCCCGGATGGCGAAATTGGTAGACGCACCAGCTTCAGGTGCTGGCGCCTTAACGGGCGTGGAGGTTCGAGTCCTCTTCCGGGCACCATCAACGAAATTAGACGTTTGCAAGTCTTCTGACTTCAAGCGTCTTTTTTTTCATCTCACTTTCGGTTGCCTTTTCGCTGGGCGCGCGGATAATTAAAGAATTGTCCCCCTATTTTTCGACAACCTTTTTCTTTACCCCATGATTCTTCCCATCGCGTACCCCTACACCCTTGAGCGAGACCGTGCGGGCTACTACGTGGCGCGCTTTGTGCAATTTCCGCAAGCCACCGCCCGTGCCCCGTCGATTGACGCCTTGGCGCCCTTACTCGAAGACGCTTTGATTGGGGGGCTCATGGCGCATTTAACGGCGGGGCTCGTCCCAGAAGCCCGCCGCGCACACGCAGGCGAGTGCCTTCATACCCTCTCCGTGTCACACGCCACGAAACTCCAATTCATTGGTTTGATGAAGCTCCACAAGGTGTCCCACCGACGCTTGGCCGCGCACTTAGGGGTGCGCCACCAAGAAGTGACGCGTTTGATGGACTTAACCCACAACACCAAGATTGATGCCCTGGTGGAAGCCATTGAAGTGCTCGGGGGCAAAGTCTCGATGACGGTGGAAGCAACCGACTCGGTGCCGTGCTTAGAAAACGACGACACCTTAGGCCTGTAACGTCGTCCTCTAAAGAAAAAGTAGACCCAAACGAAGAAGGGGAGTGTCGAATCGAACACTCCCCTTTCTTTTGTGGTGTAACCGTTAGGCCTTGGGCGCTTCGGTCGGCTTTTCGCTCACCAACTGCACCGGCAACACCCCCGCATCCACATGACGGATGTTGAGATCCAACTGGTTGAACGGAATTTCGATGCCCTCTTCGGCAAAGCGACGCATCACTTCCAGAGAAATCCCCGTACGTAACGAGGCGGTACCCATCACCGGATCACGCACCCACACGCCCATGGTGAGGTTCACGGAGGAGTCACCAAAGTTGTCGATGTAGGCCCAGCCACGGCGGCTCGTATCAATACGCGGACGCTCACGGTTGGCTTCTTCAAGCATGATTTCCAAAGCACGCTTGATGTCAGAGCCATAGGCCACCCCAATCGTGATGTTGGCCACCGTGCTCTCTTCCGTGTAGGAATGGTTTTCCACGGCCGAGGTCACAAAGTATTCGTTCGGCACAATGTTTTCAACGCCCGAGAAGGCACGCACCACGGTGTAACGGGTATTAATTTGCGTCACACGACCGCGGAAGTCCCCAACCGTGACCAAGTCCCCAATCTTGATGGACTTGTCGAGCAAAATGATAAAGCCCGAGATGTAGTTGGAAGCAATCTTCTGTAAACCAAACCCCAAACCGACACCCACGGCACCGCCTAAGACGGAGAGAACGGTAAGGTCAATCCCGAGGGAACTCAGGCTCATCAAGACGGCAATCACCATAAAGGCAATCGAAACCACACGCTTTAAGACCACCTTGAGGTTTAAAGAGAGGTTGTCGACCGTATCAATGAGTTCACCCACCAAGTGCGCGAGCCAGTGGGCCACCCCTAAGGTCAAGGCCACCGTCAAGAGCGCAATCATCAAGGTCCAGAGCGTTAAACGCCCGTCCCCAATGGGAATCACGAAGGAATCTAAGAAGGCGATCAAGTCGGGCAAAATCCCCACGATGTTTAAGACCGCCAAGACCCAGAAGCCCATCGAGAAGCCGCGACGCACGCTTCGCGTAATGATGTGGGTACCCACGAGCCCTTGGAGCATCCCTAAGCACATGCACAAAAGCGCATAGGAGAAGAACAAGGAGTAGGCCACACGCAGAATCACCATCGATTCCGACGGATACTGGAAGACGTGCACCAAGATGTAGGTCCCTAAGGCCAACACCGTGCCCGAGGCCACCGAGAAACTAATGTTGGCGCCAAAGAAATACAGGACGCGCTTGCCGTTGGCCATCAAGGTGCGTTCCTTCAAGGCCAACCCCTTGGCACGAAGGACGTTGGCGACACGGTGACCAATCACCCAGCCTGCAATCACACTTAAAAGAACAATCAACACCTGAAGACCCAAGTCTTCAAGGCTCCATTGCGTCGTCATCGTTTGCGCCGCTTCAACGAGGTGCTGCCAAGCACTCTCCAAGGGGCTCAAGTCGGTTGCTACCGTGGTCGGGGTTTCAGTCGCCATGCTTTACTAAAAGGGAAAAAAGAGATTTGAAAAATGGGTTGTCCTGGGACGCGCCTAAAAGGCGTCGCCTACCCAATCATTGGGACAATAGGATACCGAGGAGTATCCAAGATTGCCAACACCGAAAGGGTAAAAAAAAGCGACCCACTTTCACGTCGAGGTCGCGAAAGGTGCCGCCATGGGCTTCGAAGGAAAAGGGACTCCGTGGAGTCCCTTTCTCGAGAAAGCGAGCGTGCGAATTACTTCGCGGCTTCCTTCTTCTTCACCAAGTCGATGATGCCGTCTTTGCCGAGGCTGTCATACGTTTCGAAGGGCTGGCTAATCCAGGGGCAGTCTTCGAAGTATTCCACGTACCAGTCAGGCTTCACAACGGAGTGGCCCTTCCACCAGAGCACCGCAACACGGATTTCCGTGATCTTCGGATGCGAGGCCTTCAAGTGGCCGATCACTTCACGAATGGTGACACCCGAGTCCACCATGTCATCAACGAGCAACACACGGCCCGTTAATTCTTCACAGCCCGTGATGTACTTGGCGATGTTGAGATCCGCTTGAACCGTACCTTTGGCTTCACGGTAAGAGCTCGTGGCCATAATGGCCAAGGGCATGTCGTAAACACGGCTGAAGAAGTCGCCGGGACGCATCCCGCCGCGCGAAAGGCACAAAAGGCTGTCAAATTCCCAACCGCTTTCCGCGACGTTGGCAACCAGCTTTTCGTTAAGGGCGATGTACTCGTCCCAGGTGTAAGCGATAGTCGACATAAGGTATAGGTGTTGTCTTAATTAGGGGATCGAACCCTTCGCTTCCCCAAGAATGACGGGGAAATGTCAGGTCCGGAAACACTGAAAAAAGCGATTTTAACGCAAACCCGCGTGGGGTGCGAGAAAATCAGGTTGAAGATTCACCCAAATGGGGAAAAAAACGAAAGGGAGAGTCCCTCGGGTCTCTCCCTTGCCAGCGGGTACGCCCTATCGGTAAACCGAGGGCGCCCTTCGCTCAATTACGCGAACGGATTCGTGTAAAGGATGGTCTGGTCACGGTCCGGACCGGTGGACACCACCGCGATCGGGCAGCCAGCCACTTCAGACAAACGCTGGAGGTACTTCTGGGCCGTTTCCGGCAAGTCCTCCCAACGCTTCACACCGTACGTGGTGCCTTCCCAACCCGGGAATTCTTCGTACACGGCTTCGCATTCAGCCACGTCCGCAGCGCCCGAGGGCATGGACTGGATGAATTCACCCTTGAACTTGTAACCGATCCCTAACTTGATCGTTTCCATGCCGTCCAAGACGTCCAACTTCATGATGGCCAAACCGGTCAAACCGTTGATCTGCACGGCACGACGAAGCGCAGCGCCGTCGAACCAACCGCAGCGGCGGGGACGCCCCGTCACAGCACCGTATTCGTTACCCTTGTCACGCAAGTGTTCGCCCATGGCGCAATGGAGTTCCGTCGGGAAGGGACCTTCACCCACGCGGGTGCAGTAGGCCTTGGTGATACCCAAGACGTAGTTCAAGCGGTCGGGACCGACACCCGCGCCCGCACAAGCGGCACCCGCCACCGTGTTGGAGCTCGTCACGTACGGGTACGTGCCGTGGTCGATGTCGAGCATGGAGCCCTGAGCACCTTCAAAGAGGAACTGATCGCCCGCGTTGATGCGTTCGTTCAAGATTTCCGTGACGTCGCAAACCATGGGCTTCAAGCGTTCAGCGTAGCCCAAGACTTCCGCGACGACAGCGTCCACGTCTAAGGGTTCAGCCTTCAAGTATTCCTTCAAGACGAAGTTGTGGTACTTCATGGCTTCACGGACGCGCTCTTCGAAGCGTTCCGGGTTGAAGAGGTCAGCCACACGCACCGTACGGCGAGCGACCTTATCTTCGTAGGCCGGACCAATACCACGACCCGTGGTACCGATCTTGTTCTTGCCGGCAGCGGCTTCACGCGCCTTATCCAAAGCAACGTGGTAGGGCATGATGAGGCTGGCGTTCAAGGAAACGCGCAAGCGCTGTTCCACATTGGGCACGCCAATCTGGATTAATTCATCGACTTCGCGGAAAAAGGCTTCGGGGCAGAACACGACACCGTTACCGAGGTAGCAGGTGCTCGTGGCATGCATGATGCCCGACGGAATCAAACGAAGAATCGTCTTCTGACCGTTAATCACGAGCGTATGACCGGCATTGTGGCCACCGTTGAAACGGACGACCCCGGCGACCTGTTCGGTCAACCAGTCAACAATCTTACCCTTGCCTTCGTCACCCCATTGGGCGCCGACCACAACCACATTCTTGGCCATTTGGATTTCCCTTAGTTTTTACGTTGAGTGGAGGTCCACCCAACAGATTGGTTCACCAGAATCGTGTTCCAGTGAGCGTTAAAAAAAGTGTGTGCCCCAAGCGCTGTGCTTAGTGCGGACTGGATAGAGAGAAAGTGCTTTTCCTCTCGACCCGCTCGTGACCGTGCGGACACGGTCTCAAAATGCTTTTGGACCTGTTCCCCACCTTGAGCGACGTCCGCCAGAGACTCGTACAAACCCCTAAGCATAACACGCCTAGCGCCCCGATTCCGAGGGAAACGCGCGCAGAAAAACGCCGTTGTCGCTTGCGATTCACAGCAAAAAGCTAAGGGGAAATTCGAGAGGTGAACCAACGTCTTACCAGAACGCGGTACAAAACTGACGGGTTCGACGGCGTGGCCAAGCGTCGCGATGGGGCTTGGCGCGTCTGTGGCCTGCCCGTTGGGCGCCACCGTGTGTTGGGGAAACACACGCCTCTGGGTGGAGTCTCCACCCCAGAAAAGAGGAGTCGGCATTGTCGAATCGGTGAGGAAAGGATGTCGAGCGCTTCTAGCACTCAACCAACACCGTTGAGTGTAGCAAAGTTTTTCACGCCCTTTGGCGTTTCGTTGAGGACTTCTTTCTCGGGCTTAGGGATTCTCACAAGCCTTAGACCGCCCAAACGATCCCGAGCCCCAAAATGAGCATGAAAAGCCCGACGTTTCGAAGTGCGCGATCAGGCAAAGCGCGCAAGCGTTCAATCCCTTCTCGATACTGACGCGTAAAAAAGGCCGGCAAAAGGCCTTCATAGACCAAAAACCACCCCAAACTCAAGAGCACAATTTCCCAACGTTCCATGACTGACCTTGTTTCTTTTGAAATAAAACGACGAAAAGCGAGGGTCTACGACAACACACTCGCTTTTCGACGGGTTTAAGCCGCTTTGGGCTTAGTGCTTCACGCCTTTATCCGACTGGAAGAACTTAAAGAAGTCCGTCGACGGATCGAGCACCATCACGTCCGATTTCTCGGCAAAGCTCGACTTGTACGCATCGAGACTACGCACAAAGCGGGCAAAGTCCGGATCCAAGGAGAAGGCCTTGGCGTAGGCGGCAGCCGCCTTGGCGTCCCCTTCCCCACGGATGGTCTGGGCTTCACGGTAGGCTTGTGCCACGATCACTTCGCTCTGGCGGTCCGCTTCAGCGCGGATTTTCTCTGCTTGAGCAGCCCCCTTACTACGTTCTTCGCTGGCCACACGCTTGCGTTCCGCTTCCATACGGCGGTACACCGACTCGGAAATCTCAGGGGTGAAGTCAACGCGCTTCATACGCACGTCCACAATCCCGATACCGACGTCCTTCATACGGCTCTGGAGCATGTCACGGATTTCCACCATGGCGCGCTCACGTTCCGAACTCGTAATCTGGTTGACGGTGCGCTTATTGACCACCACGTTTAAGACGTCACGAAGAAGCTGCGAGAGACGGCTCTCGGCCGCCGCTTCGCTTCCCTGGAAACTCACCCAGTAGCGACGCGGATCTTCGATACGCCACTTCACAAAGGTGTCGATCAACAGGTTCTTCTTTTCGCTCGTCTGCACCAAGTCGGGGCTCGACAAGTCCAAATTCAAAATGCGCTTATCCAAGTAAACGACATTTTGTAAGGGCGGGGGCAACTTCACGTGCAACCCCGGGGTGTTAACCACGGTCTTTAATTCCCCTAAGGCAAAGACCAAGGCGTACTCACGTTCGTTGACGGTATAGACACAGGTTTTCGCCAAACCCAGCAACACCACCAAGAACAACATCAATGAACTGACTTTTTTCATAGGTTTTTTTCTCTGCGAGGCTTAGCGGTTAGAACCTAAACGATTCGAACGGTTAAAGGGGTTGGGATTTAACGTCGGGGTGTCGGTGGACTCCGCCGTCGGGGCGGGGGCCGGGGCACTCCCATCGTGATTCACCACGGGTGCCGTCTTTTTCACGTCCCCCATGAGTTTGTCCAACGGCAAGAACATCAAGCTATTCTTGCTCCCTTCATCCATATAGACCTTACTCACGTTCTTTAAGACCGTTTCCACCGCATCGATATACATACGATCACGCGTTACCGTGGGGGCGAGCTTGTACTGGTTGTAGAGCGCCGTAAAGCGCGCAGCATCCCCGTTGGCGGCTTCCGTCACACGGGCCTGATACCCCAAGGCTTCTTCCTTCATACGGGAAGCCGTCCCTTGGGCCTTCGGGAGCACGGCGTTACGGTACGCTTCACCCAAATTGATTTGGCGTTCACGGTCCTGGCCCGCCTTCACTGCATCGTTAAAGGCGGCCTGAACGGGTTCCGGCGGCTGGGCATTTTGAATGGCCACGCTCATGACTTCGATACCGGAGTGGTAACGATCGAGCATTGCCTGCATCGAGCGACGTACGTCGTTGGCGATTTCGGCCTTGCTTTCAAAAAGGACGCTGTCCATCGTGCGACGCCCCACCACTTCACGCATGGCGGATTCGGCGGCTTGCTGCACCGTAGCATCGGGCTTACGAAGATCAAAGACGTAACTCTTAGCGCCATCAGGCTTAATGCGGTACTGAACGGAGAAGCTCATATCCACAATATTTTCGTCGTCCGTGAGCATTAAGGATTCAGACTGACGGCCCGGTCCCCCGATGTCCACCGTACGCACACTGCTGATGTCGACTAAACGCACATCTTCAATGGGTAGGGGCATATGCCAGCGGAAACCCGGCTGGGTGGTGCCACTGTACTTACCAAACGTGGTCACGACGCCCACCTTCCCTTCGGGGACGATGTAAAAGCCCGTGGCCAAGTAGCCGCCCAGGATTAAAACCGTTAAGAACGAGCTCCCCCCTTGAAAGACGCGCATAAAGCCGTCAGCGGGACCGCGCCCACCGCCGTTGCCGCCGCCAAAGCGGGGACGGTCACTGGGCTTCTTTTCCTTGGGACGAATGGCCCACGGGTCATCGTCCTCGAACTCAGGGCGAGGCTCTTCGGCACGGCGCGCATCGCTCGGGGAAGCAACCCCAGGCTCGTCGTTTGCGTCCGGGCGCGAAAAGTCATCACGACTCATCAACTTCGAGGCGTTACGCTTAGCACGGGGCTTGGGCGCATCGTCGTCATCCCCACCAAAGAGGCTCGAGAATTTCTTCCAAATGGCTTCGATATCATCGTTATCGTCGCCCTTCGGGGGCTCGGGACGCTGACGGGGGGCGTCACGCTCTTCGTCTCGTCCGGCGTTTTCGTCACGCTCCTGAGAACGCTCAGCGTCCTTGTCGGCACGCTTCTTCTTTTCGTCCTCGTCAGAGCCAGGACCCCATTGCGGATCACTTAACGACATAGGCTGATTACTCCAGAATGAATTCGGATAAAAATTAAGGCGCTAAAGGGCCTTAGTCAGTAATTTGATTGTAACGGTTTTGCTTTTTCGCATACCGCCTAAACCTCAGGGAATAGGACGCCCTGAAGGTCAAAATCTTTGCTAAATGTATGAGGGGTGAAAAAAACGGACGAAAGGAGTTCCTTTGCGCCCGTCTTTTCTCGTCTTTGCTGTCGCCCTTTTAACGGCGCTTTCGAACGAGGTAGTTGGTGATGTCATCGTCTTCGAGGCTGCGGCGAAGCGCTTCCTCGTCGTCTTCTTCATGACTGCCCAACCCTAACTCGACTTCCCAGTCTTCGGGCTCTCGAGGTTGCTTGAGTTCGTCGTTACGCCAAAGGTCGTTGAATTCCTCAATCACGGCGCGCAGGTTTTCTATCCCCGCTCCCGTCAACGCCGAAACAAAGACGGCTTTGACTTGTCCCTTGTCGTCACGTAAGACTTCGGGTTCAAACGTCGTGTTGTCAATCTTGTTGTAGACCAAAATCTGCGGCGCTTCGTCCGCTTTGATTTCTTCTAAAACCTTATTGACTTCAAGAATCTGATCTTCACGCACGGGGCTCGACGCATCCACCACATGGAGCAACAAATCCGCATGCACCGTTTCATCTAACGTCGACTTAAAGGCTTCTACGAGCTGGTGAGGAAGCCCTCGGATAAAGCCCACGGTGTCGCTTGCGACCACGCTCACGTCGTCCGTGATCCAGCAACGGCGACTCGTTGTGTCCAACGTCGCAAAGAGCTGGTCCGCGGCGTAACTTTGTGCGCGCGTCAGGTGATTAAAGAGCGTAGATTTACCGGCGTTGGTGTAGCCCACTAAGGAAATGCTCATCACCTCCCCGCGGGTACGACTACGACGTTGCGTTTGACGTTGTCGATCGAGTTTCTTTAACTGTTGGCGCAACTGCTTCATGCGCACGCCAATCATGCGTCGGTCTAACTCGATTTGCTTTTCGCCCGGACCCCCGGTCTTCCCTAAGCCCCCACGTTGACGTTCCAAGTGGGTCCAACCGCGTACAAGACGGGTGGAGAGGTGTTCGAGCTGCGCGAGCTCAACCTGAAGGCGACCTTCACGGCTTTTGGCACGTTGACGGAAAATGTCGAGAATGAGCTGGGTGCGATCGAGCACGGCCAAGCCCGTGGCCCGTTCAATGTTGCGTTGCTGGGCAGCTGAGAGCGCCACATCAAACACAATCACGTCGGCCTCAAGGTGCTTGGCTTCCACCTCGATTTCTTCGACTTTACCTGAGCCCACGAAAAACGCGGGATCGGGTTTGTCACGCTTAGCCTCAAGAAGTCCGACCGGATCCAGGCCGTCGGACTTCACAAGGAGGGCTAACTCTTCCGCACTGTCTGAATACGTGACGCGTCCTACGGTCACGCAAACGAGAAACGCCCGAGACGACTCGACCGCCTCGGTGGAATCAATCTGAAAGACCGCGATCTTAGTTCTCCTCAGAGAACTCAGGCGGCAT
The DNA here is from genome assembly GCA_020025955.1 of Sutterella sp. Lineage (GTDB taxonomy): Bacteria > Pseudomonadota > Gammaproteobacteria > Burkholderiales > Burkholderiaceae_F > Sutterella. The sequence goes on from JAHHRF010000013.1 coordinate 33,233, forward strand.
CGTCACCGCACGCGTGGGCACCACGGTGCTGATGGCGTGCTTGTAGACCATCTGCGTCACGGTGTTGCGAAGCAACACGACGTACTGGTCGAAGCTTTCAATTTGCCCCTGCAACTTGATACCGTTGACGAGGTAAATCGAGACAGGGATATGTTCTTTACGAAGAATGTTGAGGAAAGGATCTTGAAGAAGCTTGCCTTTTGTTGTCATTTTTATGTTCTCCAGTCGCTCGCACCAGGTGGGCGTGCCAGGCGACTTTTATTGTATGGTCAGGTTCAATCCTTACGCGCTAACCGCCTCGCCCAATGGAGGCGGTTGGCAAGACTACTGGCGTTCTCTGACAGAGTCGGCACAGTATCTTGAGTATCTTAACATTGACCCGCATTTTGCACCAAGGAAGCACAAGGATTTTCACCCGCTTATCCCCCTTGGGATTTGCCCGAATCAATTTTCTTTACAAAAAAAGCAGGCCAGCGCCCCTCAGGGGGTTTTGACCTGCTCTTGAAAGGAAGTCGAGGGTTAAATCGACTTATTTTTCATCGACGTAGGGGTTGTCCTTCGTGCGCAATTCAATACGCAAGGGCGTACCCGCCAAGTCGAATTTTTCGCGGAAAAAGCCTTCCAAATAACGGCGATAGCTCGTGCCAACGTCTTCCAAGGCGTTGCCGTGAATCACCACAACCGGGGGATTGGACCCACCTTGGTGAGCAAAACGCATCTTGGGACGGCCCCCGCGAGCGCGCGGCGGCTGTTGACGTTCCACCGCTTCCAAAAGGGCACGGGTGAGTTTGCTGGTCGGAATCTTACGGTACGCTGCCGCATGCGCATCGTCCACCGCCTTCATGAGGTGGTTAAGACCATTACGCTTCAAGGCGGAAATACGAATCATGCGAGCCCAGCGTAAGAAGTGGAGCTTACGCTCTAATTCCAAGCTGAACATTTCACGCTCGTAGCTATCCAACAAGTCCCACTTGTTAACGGCCACGACCAAGGCGCGCCCCGATTCCAACACATAACCCGCAATGTGCGCGTCATGGTCAGCAATCCCGTTTTTGGCGTCAATCACCAAAATCACGACGTTGGAATTGTCGATGGCTTGCAAGGTTTTCACGACGGAGAATTTTTCGATCGCTTCAAAGACCTTGCCCTTCTTACGAAGACCGGCCGTATCCACCAATTCATAGGGACGGTCGTTATATTCAAAGTCAACCTTAATGGCGTCACGCGTCGTGCCCGGCATATCGTAGGCAATCAAACGTTCTTCACCGATCAAGGCGTTAATGAGCGTGGACTTACCCGCGTTGGGGCGACCCGCCAAGGTCACCTTCAAGCGCTTGGGCGCATCCGGATCGAGATCCTCTTCTTCCACTTCGTCCGGTTCGTCTTCAAAACCTTCCAGGGCGAGGTCCAACAGGGCACGAACCCCTTGACCGTGCGCAGCGGAAATCAAGTACGGTTCCCCTAAGCCCAATTCATAGAATTCGGCCTGCGCCATTTCGGTTAAGCCTTCAGCCTTGTTTACCGCCAAGTAAACCTTACGGTTCATGGTGCGAAGGTAGTTGGCAATACGCATGTCGTGCGGGGTTAAGCCCACGCGTGCGTCACAGATAAAGAAGACGATGTCGGCCTCAGCAATCGCGAGTTCCGCTTGGCCTGCCATGGCCTTGACAATCCCTTCGCTACGGACGGGTTCGAAACCGCCCGTATCGACCACCAAATAGGGCATCGGACCGACACGGCCCTTGCCGTACTGACGGTCACGCGTGAGCCCAGCGTAGTCGGCCACAATGGCGTCACGACTGCGCGTCAAACGATTAAATAACGTAGATTTGCCCACATTCGGGCGGCCCACCAGGGCAAGAACAGGAAGCATAACAGTGCTAAAAAGGGAAAAATTCGAGAAATATCGCGAGAAGTATAAAGGAAGGCTTCCCCGTATTCTCGGGAAAGCCCTCACTTTCACGGTTTTCTTCTCAGCGTAACGCCCGAGGATTCGGATCCCGAGGGGGTTACGGCGTCATCGTGCGGGGAAGCACGCAGTAAAGGTCACCCTTTACGCTCTGAAAGAGGGCGCCATCCCCATAGGGAACGGGTTCGCCCGATACAGCCCCCGAGAGGCTCTTACGACCAATCACGCGACCGGTCTGAGCGTCCATCACACTCACAACGCCTTCGTAGTCCGAGACGGCCACGTTTTGCCCAAAGGGCACGGGCGTGGAGGTGCTGCGGTAAAGAAGTTCGTTATTGTGCCAGATTTGTTCCCCGGTGTTGCGCGCTAAGGCATGCACCCCACCCGAGGAGTCGGTGACGAAAAAGCCCATCGGCACGCCCACCGGACCGCTCACGGCGTCCACGGGCTTGGCCCACGCGATGGCGCCATTCTGAGCGCTCATGCAAACGGTTTCACCTTGGAAGGCCGAAGCACACATCAACTGCGGATCCACCCAGGGAGCCCCCACGATGTCGACTAAGCGTTCGACTTCCGTAATCCCCTTGGGATCGGCCACCGTCATATCAAAGACGGGCTGACCCTGTACGTTTAAGGCTAACAAACGGCCCGACGCTTGACCCACGAGAATCCCAGCGGGCGACCAAGCCAAGGACTTGTACGCGCGAAGCGTTAAGGTGGGCACCTGACCCAAGTAGTGCCAGAGGCGCTGACCCGAGCCCGCGTCAAAGGCGGTGATGCGGCTGTCGGCCGTCTTCACGACGACTAAGCCGTTGCCAACCAACGGCGGAATCTGGGTGTCGGTCGATAAAGAGGCCGTCCAAAGGACGTTCCCTTCCGGGTCCATCGTGTGGAGCACACCGTCGTCCGTCACAACCGCTAAGGTCAAGCCATCGGTACCGACGCCTGCGACCACGGGACGCTTAAAGGCGGTGGACCAAACAACTTTCCCCGTGGCGCGCTCTAAACGCTTCACGGTCTTGCCGCCGGCGGCATAGATCGCGTTCTGGGTCACCACCGGCACCAACATCCCGTTACTTTCCCCGACGTTGACGCGCCAAGCGATGTCCACATCCACTTGGGGGTTCGCGACCTTCACCAGATCCACGGGCGCATGCGCATCCGACCCGGAGAAAAGCCCGCAACCAGTCAAGCTCATTAAAAGGGTAGCGGCTAAGGCGCCCCCAACCATTCGTTTCATCACCGTCATAAAGGTGTCTCCAACGTCGTAAAGAATTAGTTAGCCACCGCGCCCAACTTGAGCGAGATAAGGGATAAGAGCTCAGAGGAAGCCCCCTTGTCGTTTAACGCATTTTGCCAAGCCTGACGGGCTTCATCCGCCTGACCCAGGGCAAAGTACACGTCCCCTAAGCGGTCTTCAATTAAGGCTTTTTCGCTGGGCGTGGGTTGAGCGGCCTTCAATACCGCTAACGCACGGTCAAACTGCTTTTCTTCCATTAAGAGGCCCGCTAAACGCAAACGCGCCACGGTCTTAAATTCCGCGTAGTCCGACTTGTCAACGACCCAGGTGAGTTTGGCGGCGGCTTCCGGATAGGCTTTATCCGCCTCTAAAGCAGCTGCCCCCTGAAGGGCGCCCAAGGTGGCAAACACGGTCGTACCGTAGTCCGCCTGAAGGCCAGACGTTAACGATTCGACATTGGCGCGATCGTGCTGAGCAATGGCGGCCATGAGTTGCGCATAGATACCCTGCGCTTCCACAGCCTGCTTATTTTGGTACCACTTCCAGCCGTTGACGCCAGCAAACGCCAAGCAGCCGATGGTAACGAGGGTGGTAATGGTGTTGCCCCATTTCTCCCACCAGGCCTTCATCTCGTCAATACTCTCTTGTTCTTCTAAGTCGTAAGCCATGGTTTACGGGCTCCCTTGTGTAGTCAGTCAGTGGGGGACAGCCGTGTCCCCCGTTGATGCAAGTTTTTCTTTATTGCCTTAGAGTGCCCCAAGGAGCTGATTAACAGCTTCATCCTTGGCGACTTCGGTTTGTTCCGTGAACTGGGTTTCGCCCGCACGCAGGGCTTTAATGCCCACAGCGCCACGCGCTAATTCATCCCCCGTCACAAAGAGGGCAAAGCGCGCGCCACTGGCGTCCGCTTTTTTCATCTGCCCCTTCATGCCCGCTTGACCCGGCGTCACTAAAACGCGTACACCACTGTCACGCAACGCTTCACTCAAACGCTGAGCTTCGACTTCCGTCTCGCCCCCGTGGTGAATCACGTAAACATCGGCCGCCGGCTTTTGAGGCACCGTCCCCATGTCACGCAAGAGTTCAATCACGCGTTCCATCCCGATGGCAAAGCCAACGCCATGGTTCGCGCGACCGCCCAACATTTCGATCAAGGGGTCGTAACGACCGCCCCCACAGATCGTCCCTTGGGCACCGAGGCTATCGGTAATCCACTCAAAGACAGTGTGGTTATAGTAATCCAAACCACGGACCAATCGCGGATTAATTGTGTAAGCAACGCCTGCAGCCGTGAGCAGCGTTTCGATACGATTCAAAAACGCCTGGCTTTCTTCCCCTAAGTAGTCGGTGAGGCGCGGGGCGGCATTGACCATATCCTGCATGGCCGGGTTCTTGGTATCCAAAATACGCAAGGGGTTGGAGTAGAGTCGACGCTCTGCGTCCTCATCCAACAACTCACGATTCGCTTCGAAGTATTCGATCAAGGCTTTACGGTGCGCCTGACGCTCTTCCAAGTTCCCCAAGGTGTTGAGTTCAAGACGCACGTCCGTCAAACCCAAGGCCTTCCAGAGGCGGTTAATCATGATGAGCATTTCTGCATCAATCTCAGGATTGGCAATCCCCATGGCTTCCACGCCCAACTGGTGGAACTGGCGATAGCGACCACGTTGCGGACGCTCATGACGGAACATCGGCCCCATGTACCAAACGCGCTGCTGAGCACCGTACAAGAGGTTATGTTCATTCATGGCACGCACCACGGCACTCGTCCCTTCGGGGCGAAGCGTCAACTGGTCACCGTTTAAGCTATCGGTAAAGGAATACATTTCCTTTTCTACGATGTCGGTCACTTCCCCGACGCCACGCGTAAAGACGCGGGTGTTTTCCAAAATCGGGGTGCGAATCTCTTCGTAGCCGTAGCGCTCCAATACCCCAATGGCGGTCTTCTGGAAGAAGTGCCACAGGTGAGCATCTTGCGGGAGCATGTCATTCATGCCCTTCACGCCAGTGAATTTTTCTCGTTTCATGAGTTGTTTTTGTCGCTGAGTTAAATCTTCGAGACCACGCCCTTAGCGCGTCTCGTCGTTTGTCGAGGGCGCGTAGTGTTCGCGCACATAATTTTCAATCATAGCCTGAAAGTCGGCTTGCATGGTTTCGCCCTTTAAGGTGGCGACCTTTTCACCGCGCACGTAAACGGGCGCAATGGGTCGTTCGCCAGACCCGGGCAAGCTAATCCCGATGTCCGCCTGACGGCTTTCCCCTGGCCCATTCACAATACAGCCCATCACCGCTACCGTCATCCCTTCAACGCCAGGGAATTTCCCGCGCCACTCCGGCATGCGTTCACGTAAAAAGACTTGGGTGTCTTGGGCTAATTGCTGGAAAAGGTCAGAGCTCGTACGACCACACCCCGGGCAGCTCGTCACCATCGGAGAGAAGTGTCGAAGCCCCAAGCTTTGCAAAATTTCTTGAGCAACCACCACCTCTTCCGTGCGCGGCATCCCGGGCGCGGGCGTTAACGAAACGCGAATCGTGTCACCAATCCCTTCGTTCAATAAGATCGCCAAGGCGGCGGTACTCGCCACAATGCCCTTGGAGCCAATCCCCGCTTCCGTGAGCCCCAAGTGAAGGGCCCACGGACCACGGCGCGCTAATTCGCGATAGACCCAGATGAGGCTCTGGACGTCGCTGACTTTAGCAGAGAGCACAATCTGATCGCGCGAGAGCCCCAGGCTTTCTGCGGCCTCTGCGCTCTGAATCGCACTTTGCACCAAGGCTTCACGAAGGATTTCGTTGGGCGTCAACGGGATTTCAGCCGAGCGGTTTTCGTCCATCAATTGGGCTAAAAGGGCTTGGTCTAACGACCCGCCATTCACACCAATACGAACGGCCTTACCGAGCGTCTTTGCCACCTCAATCATCGTGGCGAAGTTTTCTTGGGCTTTGTCCCCTTTACCAACGTTCCCAGGATTAATACGGAATTTAGAGAGCGCTTCGGCGCACTCGGGGATCTCCGTTAAGAGTTTGTGGCCGTTATAGTGAAAGTCCCCCACTAAGGGCACAAAGCAACCTAAGGCGTCTAACTTTTCGCGAATGGCGACAACGGCGCGTGCCGCCTCCGGGGTGTTAACCGTTAAGCGAACAAGTTCACTGCCCGCACGGCTCAAGGCCACGATCTGTTCGACCGAGGCGTCAATGTCGGTCGTCACCGTATTGGTCATGGACTGGACGACCACAGGGGCATTGCCCCCCATACGCACCACGGTCTCTTTCCAGCGAACGTTAACGCCCGCACGGCGCGTCGGATTGAGCGTAATCTTACGCAAACTCACAAACCTGTCTCCGTTTCATCTAAACGTGGAAAAAAGCGGGACACCCGATCGACAGAGAATCGTGTGCGCCCGCTTTTTATCTTTTTGTTGGGTCACCGCCTCTCACACCCTTAGAGCGTGAGGTGGGCCACCCCCTTCGTTAAGCCCGTTAAAGGAACGCGCTCCCCGTTTTGCATAAAGTGCATGGACGTAGCGTTACCAATCACAACGCTGGAGCCCTTCGGCGCGTCAAGCGTCATGGGAGAGCCCGCCTTCACAATGCCCGTAAAGAGCACTTGGCCCGCGGGGTTCTTCACCTGAACCCAGCAGTCGGCTTTGGCTTCAAACCCTAAGAGGACAATGTGGCTGGGACGCGCTGGTGCCGTTTCCACGGGAGCAGCCTCAACCTTCACGTCGCTCGCTTCTTCCTTGACTTCCACCGTCGGAGCGGGAGCGTCAGACGCTGGCGCCTCCACCGCTGGCGTTTCCGCAGGGGCTACCTCAGGGGTTTCGGGCAAACTCACCGCCGGCGTCTCTGCCTTCCCATCCACCTTTTCTTCCAAGGTGACGGGAGGCACCGTCGTCGTGCGGTTCGTAAAGAAGTCGTTATAGACGTACCAGCCGCCCGCGCCCATTACGGCTAAAAGCAAAAGGGCAATTAAGCGCTTGAGCCCACGGTGGGGCTTATCGT
>JAHHRF010000120.1 GCA_020025955.1 Sutterella sp.
GATCTCGTGCAAGGGATTGCCCAAGCCGTGGAAGAATTTAAAGGCCGCACGGGGATTCAGGTGACGGTTAACGCCGAAGTGGCGGGCCTTATTTTGACCCCCAACGCGCAAATCCATGCGATTCATATTTTGGGTGAAGCCTTGGCCAACATTGAAAAGCATGCGCGTGCAACGCACGTGTGGGTAACGCTCACTCGAGAGGGGAACGAAGCCATCCTCAAAGTCAAAGACAACGGCGTGGGGATTGAAGGAAACGGCGAAAAGCCTGGCCACTATGGGCTCTCCATCATGCAAGAGCGTGCCCAAGCCATTGAAGGGCGGGTCACGATTGAGTCGAACGCGGGTGTGGGCACCACCGTCACCTTGGCAATTGCCTTAGCCAAGAGTGTACTTGGCTTTACCGAGACGGAAGGGGACACCAAAAATACACAAAATTCTTGATTTTTTCTGGACTTATCATTCGTTACAACTCAGGGGTTTTGCCCTTTAAAACGCAGGCTAACTTGTGAGAGAATCATAAGAACGTTTCCGCCATGCGATTCAACCCCGAATCGAGAGCGTGGCTAACGACAAAAACAAAAAACGCTGAGGTTATCTATGACCGTATTACAACCCAAGTCCCCGACCGCTCGCCACGCCATCGTGGTAGTGGATGATCACCCGATGTTTCGTCGTGGTGTGCGCGAACTCTTAGAACTGGATCCCGATATTAGCGTCGTTGGGGAAGCCAGTAACCGTGATGAAGCCATTGCGGTGGTGCACCAAACGGAACCGGATTTGGTGATTTTGGACCTCAACATGAAGGGGGCCTCTGGGCTCGAGATTCTCTCTTACTTAAAGGACGAAGACCCGTCGCGTCGTATCGTGATTCTCACGGTAAGCGACAACGGGAAAGACTTAACGGCCTCCATCCAAGCTGGCGCAGACGGATACTTCTTGAAGGACATGGAGCCCGAAGAATTCCTCTCCAACATCCGTCAAACCTTAGAAGGGCGCCTCTTGGTGGATCCGTCCATGCTGGCCTACTTAACGGCGAGCTTGAAGGGGAGTACGCCGGAAGCGAACCAGCCCCAGTTAACGGGCCGTGA
>JAHHRF010000121.1 GCA_020025955.1 Sutterella sp.
CGATCTGGCCTCCATGCGACGAGGCAACATGTGGGGCTTACCAATTAACTTCGTGTTTTTCTCTTCGATTGCGGTGATTACGATCTCTGGCACTCCGTCGGTCTTTGGGGAAATGCTGATTGATCCCATTCATGTGATGGGACACTTGGACACCCCCATGGTGGTGTTATTGATGGGCTTTACGTTGTTGGTCGCGACGGTTGGGGTCAACATTGTGGCAAATTTTGTCTCGGCCGCCTTTGATATCTCCAACGTCTTTCCGCGCGCCATTACCTGGCGTCGAGGGGGACTCTTGGCTGCGTTTTTATCCGTCGTGATTTTGCCGTGGAATTTATTTAATAACCCCGAGACGATTCACCATACGATTGATGCCTTGGCCGGTCTCATTGGTCCCTTGTATGGTGTGATGATCGTGGATTATTACTTTGTTCAAGCACGTCACATTGATGTGGTGTCGTTATATGATCCGACGCCCGAGGGACGTTACTGGTTTACGGGTGGGGTGAACTTAAAAGCGGTGGCTGCCCTCGTCGTTTCTGGGGTCATCGGCGTGGGGGCACTGTGGGCGCCAGCGAATTCGCTCCTCTCCAACTTCTCCTTCTTCTTAGGGGGCTTTACGGCAGCGATTACGTACGCGCTCCTTAACTATCGCACCTTGATGAAGCGTGGCGTCAATGGCTAAGCGTCTGTCGCCCAAGACGGCTTCTTTGTCGAGCCCCCTTCGTATAGTGCTTAACGAGGCCAACCAAAGGGGAAAAGGGAGCGTGTGCCTATTTGACTTTGCCAACGATTCCCCTGAATATCAACAAACGATGTCGATGCCACGGCTTTTTCGGGGGCTATCGTAAAGCGCCTCAAACCGGAGAGGGATCGGTTTCCCTTCGTCTTAACGTCTTCTTTGGAGTCAACGTATGCGTTTAGTAATTGCGTTGGGTGGGAATGCCCTGTTGAAGCGTGGCGAGCCGATGACGGCCGAAAATCAACGCGCCAATGTTCAGTTGGCGTGCAAGCAGATCGCCAAAGCCTATGAGGGCAATGAACTTATCATCACGCACGGAAACGGCCCGCAGGTGGGGCTCTTA
>JAHHRF010000122.1 GCA_020025955.1 Sutterella sp.
GAACGTGTTTAGTAGAAGTAAAGAAAAGCCCCTTTATTGCGAGGCAATAAAAGGGCTTCTACACGTACGTGTTATTCAATGTTTTGAATCTGTTCACGCATCTGTTCGATGATGACCTTGAGCTGTAAGGCGGCATTGGTCATGTCGATGGCGGCAGCCTTGGAGCCTAAGGTATTGGCTTCGCGGTTCATTTCCTGAACGAGGAAGTCCAAGCGGCGACCGATAGCGCCCCCCTTATCTAAGATGTGACGGGTTTCGTTGATGTGGGTGCGAAGACGATTCATTTCTTCTTCCACATCCATGCGCACTGCGTAGAGCGTCACTTCCTGACGAATGCGGTCGTTGATCTCTTCTTTGGTGAGTAAGGACGCATCCGATAACTTCGAGGTTAAGACCGATTCCAAGCGTTCCGTGAGCTTTTTGTTGATGTGCTCAAGAATGTCCGGCAAGCGCCCTTTGACTTCATCCACCACGGCTTCAATCTGATCGCAATTGGTGCGAAGGATGTTAGCTAAAGCTTCGCCTTCGCGACGACGCGTTTCCACGAACTGATCCAAGGCGGTATTTAAAAGCGCTAAAACCTCTTGGGTCACCTCGGACTGGTCGACGGTTTCGGCTTCTAAGACGCCAGGGGTTTTGAGTAAATCGGAGACGCTCAAGGGACGGGCGTCCGCGGCAACATCACGAATGGCACTCTGGATTGCCAAGACACGCTCTAAGGCTTGGCGATTAATTTGAGGGGCGTTTTGCGTTTGGCCAGCGACCAAGTTCATACGCAATTCAAGCTTGCCTCGGGCTAAGCGCTTTTGAAGTAATTCACGAACGGCCGGTTCCGTGAAACGTAAGTCTTCGTTTTGACGCAACGTCAAATCTAAGAAACGGGAATTCACCGAACGCAGTTCGATCGCGAGGTTGCCAAGCGTACAGGACCCGTGGGTCACGTTGTAGCCGGTCATACTGTAAACAGCCATTGCGGGGCTCCTAAAAAGAATAAAAGCGTTCCGCCGACCTTCTTATGTT
>JAHHRF010000014.1 GCA_020025955.1 Sutterella sp.
CTACTTGCGTAGCTCCTTAAATTTGACCCAGACACAAAATTCCTGACACTCCCAGAGGAAAAGGGCGCTAACACTCCACCGCATAAGAGTGGAGTGCTAACGCCCTGATTTGAGGGGTACGAGAAGGCTCGTTACTTCACAATCACCTTCGCAGCACTTTGACCCGCAATACGACCGAACGTGATCGTATCGGAGACGGCGTTACCGCCTAAGCGGTTCTTGCCATGCACACCACCCGTGACTTCACCGGCGGCATAGAGCCCCGTCAACGGCTTGTCATTCGTGTCTAAGACCTGCGTGCTTTCGTTGATCTTCAACCCGCCCATGTGGTGATGGATAGCGGGCGTCACCTTAATGGCATAGTAGTTCGGGGCATCGATCTTCACTTTGGGCGTCGGACGCTTAAAGTCGGGATCTTCACCCTGGTCAACGTAGCCGTTATAGGTCTTCACCGTGGCTTCTAAGGTCTTGGCATCGACCCCCATGGCCTTGGCTAAGTCGGCTAAGGTCTTGCCTTCGTAGGCGAGGTCTAACGCAAAGGCAGCCCCCGTTTGCTTCACACCATCACGCACCTTCTGGTCAAAGACTTCAAAGGCGACGCCGTCGGGTTGAGCCAAGATCGCGGCACTCGTCACGTCACGCGTGGTGAGTTCGCTCACAAAGCGCTTCCCTAAGGTATTAACAAAGATGGCACCCGCCCCGCGGACACGTTCACTGATGATGACGGGCGAGCCCACCAAGAGCGTGGGATTGAGTTGGAGCGCGTCTTCGTCCACGCTCGCTGCCCCAATAGCCTTCCCTAAGACTAAGCCGTCCCCTTGGCTCCCAGGTTGATTCGAAGTCTTCATCATGGGGGAGACATCCGGACGCAAGCTCTGGATCAAGGCCTTATTGCGACCGATCCCACCCGTGGCGATGACGATGGCCTTGGCGTTAATGCGATAGAGACCATTGTGCTTGCCTAAGACCAAGATACCCGTCACATGCTGCGGGTCCTTGGGATCGTCTCGATAGAGGCGAACCATTTGGGTGTTGAGGCGAATATCGATGTCCGCCTTTTTGAGCGCTTCTTTAAAGAAGGCTTGTAAGTAGGGACCGACAAACTTGCCCCCAGCGGGACCATGCATACGGGGTGCCGAAGCGCCACCCCCGCGACCGACGCTAGAGAGCTCCGCCCCTTGTTGGGCTAACCATTCGATACTTTCAGCCGAGTGGTCCGCCAGAATGCGAGCCAAGGCGGGGTTGTTGGCCTGGTGACCCCCTTTCATGGTGTCCTTAAACATCAAATCGGGATTGTCTTCAATGCCTTTCTCAGCTTGGAAACGCGTGCCTGCTGCATTCATGCCACCGGCCGCCAACTGGGAGTTGCCACCCGGGATCGGCTGGCGTTCAATCATGATGATGTTTTTAACCCCGAGCTTACGCGCTTCGAGTGCGGCCACAGAGCCCGCTGCGCCCGATCCCACGATCACCAGGTCCGTATCGATCGTGAAGTTGGGTGCCATGCTTTCGAAACGTTTGAAGTCCGGTTGCGTCACTTTGGGACGAGCCTTTTCACCATAGGGAATGGCCATCCCCTTGAAGTCATGGCAGCTGTGGCAATAACTCGTACTTTGACGGTGACCTTGGTGGCAGGCCGTGCAGTTAATCTTTCCTAAGTGCGAGTCATGGGGATTGAATTTCTTCTCAGGGGTCTTTTCACCTAAGGCTTTGAGCGATCCATGGCAGGTGACGCACTGATTGTTGATGGCGGTCTCTGAGTCGCTTATCTCTGCTTTAGGGTGGCAGTTTTCACAGGCCAAATGCTTTTTCATATGGTGACCTGCGAGGAAGTTCGCGGCTTCACCCTTAGAGAAGGCGGCTTCGACGTTGTCGGGGAAGACGCCGGCATACGCCATGGGGGAGGTTAAGAGCGCAGAAAAGAGTAACGCACAAAGGCGTTTCGTTGACGGTGAGGTCATAGTGGGTCTCCTTGGTTTTATTGTGAAACGGTGTGGGTCACCGTCCACTTTGGGTCTAGTAAAAGGATAAAACCCTGCTTTTTTGTCAGGCAATGCGCATTTTCTCTCTAAAAAACGAGCTCGATTTGTGATAACGAAAAATCCCGCCTCTCTTTTCAGAAAGACGGGATCTTCTAAGCTTAGTGCTGTTTGAGCCTAACGCTTAGTTCGCCACAATGTTGACGAGCTTGCGCGGGACCACAATCACCTTGCGAACCGTGGCGTCACCAATGAACTTCTGGGCATCGGGACTGGCCAGGGCAGCGGCTTCAATCGCAGCCTTGTCAGCCGAGGCCGGCACCATGATTTGGCCACGGAGCTTGCCGTTGACCTGAATCATGTACTTATGTTCATCAGCCACCATGGCGGCTTCGTCGAGCGTGGGCCAGGGGGCGTCAATCAAGTCACCCAACATGGCTTCGTAGCCAAGGTCAATCCAGAGCTGCGCCGTGATGTGCGGAGCGATCGGATAGAGCGTACGCAAGAGGATCGAGGTTACTTCACGAAGGGCCGAGACGTCACAATCCGCCACGGGCTTAAAGCCTTCAATGAGGTTAAACATCTTCATCGAGGTGGACACCACGGTGTTGTACTGGAGACGGTCATAGTCAAACTGAGCCGTCTTCAATAAGGTGTGGATTTCACGACGAAGGGTCTTGGCGTCAGCACTTAAACCCGACTTGTCGATGGAGCAGAAGCACGGAGCCCCCTTAATGGTGGATTCGTTGGCTACCGCCCAGTTCCAAATACGACGTAAGAAGCGGAAGGTGCCTTCGGCGCCGGAATTGGACCACGCAGCGGACTGCTCAGGGGGACCCGCAAACATCACAAACGCGCGGGCCGTGTCCGCCCCATAGCGTTCAATGATTTCACGCGGTTCCACGACGTTATTCTTGGACTTACTCATCTTTTCGATGCCGCCCAAGACGACAGGCTGACCGTCAGCCTTCAAGGTAGCGCCCACCGGACGACCCTTTTCGTCGTATTCGACCGAGACTTCATCGGGGTAGTACCAGATCTTGCGACCGTCTTCACCCATGCGCCAGTAGCACTCGGCCATGAGCATCCCCTGCGTGAAGAGGTTCTTGAAGGGTTCATCAAACTTGACCAACCCCAAGTCACGCATGACCTTGGTCCAGAAGCGAGCGTAGAGCAAATGCAACACCGCATGCTCAATCCCACCGATGTACTGATCCATCGGCATCCAGTAGTCATTGCGCTCGTCGACCATGGCGTTCTCAGCATTGGGCGAGCAATAGCGCATGAAGTACCAGGAGCTGTCAACGAAGGTGTCCATCGTGTCGGTTTCGCGCTGGGCGTCACCGCCGCACTTCGGGCACTTGACGTTTAAGAACGCTTCGCACTTCTGCAAGGGGTTCCCAGATCCGTCCGGAATCAAGTCTTCCGGCAGCACCACGGGGAGGTCCTTTTCAGGGACCGGCACGGGGCCACAGCACGGGCAGTTGATCATCGGGATGGGGGTGCCCCAATAGCGCTGACGGGAGATGCCCCAGTCACGCAAGCGGAATTGGACTTCCTTGGCGCCTAAGTTGCGATCCGTCAAGGCTTGGGCGATGGCGTCCATCGCTTCCTTGTGGGAGAGCCCCGTAAATTCACCGGCGTTCACAAGCGTTAAGCGGTCGGACTTCTCGCCGTACCAGTCGGCCCAGGTGGTGGCATCAAACGTTTCGCCTTCGGCCTGGATAACCTGCTTGATGGGAAGACCATAGGCATTAGCAAACGCGAAGTCACGTTCGTCGTGCGCGGGCACGGCCATGACAGCGCCTTCACCGTAATTCATTAAGACGTAGTTGGCGACCCAAACGGGGATTGCTTCGCCCGTCAAGGGGTGCGTCACGGTAAAGCCCGTATCCATCCCCTTCTTTTCCATGGTGGCCATGTCGGCTTCCGACACGGACCCCTTGGCGCATTCCTTGCAGAAGGCATCGAGTTCAGGGTTCTGTTGAGCGAAACGCGCCGCCAAGGGGTGTTCCGCTGCAATGGCGACGTAGGTCACACCCATCACCGTGTCCACACGGGTCGTGTAGACGTTCAACTTCTTTTCAACGCCATCCAACGTGTAGGGGAAGGCTAAGGTCACGCCTTCAGAGCGACCGATCCAGTGCGCCTGCATGCGACGAACCTGTTCGGGCCACCCGTCCAACTGATCCAAATCCTTTAAGAGCTCATCGGCATACTGCGTGATGCCGAAGTAGTAACCCGGGATTTCACGCTTTTCAACCAACGCGCCCGAGCGCCAGCCACGACCGTCAATGACCTGTTCATTGGCGAGCACCGTCATGTCGACCGGGTCCCAGTTCACCGTCTGGGTCTTGCGGTAGCAGATCCCCTTTTCGAGCATCTTCAAGAACATCCACTGACTCCAGCGATAGTAGTCAGGGCGGCAGGTGGCGACTTCACGAGACCAGTCAAAGGCAAGCCCCAAGGGCTCCATCTGGCTCTTCATGTCTTCAATGTTGGCGTAGGTCCAAGCGGCCGGTGCCACTTTCTTGGCGATAGCAGCGTTTTCCGCAGGCAGACCAAAGGCGTCCCAACCCATCGGGGTCATGACGTTGTAACCCTTCATACGGTGATAGCGATACATCACGTCATTGAGGGTGTAGTTACGAACGTGCCCCATGTGAAGTTTCCCGCTGGGGTAGGGCAACATCGAGCAGACATAAAATTTAGGTTTGGGCTTGCCCTCAGCATCCAAGGCCTTTTCGACGGCACGGTATACACCCTTGGCACGCCACTGGCTCTGGATATCGCTTTCTACAGCTTGAGCGGAGTAAGTTTCACGCATATCGCTTTCCGAATAGTGGGTTAGTGAATAACAAAAATCGTAATCTTTAAGTATACCCTCTGTAGGGCGCCATCGAGCCCGTAGGGCGCACGGGAACTTCTGGCTTGCCTGACGCAATCAGGGGTTCCTTATGCGAAAATACCTAATTCCGAGAATTTTTCTGATGTGCGACTCACAGAGAGTCTGTAGGAACTCATGACCGACTTAACCTCTACCCTCAATCAGCGTCAGCGCGAAGCCGTTACCGCCCCCACCGAAAGCCTCTTGGTTTTAGCTGGCGCGGGCTCGGGCAAAACGCGCGTCTTAACCACGCGCATTGCCTGGTTAATCCAACAAGGCTTAGCGCAGCCCTATGAAATTTTGGCCGTGACCTTTACCAATAAGGCCGCCAAAGAAATGATGACGCGTTTGGAGTCGATCCTTCCCATGGACATCCGTCATATGTGGGTGGGGACCTTCCACGGGCTCTGTAACCGCATTTTGCGAGCCCACGCTGAAGAGGCGGGGTTGCCGAAAACGTTCCAGATCATGGACTCCGGTGACCAGCTCTCCATGATTAAGCGTGTGATGAAGGACTTAAACATTGACCCGGAGCGTATTGATGCGCGTCAGGTGCAAACCTTCATCAACTGGAATAAAGAGCATGCCCTGCGTGCCAGCCGCTCGCGCGATGACGTGGGTGGCACGGGCGTTCGCATCTACACCGAATACGAACGCCGCTGTCAGATGGACGGGGTCTTGGATTTCGGTGAATTGATGCTTCGCTGCTACGAACTCTTGGATCGTAACGAAGTCGTACGCACTCATTATCAAAACCGTTTCCGCTTCATGCTCGTGGACGAATTCCAGGATACGAACATTCTGCAATACCGCTGGATTCAGATGTTGGCAGGCTGGGGGAACCCTGAGCGCGCTCCCAACGCCGTCTTTGCGGTGGGCGACGACGACCAGTCGATTTACGCCTTCCGTGGGGCCCGTGTGGAAAACATGAAGCAGTTCTTGAAGGATTTCAAGATCACGAACCCCGTGCGTTTGGAAGAAAACTACCGCTCGACCTCCAAGATCCTGGAAGCCGCCAACGCGCTTATTAGCCACAACCCCGATCGTATGGGGAAAAACTTGTGGACCAATGGCGCCTCGGGCGAACCGATTGATATCGTCACCCACGAAGACGACCGTGCCGAAGCTAATTGGATTGTCGACAAAGTGGTGGGGAAAGCGGGGCGCTATTCGGACCATGCGGTGCTCTATCGCACCAATGCTCAGTCGCGTGCCCTGGAAAGCGCGTTTCAGGCGCGTGGGATTCCGTATCGCATTTATGGCGGCCTACGATTCTTCGAGCGCGCTGAAGTGAAGCACGTCATGGCCTATATGCGATTGCTCGCGAACCCCGACGAAGATACGAGCTTCTTGCGTGTGGTGAATTTCCCCACCCGTGGGATTGGCGCCAAGAGTGTGGACACCCTTCAGACGGAAGCCCGTCGCTTGGGGTTAAGCCTCTGGGGGACGATTGCGTCCGCGAACGCCCAGTACCCCGCGCGTTTAGCGGTCTTCACGGACATGATGGATGCGATGCGAGAAGAGGCTCGAGGTTTGAGCCTTTGTGAGCTCGTCAAACTCGTCATTCGTCGCTCTGGCTTAGAAGCACACTACCGCGCTGAGCGCCAAGGGGACGATAAGCTCGAAAACATGAATGAAATCATTGCGGCGGCGGAAGGCTTTTGCCAAAACGAAGGGATTTCGTTGTCGCATGATGCGTTCGAACCCTATGACGAAACGGGGCAAACGCCCTTGTTAGGGTTCTTAGCCCAGTCCACGTTAGAGGCGGGTGATAAGAATGAAGGTAACGACGTTGATGCCGTTCAGTTGATGACCGTGCACGCCGCCAAGGGCTTGGAATTCCCGTACGTTTACTTAGCCGGTGTCGAAGACGGGGTCTTCCCGCACTTCTCCGCGAAAAAGGACCCCAAGGGCGAATTCGAAGAACGTCGTTTGATGTACGTGGCGATTACCCGTGCACAAAAATATTTGGCGATCTGCCACTGCGAATCCCGCATGATGTATGGGGAAACGCGCTTTAATCAGCCCTCGGACTTTTTGGAAGAGATTCCTGAGAGCGTCGTGGCTCGCATCGGGGGACGTCCCAAGAAACCGGCTTACCGTGGGGACAGCACCTACGGGTGGGAGCGCCCGAGTTTCGGGGGCTCGCGTGGGGGCAATAGCAACTACGGGGGCAATAATTCCTACGGTGGTAGCAATTCTTACGGCGAAGGTCGTCGATCAAAGGACGACTGGACGGGCTCGGGGCTCTCGAAAAAAGACCGTCAGTTTACGGCCTCGGTGGCGGCACGCAAGGCAGAAGGTGCCTACGGTTTTGCCCCAGGGCAGCGTGTGCACCATCCGAAGTTTGAGTACGGCACGGTGGTGGCCTTAAAGGGCTCGGGGTCCGATGCCCGTATCGTGGTGGACTTTGTCAAAGTGGGTCAAAAAGAGTTGCTCTTAGAACTCGTTAAAACCCGTTTAGGCAAGGTCGACGATTAAGCGCTAATCAAGCCTTTTTCGCTTTTTCCGAAATTCAGGTACACTTAGAGCGCTTTAGCTTTCAGGGGTTGAACCCTGAGAGTCTGGTTTGCGGCTGTAGTTCAACAGGATAGAACGGTCCCCTCCTAAGGGACAGATCCCAGTTCGAGTCTGGGCAGCCGTGCCAAATTAGCAAAAAAAAGAAAAAAACGATAGAGGGCGTCTCCTGGAGGGGACGCCCTTTGTCGTTAGTGGGCAGCGCCCGCATGACGGCGACTCATCGCTTCTTTGAGCCATACGTCACCGCGCATGTAGTAGAGGATCCCCACGCCCGTTGCCCCATAGAAGAAGGCGTCGGCCGTCCACGCCCAGGTGGTGTCCATCGTCGTGATCGCAATCCACTGGGTGTAAATCACGTACGCGATGCTCGACACGATGGAAGCAATGCCGGACACCCGATTCGCGCCCACGCCCGAGAACACATAGGTGTAAAACATCGAGGGGACCCCAAAGAGGTAACCCGCCACCATGACAAAGAGCGGTCCCACGGCGTGCGTGAGCACTTCTGGGATGTCAGTGAAAATTCGAAGGATATAGGTGTGGCCAAGTAGGATCACCAACCCCACGGGGATGGCAAACTGGCTCGTGAGTTTAAGCCCCGCTAAGGCCAGTTGTTTGACGGCCTCGGGTTTCCCTTGCCCAATTAAGTTCGCGCCGAGGCTTCCCGTCGCCGAGCCAAAGGCGTGGATAAACATGAAGATGAGGCTTGAGAGCTGACGCACCACGTTAGAGGCTGCTAACGCTAAGGGGGAGATGTGTTCTACCGCCACAAAGAAGAGCATCCACGTGCCAAAGGCGACGGCTTCTTGAAGGCTCACCCAAATCCCCATGTTAAGGAGCTGCTGCTGGATGGTGCGATTCACCTTGAAGTGGCGAAAGAGTTCAAAGGTTTTGTGCTGGTTCTTTTTAAAAAGAAACGCTAACAGGACCGCAAAGGCGACGACTTCACACAAGGCCGAGGCAATCGCCGCCCCCTTAATCCCCATCGCAGGGATCGGCCCCCAGCCAAAAATGAGGGCGTAATTAAAGAGAACGTTGGCGAGCACCATCGCGATGGAACTTAACGTAATCACGCGGGTTTTAAAGGTGGCGACATAAAACGATCGCAAGAGCCCCACGGCAAAGGCTACGGGCAACCCCATGGATCGCCAAACGATGTAGTCGGTCGAGGCCACCGCCACGTCTTTCGATTGGCAGAGCACCCCCATCATCTGGTCACCCACAACCCAAACGAGGACGCTAATTGCGACCCCCATCCCGAGGAGCAGGAGGCCGGCGTTCCCAAAGATTTCGCCCACGCGCGCATAGCGCTTTTCCCCGAGGGCGTGCCCCATGGTGGCTTGCGCCGCATAGGCAAAGCCTAAGCCAAGGGTCAAAAACGTGATGAAGGCCACGCCCCCAATGGCGGAGGCACCCAGCTCCACTTCGCCCACGCGCCCCAAAAAGGCCGCGTCCGTCATGCCAATGACTTGTTCAAGCAGGAAGCTGGCTAAAAGCGGTAACGCGACTTTCAAAATGTCAGCGCGGGTAAAGGTGGACGACATAAACGGAAACAGTGGGTGGGTAAAGAAAGAGAAGAGAAAAGGGCTTCGTTTGACGGATATAAAACGCCGCCTCGTTTCCGAAGCGGCGTTTAGCAGTGCGTCGTTAAACGCCCTTACCCTAAGAGTATAACGCGAGTGCGTGACCCCTTTAAAGCGCGGGCGTCAACTGCGATTAGTACTGGTCGAAGTACTTCTGGATTTCTTCCCAGTTCTTGGTCTTCGTTAAGGCCAACTGCAAGAGGACGCGAGCCTTCTGGGGATTCAAATCCAACGAGGCAACCCAGTGCTGGGCCTTGTCGTCGACTTCAGCGTCCTTCGTGGCGCCACCCGTCCAAACGCGGCTGGAGCGAACCACGACGATCCCGTCCTTGGTGGCCTTTTCTAAGAGCGGCCACGTGGACTTATGGATGTTACCGTTACCGACCCCTGCGGTGACGATACCCTGGTAGCCGTTATCCAACAAGGCTTGCGTCTGAACGCCTTCGACACCGGCGTGCTGATAGACGATACCGACCTTCGGGAGCTTGTTGAGCTTGTCCACATTGAAGGGAGCCGCCTTCTGAGCGCGGATCGGGAGGACTTCGTAGGTGACCTTGTTATTCAAGATCGTGCCGACCTTACCGAAGTTAGCACCCTGGAAGGTTTCCGGCTGAACGGTGTTGGTCTTGGCGACGTCACGAGCGCCAATCACGATGTTGTCCATTGCGACGACGACACCCTGCTTAGCGGTTTCCGGATCCGCGGCCGTCAACACGGCGTTATAGAGGTTACGCGGACCGTCAGCACCCAAGGCGGTGGAGGGGAGCATGGCACCAACGAGCACCACCGGCTTCTTACACTGCTTCGTGAGCTGCAAGAAGTAGGCCGTTTCTTCCATCGTGTCGGTCCCGTGGGTGATCACGAAGCCATCGTACTTGCCGCAGTCGGCATTGATGGTGTGAGCGAGCTTGAGCCACACTTCGTCGCTCATGTCCTGGCTACCAATCTTGGCGACCTGGATCGGGGTGATGTTAGCGATCTTGGCTAATTCAGGCACAGCCGCCACTAAGTGGTTAACACTGACTTTACCAGCGGTATACGCGGACCCTGTTGCGCTCTGGCCAGCCCCAGCAATCGTACCGCCCGTTGCCAACACGGCAATGTTCGGTAACGCCAAGGCAGCACCGGAAAGGGCGGTCAAACCGAGGGCGAGCAATGTCTTCTTGAAAGTCATGATGTGAACTCCGTAAAGAGGATGGTTGGGCGAAGCGTTAGAACCCTGGCACGATCATGAGGGCGAAAAGCGGGCAAAGTGGTTCTCAGAAGAAAACGGGCACGTAGCTCACTTTTCGCGATGAAACGTTTCCGTCTTGAGACGGATTGGTCCTAACGTTCCTTCGAAAGTCGACCTGTGGGTCATGCCCGCTTATTAAGGGTTAGGTAGAGCGGGGTTGGTTTCTGAGCGGTGGTCAAATGCTCAATCGATGACCCAACGGTGTCGTCCACATCAGTCTAGGAAAAATGCTCGTTTTTGGCCAAGAAGATCTTCAGAAATTTGACAGGGATAAGGGAAAAAACGGGGTCTTTACAAAAGCGCTACCTCTAAGGGGGGATTGCCTCTAAGAGAGGGCGAGGGCGGTTTTTGGTATAGAACGCCAAGCGCCCGACGGCTTTGCGTTTAAAGGGGATTTTGTCCTCCCTCGGGGGACACGAAAAAGGTGAGCGAAACCCCTTTAAACGTCGACGGGTTGAGGGGCTCGTCGACTGGAGCCAAGACTATTGTCGACAAATTGTTCAGCGCTCTAGGGATTAAACCTAAGGGCGCTTAATCCTAGGGGGGAAACGGTGTTTTGAGGGCTCAACGGAGACGAAAAGCGCGTCATAATGACCTCACTTCGCTTTTTTTCGTACGAAAGGCGGTGTTTATTACACCCTTCGTCGTACAACTCTCTTTCTTAATGTTGAGGATTCACCATGTCGCAAACCATTTTGCAAAAGGTCCCCGTGGGCCAGAAAGTTGGGATCGCCTTCTCGGGCGGTTTAGATACCAGCGCTGCCCTTCGCTGGATGAAGAATAAGGGGGCGCACCCCTATGCCTATACGGCGAACTTGGGTCAGCCCGATGAATCGAACTATGACGCGATTCCGGAACGTGCCATGGAGTATGGGGCAGAAAAAGCCCGCTTAGTGGACTGCCGTCCGCAGTTGGTCCATGAAGGGATTGCTGCGATTCAGTCGGGGGCGTTCCATGTGTCCACCGCCGGCCAGCTCTACTTCAACACGACGCCCTTGGGTCGTGCCGTCACGGGCACCATGTTGGTGAACGCCATGCGTGAAGACGGCGTCAACATCTGGGGTGACGGCTCCACCTACAAGGGTAACGACATTGAACGTTTCTACCGCTATGGTCTCTTGGCTAACCCCAACTTGAAGATCTACAAGCCCTGGCTTGATACCGACTTCATTAATGAATTAGGGGGTCGTGCTGAAATGAGCGCCTTCCTTCAGGCAGAAGGTTTCGCTTACAAGATGAGCGCAGAAAAGGCCTATTCCACCGACTCCAACATGTTGGGCGCCACCCATGAAGCCAAGGATTTAGAGTCCTTGGGCACCGGTATGAAGATTGTGGACCCCATTATGGGTGTGCCCTTCTGGCGTAGCGATGTGGAAATTGCCCCGGAACTCGTCACCGTTGAATTTAAGGAAGGCGTCCCCGTTGCCATTAACGGGAAGACCTTCACGGATCCGGTCGAACTCATGCTCGAAGCCAACCGCGTGGGCGGTCGTCACGGTCTCGGGATGAGTGACCAGATTGAAAACCGTATTATCGAAGCCAAGAGCCGCGGCATCTATGAAGCCCCGGGGATGGCCTTACTCTTCATCGCGTACGAACGTTTAGTCACCGGGATTCACAACGAAGACACGATTGAACAGTACCGCATGCAGGGTTGGAAGTTGGGTCGCTACCTCTACCAGGGTCGCTGGTTCGATAGCCAAGCCATCATGCTTCGTGAAAGCGCCATGCGCTGGGTGGCTCGCGCCATCACCGGTCGCGTCACCTTGGAATTGCGCCGCGGTAACGACTACACCATCATGAATACCGAAAGCCCGAACCTCACCTACGAAGCCGAACGCTTAACGATGGAAAAGGGTGATTCGATGTTCACGGCCGTGGATCGTATCGGTCAGTTGACGATGCGTAACCTCGACATTACGGATACCCGCCAGAAGTTGGCGCTCTATTCCGAAACGGGGTTGATTGGTTCGGCCGCCTCGGGTGTGCCCAAGCTCGGTCAAGATTAAGCCCCCCGAGTGTCGCGTCTTACGACCTTAAACTTTAAGACACACGCTCTTTCCCCTTGACGTGTTGCGCCGACGTTGGATTCGTTTCCCAATGTCGGCGCTTTTTGTTTTTGTCGGTTTAATAATAACGAGAGGCGTTATCGTTATCGTTTCTATGTTTTTACGTTTCCTTAAATTTCAGTGAGATAGCGTTAACTGATAGGCGTTTTCATTATCGATTGAGAAAATCTAAAGAAAAATACAAAAGCAATAGAAAATACCCGTTTAATTCGCTATGATGTGAACGAAGAAGAAACAGGGGCTTTGGCCCCCAGACGTGAGTCGCGTTGTATGAAGCGTTTGGCGTCACGTCAACGATATGAATAAGTAAGGGAGTGAAAAACCCATGGCAGATAAACACTTTAGTGCGCATGGCGAAGGGGATGCGAGCTGGAAGCATCAAGCGGAACAAACGCGTGCCTCCGTCTTAGGGGTCGCAGTTGCGTTAACGTTTGGCTTTGCGGCAGTGGAATTTATTGGTGGCGCCTTAGCCAACTCCTTGGCCTTGATCGGGGACGCCGGTCACATGGTCACGGACTCCGCAAGTCTCCTGTTTGCTTTGGCGGCGAACCGCTTAGCGAAGAAGGGGGCGGATAGCCACCACTCTTTTGGTCACGGTCGAATTGAGGTTTTGGCAGCGTTTGTCAACGGCCTCATGATGCTCGCCGTTGTCCTTTGGCTCTTTTGGGAAGCCTTTGAGCGTATTGCCAACCCCGTGCCCGTTGCAGGGCTCTCGGTGATGGGGATTGCTTCCGTTGGGCTCGTGATTAATATTTTGGTGGCTTGGCGCTTAGGGAAAGACCAAGAAAACTTGAATACCCGTGCGGCCTTGGTGCATGTGTTGGGTGACTTACTGGGCTCGGTGGCTGCCATCGTCGCTGGGGTTGTGATTTGGATGGGCGGCCCCACGGTCGTCGACCCGATTCTCTCCATGGTCGTGGGGGTATTGCTTCTAAAAGCCACCTATGGCGTTTTAAAGGAATCGAGCCGCATCTTGATGGATGGGGTCCCTGAAGACCTCAACTACTTTGAAGTAGGTCGCGCCTTAGAGAAGGTGCCTGGCGTCACCCGTATTCACGACTTACACATCTGGACGATTGCGCCCGGGCATAGTGCCCTGCAGTGCCACGCCTTAATTGAAAGCCCTGACTGCTGGCCAAAGATTCTGGACGCCCTGCGTGGGGAATTGGCAGAGCGCTTCTCGATTTACCACGTCACGGTGCAACCTGAGTGGCCCTTTGAGGGCGACGGCGAGGAGTGTGACGTCTGTAAGTTGGGGTTATGCGACGTGGATTTCTCGAACCCTGAACTCAACGACAAGGTGGAACTCGACATGGCGTGCTTAAGTGGCGTGGTGCCAAGCACCCCCACCCATAAACACTAAGTCCCTTTCATTCCGAGGCTTTTCTGTGCACACAGAATGGCCTCTACTTTTGCCTGGGTGTTTCTCGAACTTCAGGAAACGTTCTGCGGTAAAATGACTAGATTATGGAAATCGGACGTCGTCCAAGGCAGCCTGAGAAAATTCAGGAAAAACCCGCAAACACGCGGGTGGCTTCGGCTATAATGCCCGATTGATTTTTTTTGAACATCCTTCGCACAGGGCTTTTCATGACCAAGTACGTATTTGTGACCGGCGGCGTTGTCTCCTCTCTCGGTAAAGGCATCGCCGCCGCTTCTTTGGCGGCCATCCTTGAATCGCGCGGCCTGAAGGTGACGATCATCAAACTCGACCCCTACATCAATGTGGACCCGGGTACGATGTCGCCCTTCCAGCACGGTGAAGTGTTTGTGACGGAGGACGGTGCTGAAACCGACCTCGACTTAGGTCACTACGAACGCTTTATTTCCACGAAGATGCATAAGCCCAACAATTTCACGTCGGGTCAGATCTATGAAAGCGTTCTTCGTAAAGAACGTCGTGGCGAATACCTCGGTAAGACCGTTCAGGTCATCCCGCACATCACCAACGAAATTCAAGAATTCGTGCAGCGTGGCGCTGCCAGCACGTTTGGCGGTAAGCCTGACGTTGCCGTGGTGGAAATCGGTGGTACGGTGGGTGACATCGAATCGCTTCCCTTCGTTGAAGCCGTTCGTCAGATGTCCTTCCGTGTGGGCCGCAACAACACCTGCTTCCTTCACTTGACGCTTTGCCCGTACGTGGCCTCCGCTGGCGAATTGAAGACCAAGCCCACGCAGCACTCCGTGCAGAAGTTGCGTGAATACGGTGTCTACCCGGACCTTCTCCTTTGCCGTGCCGAGCACATGATTCCGGAAAACGAGCGCGCTAAGATTTCGCTCTTCTCCAATGTGCCGATGGATCACGTCATCAGCGTGGCCGATGCCTCCACCATCTACGAAGTGCCCATGATGCTCCACGCTCAGGGGTTGGATGACTTGGTGTGCAAGAAGTTAGGTCTCGAAACGAAGCCGGCTGACTTGTCCGCTTGGGAAGACATCGTTCACCGTATCAAGAACCCGGCTCGCGAAGTGAAGATCGCCATGGTCGGTAAGTACGTTGACTTCGCTGACAGCTACAAGAGCTTGAACGAAGCCTTGATCCACGCCGGTATCCACACCTCCTCCAAGGTGAAGACCGTCTTCGTGGACTCGAGCCAAATCGAAGAAGAAGGCGCTGAAAAGCTCCTCGCCGACGTCGACGCTATCCTCGTTCCGGGTGGTTTCGGTAAGCGCGGTACGGAAGGCATGATTAAGGCCATCCAGTACGCCCGTACCCACAACGTTCCCTTCTTAGGGATCTGTCTCGGTATGCAGATGGCTGTGGTGGAATTCGCTCGTCACGTTTGTGGCTTGGGTGGTGCCAACTCCACGGAATTGGATATCGATACGCCCCATCCGGTGGTCGCTCTTATCACGGAATGGAAGGATCGCACCGGCAAGACCGAAACGCGTTCTGAAGATTCCGACTTGGGTGGTACGATGCGTT
The DNA here is from genome assembly GCA_020025955.1 of Sutterella sp. Lineage (GTDB taxonomy): Bacteria > Pseudomonadota > Gammaproteobacteria > Burkholderiales > Burkholderiaceae_F > Sutterella. The sequence goes on from JAHHRF010000014.1 coordinate 15,199, forward strand.
TGGGCCGTCAGGAAGTTCCGGTTAAGGCCGGCACCTTGGCTCAGAAGATCTACGGTGACGTCGTCGCTGAACGCCATCGCCATCGCTATGAAGTCAACTCCGCCTACGTGGATCAGTTCGAAAGCAACGGTATGGTGATCTCCGCTCGTACGCCGACGGAAGAATTGCCGGAAATGATGGAATTGCCCAATCATCCGTTCTTCTTTGCTGTTCAGTTCCACCCGGAATTCACCTCCTCGCCCCGTTTCGGCCATCCGCTCTTTAAGGCGTTTGTCGAAGCCGCGTTGAAGAAGAGCGAAGGCTAATCTGACGCAATGTTTGTAACCGTCTGGTTCTAAACAGAGAAAAGCAGTCCTAGTACGGAAACCTTGAGAACGCCTCCAAAATCGGGCGTTTTCAAGGACAAAAATCCGGCTGGTGGGCTGCTTTTTTTCGTTTCACTTTTAAGAAACGTCGAACCCGACGGGCTGAACCCGATAAAATGGCAGTACCCACGGGAAATCGTCCCGTCTGCCGTGAACGCCCTTGCTTCCCTTTTTTTCTGAGCAAGGGGGTTTCTCAACTGAATGATTTATTTTTTGGAGGGCTCAATTCGTGAAGCTCTGTGGTTTTGATGTGGGCTTAGACCAGCCCTTTTTCTTGTTAAGCGGCCCCTGCGTCTTAGAAGGCGAACAGATGGCCATCGATATCGCCTCCACCATGAAGGAAATTACCGACGAGCTCGGTATTCCCTATGTGTTTAAGGCGAGTTACGACAAAGCCAACCGTACGAGCGACGCGAGTTTCCGTGGGCTCGGTATGGAAGAGGGCTTGCGCATTTTGGCCAAGGTCCGTGACGTGGTCGGTGTTCCCGTGATTACCGACGTGCACACCGCGGAAGAAGTGAAGATTGTGGCCCCCGTGGTCGACATCCTCCAGACGCCCGCCTTCCTTTGCCGTCAGACGGACTTTATCCGTGCGTGTGCGGTGTCGGGTAAGCCCGTCAACATCAAGAAGGGTCAGTTCTTGGCGCCCACCGACATGAAAAACGTCATCGACAAGGCCCGTCACGCCGCCATTGAAGCGGGGCTCGATCCCGATCGCTTCATGTGCTGTGAGCGTGGTGCCTCCTTTGGTTACGGCAACTTAGTCTCTGATATGCGTAGTCTCGCCATCATGCGCGAAACGAATACGCCGGTGGTGTTTGACGCCACCCACTCCGTGCAGTTGCCGGGTGGGAACGGTGGGTCGTCTGGCGGTCAGCGCCAGTTCGTGCCCGTGCTCTCGCGCGCGGCCGTGGCCACGGGTGTAGCCGGTCTCTTCATGGAAACGCATCCCAACCCCGCTTGCGCGAAGTCGGACGGCCCCAACGCCGTGCCGTTACACCGCATGCGTGAACTCTTAGAAAGCTTGGTGGAAATTGACCGTGTGGTGAAGGCCCGCCCCTTCTTAGAAAACGACTTTCAATAATTTTTCCCTTAATTTTCAATCATCCAAAAAGGACTAGACATGAGCGCCATTATTGACATCATTGGTCGTGAAGTACTCGATAGCCGTGGCAACCCCACGGTGGAAGCGGAAGTGTGGCTCGAAAGCGGGGCCGTTGGCCGTGCGGCCGTCCCCTCCGGCGCCTCCACGGGTATCCGTGAAGCGTTAGAGTTACGCGACGGTGATCCCAAGCGCTACTTAGGCAAGGGCGTTCGCAAGGCGGTGAGCCATGTGAGCGGTGAAATTGCGGATGCCCTCATGGGTTTGGAAGCCAGTGACCAGGCTTACATTGACCGCACGATGATTGCCTTGGACGGCACCGACAACAAGGGTCGTTTGGGCGCTAACGCCATCCTCGCCGTCTCCATGGCCGTGGCGCGCGCTGCCGCGGAAGAAGCGGGTCTTCCCCTTTATCGCTACTTCGGTGGCATGGCGGCCCTTCAGATGCCCGTTCCCATGATGAACGTCATCAACGGTGGTGCACACGCCAACAACAACCTTGACCTTCAGGAATTCATGATCATTCCCGTGGGCGCTCCCACCTTCGGCGAAGCCCTTCGCTATGGCGCGGAAGTGTTCCATCACTTGAAGAAGATCATCAACGCTCGTGGCATGAGTACCGCCGTGGGTGACGAAGGTGGTTTTGCTCCCCAGTGCGGTAGCCACGAAGAAGCCATCGAATTGATCCTTGAAGCCATCAAGGCTGCAGGCTACGAAGCCGGCAAGGACATCATGATTGGTTTGGACTGCGCCTCGAGCGAATTCTTCGAAGACGGTCACTACGTCATGAAGAAGTCCACGGGTGAAAAGTTAACGGCTGACCAGTGGATCGCCACCTTGGCCGCTTGGTGCGACAAGTACCCCATCATCTCGATTGAAGACGGCATGGCCGAAACCGATTGGGAAGGCTGGGCGAAGTTAACCAACGCTTTAGGTAAGCGCGTTCAGTTGGTGGGCGACGACTTGTTCGTTACCAACCCCGAAATCTTGAAGGAAGGCATCGAAAAGGGTGTCGCCAACTCCATCCTCATCAAGGTCAACCAGATCGGTACCTTGACGGAAACGTTTGAAGCCATCGAAATGGCCAAGCGTGCTGGCTACACCGTGGTCGTGAGCCATCGCTCGGGCGAAACGGAAGATAGCACCATTGCCGATATCGCCGTGGGCTTAAACGCCGGTCAGATCAAGACGGGTTCCATGAGCCGTTCGGACCGTATGGCCAAATACAACCAGTTGCTCCGCATTGAAGAGCACTTGGCGGACGTGGCGGTCTATCCCGGCATGGATTCCTTCTACTGCGTTCGTCGCTAAGACGCACGTGCCCCGTTCGGCCTCATGACCCGCACTTACTTTTTGATCGTGCTCTGTGCGCTGGTAGCCATCGGCTACCAGTGCTTTGACGCGTCATTACGTCATGCGGAATTAAAGGCGTCGTTGGCGAGTCAACTTGCCATCAACGCCCAAGAGCAGGCCACCAATGAGAAGCTGGCGGCGGAACTCTATTCCTTAGAAAACCGCCGTAGCGCCATTGAAGAGCGCGCCCGACGTGAACTCTTCATGGTGCGTCCTGACGAGGTGCTCTTTCGCTTAGAGCGCCCCGAGGAAGCCCAAGCGCGTGATAAGAGTGTGGCAGAGGTGCCCGATTACAGTAATCCCGATATCCCGTACGGGTCGAAGCCCACGTTTCGCCCGAAAAAGGATCACTTGTATTCTGCGCCCAAGCACTTACGTGCGCCGCCCTCTCGAACGCGACGAAATTGGTAACGCCAGAGACTGGACATAAAAAAAGAAGCCCACAGCGAATGCCGTGGGCTTTTTTGCGTGGTGCTTACGCGTGGACGTTAAGGCGTGGAAGGGGCAAAGGCTTGTCACCTGCCGATCCCACCATCTCCACATTCACCCCGTAGGTATCAAGAAGCTTCGCTTCAGTGAGCTCGTCTTTGACGTCCCCATAGGACCAGACGTGGTTCGCCGTTAAGCGCAGGACTTTGTCCGCCACCAACGCCGCATGCATCGGATCGTGCGTCGTAAAGATGACGCTTTTCCCTTCGCGTTTGAGTTGAAGGATGAGCTTTAAGACGCGCTCTTGCGCATTGAGGTCCAGCGCACTCATGGGCTCATCGAGCGTAATGAGCTCTGCCCCCGTCGCTAACGCTCGCGCAATCATCACGAGCTGCTGCTGGCCCCCTGACATCGCGCTAAAGGTTTTCGTCGCTAAGTCTAAGGCGTTGAGCTGAGCGAGCTTAGAGAGGGCCACCTCTTCGTCTTCTTTTTTGGGTTGGGTGAAAAGCCCAATGTGAATGGCGCGACCCAACAGCACCACTTCTTTGGCCGTGAGCGACAAGTCAGTGACGAAGTGCTGCGGCACAAAGCCAATCACGCCTTTTGTGTTAATCGAGCCCGCGATCTTGGGGATGAGCCCCAAGAGGCTCGCTAACAGCGTGGACTTCCCAATGCCGTTGCGACCAATCATAGCCACCACGATGCCGGGTTCCACCGACCAGCTCATGGGCTTAAACAGCGGTTGATGGTGGTAGCCAATCTGAAGGTCACGAACGACTAGTAAGGGCTGGGCATTTTGGTTTTTCATCATGCGAGCCCCTTACGGTTTTTAAAGAGAATAAAGGCAAAGAGCGGTGCCCCAATGAGGGCCGTAATAATGCCAATCGGGATTTCGCCCGAGAGAAGGGTGCGCGCTAAATCGTCGACCACCACCATAATCGTGGCGCCTAAGAGGGCGCTCATGGGAAGGAGTCGTCGGTTATCGTGCCCAACTAACTGACGCGCAATGTGGGGGACCACTAAGCCGATCCAGCCGATAGCGCCGGAACTCGCTACCTGCGTGGAGGTGAGCAGTGCCGCCAGAATTAAAAAGAGCCAGCGAAGTTTGACGACGTTAACGCCCAAGCTTTTCGCTTCCGTGTCGCCTAAGGATAAAAGGTTTAAGCGCCAACGCAAGAAGTAGAGCAACATCCCTGCTCCCCCAATGAAGGCGGTCATGACGCCCACCTTGTGCCAGGTCATGGCGGAGAAACTCCCCATCAACCAAAAGACGATTTGGGGAAGCACTTCTTCGTTGTCGCTCAAATACTGGACCATGCTCACGAGGGCCGAAAAGAAGCCCGCAAGAATGACGCCCGCTAAAACGAGCATGAGGCGGGTTTGCGTGCCCATCAAGCGTGCAAGCCCGTAGACCAAAACGAGGCTTCCTAACCCAAAGCCAAAGGCGAGGGTCATGAGGCCAAAGCCCCCCAGCCCCAACAACAGGGCTAAGGTGCCACCAAAGGCTGCGCCCGAGGTGACCCCAATGATATGGGGGTCCACGAGCGGGTTATGAAAGACCGATTGGAGGCTCGCCCCAGCCATGGCCAGGGCGCCGCCGGCCAGGAGTGATGCCAGGATGCGGGGCATACGAATGTTGTAGATCACTTCGTGCCCAACGCGACCTAAACTCTCTGGATCAACAAGGCCGTGAAGGATTTGGAGGGGGTTGTAGTGTAAGTGGCCCACCCCAAGGCTTGCCACGGCCACGATCACCATGATGAGAAACATCACACCTGTACGCACGCGTTACTCCTTGGAACCGTCGGTCCAGTTCACACGGTAAAAGCGCGAGTAGTACTCTTGGGCGAGCTTATCCATGTCGATATCCTTGAAGGTATCGGGATAAAGCTTCTTGGCCATCCAGAGTTCACCCAAGCCCACGGCTTCCGGCGTGGGGTAGCCCCAGGCCTTGGCGTATTCCGGCATGTAGTAGATGCGATTGTTCTTCACGGCGCTGATGACCGACCAGTTCTGATCGTTCTTGATGTCTTCAACAACCTTCGGGTGACGGTGCTGAACCCAAATGACTTCCGGGTTCCAGTCGATCACTTCTTCCATGGTGACCTGCTTGTAGCCCTTCAATTTGGCAGCGGCCACATTGATGGCACCCGCGTTATCAAGCAAGACGTTCACGAACTTGCCGCTCCCGTACGTGGCGAGATTCGGGTTCGCGATGTAGGTGGTGGGGCGCTTTTCGAAAGGAATCGCCTTTAACTTCTTGCCCACGAGGTCGCGGTGCGAGAAGATCCAATCGTTAAGGGCCTTGGCTTCCTTCGTGCGGTTAACGACTTCACCGATTAATTCAATCCCTTCCTTGAGACCGACCATGTAGGTCTTTTCGTCGTCCTTTAACGTGGGATTGAGCTTAGACGATTCCCCCTTCTTGAATTCACGAAGGGAGATGGCCACCACGGGGATGCCGGCATTCTGGATCTGATCGATCATGGTCTGCGGGGCATAGTTCGTGACAAACACAACGTCCGGGTTGAGGCCTAAGAGGCTTTCAATGTTGACCGTGGTGAGGCCGCCGGGCGTCGCCATCGTGGCCAAACTCGGCATGAAGCGCTCAAAGTCGGCGCCCAAGTCTTTTTTCCACGTTTCTTGAACGCCGACGATCTGATCGTTGGCGTGCAACTGCACCAAAATATCGAGCGTCTGGTGCTGAAGCACCACGGCACGGTTCACCGTGTCAGGGATCGTCACCGTACGACCTAACTGGTCCGTAATGGAGCGGTCCGCCCAAGCCTGGAAAGCCATCGTCATTAAAGCCGAGGCGAGTAAAAGTTTTTTGGAAAGTTTCGCGTTCATAAGAGGATGTCCTTGTAATTTCGCTATTCCTTTGTTGAATAACGCGGGAATCTTATTAGATGAGCGGGCCATTGTCCACACAAAAGCCACAACTTTCCTTTTTTCTGGGAGTGGGGCGAGTTCGTTGTGTTCCTGGGGGAGAGGAGGTGACGATAGAAGGGCAAAAGAAAAGCCCATCGAATACGTATCCGATGGGCTTTTGGCGTCGGTCCCTCAATTGAGGTGAGGGCAACCGTTCACGACTTAGTTCAACTCAGACTTGGGCTTTTGGAAAAGCGCCTGAATGTCCGGGGTCGTAAACGTGTGGTGCGTGTTGCAGTAGCGGCAGGTGGCAACGAAGTTGCCATTGTCGTCGAGCATCTCGAGGGCTTCTTCTTCGCCCAACTGACGAATCACGTTTTCCACGGCGTCCTTGGAGCAGTTGCAGTGGAAAACCGGGGCAAACTCACCAATCACCTTGGGTTCTTCTTCCCAGAAGAGACGGCGCGCCACGGTTTCCGCATCCAACGTCGTTAACTCTTCGTCCTTCACCGTCTGCGTGAAGGTGGAGATACGGTGCCAGGCTTCTTCGTCGTAGTTTTCCGGCAATTCCTTACCGCCCATCGTCGGCATCTTCTGCACGAAGACGCCACCAGCGTGTTCGCCGTCAGAGGCTAATTCAATACGGGTGTCCACCTGTTCGCTCGACATGAAGTAGTTGCACATGCACTGGGCGAAGTTGTCCCCCGTCAAGGGCACGATCCCCTGGTAGGGCATCTGGTTTTCAGGACGTTCGTCGTCCACCAAAATCAAGGCGCAACGACCCTGACCGTTGACGTTGATGAGATCCTTCATCGAGGCGTCGTCAGCAATCACGGATTCTTCATCCAAGAGGATGGCTAAGCGGTACTGTAAGTTTTCGCTCACTTCCACCGTGATCAACTGCACCGGACCGTCGCCCACGATCTGGATGAGGGCGGGCCCCTTGTAGCTTAACGCGGCACGCGCTAAGAGGGCAGCGGCCACCGTTTCACCCGCCAGCTTCTCAACGGGCTTGGGATAGGTGCGACCAGCTAAGGCCTGTTTAAAGCTTTCCCCCAAGGTGACGACTTCACCACGGGCAGACGCATTTTCAAACAAAAGTTTTAAGAGGGCGTCAGACATGTTTCATCCATTACAAACTAAAGTGATAACAGATTATTTTAGCGCGTTTAAAAGGGGATTACCCGAAAAGACGGGCCTTCGATTTGAAGGGGTGCCCCTTTATAATGTGTGAACGCGATGGGCGGGGCGCCTTTTTGTGGATGCCACCCCTTTCTCTTTTTTCGTGTGAGGATGAAACGTGACGATTGATTTGCATATGCATTCCAGCGCCAGTGACGGGGATTTAACGCCCGACGAGGTGGTCACGCTTTGTGCGCGAGAAAAGGTAGACCTCATGGCCTTGACGGACCATGACACCGTGGCGGGCTTGAGTGAAGCCCGAGAAAAAGCGCACGCCCTGGGACTCCGCTTTATCAATGGGATTGAAGTGTCGTCCGCTTGGGGGCGCTTAGGGATTCACATTGTGGGGCTAGGGTTTGATCCCGAGCACCCGGCGATGGTGGCGCTCTGTGACCGACAAGTCCGTCGCCGCCATGAACGCTCCGAGCGGATGAGAACGCTCTTCGCTGAAGCGGGGTTGCTTCCCGTCTTTGAACACGCCTTAACGCTCGCCACCAACCCCTTAATCTTTTCCCGTGCCCATGTCGCTAAAGCCTTGGTGGCCTTAGAGGTGGTCGACTCGATGGATGCGGCCTTTAATCGCTACGTGGGGGATGGGAAGCCCTTGTTTGTAGAGCAAGCGTGGCCAACCTTGGACGAGTCCGTCAACGTGATTCATGAAGCGGGGGGCTTAGCGGTATTAGCGCACCCGGGGCGCTATCGCTATCATTCTCCTTTAATGCGCGATTTGTTAATGGAACACTTCGCCGAGATTGGGGGCGATGCCATTGAAGTGACCTCAGGCTCACAGTCCACGCGTGACACCGCTTACTTTGCGGGTGTGGCCAAGCGTTTTGACTGGTGGGCGAGCACGGGCTCCGACTTTCATCGAGAAGAGGGCGCACGCCCGTTGCCTGGCGCCCAGCCGCCGTTGCCTGACGGCCTTAAGCCCATCTGGACGGTGCTCTAACCCCCAACCCACCCCAACCCCAAGAACCCCAAAGAAGACACCATGCGAAATTGCACCTGTACTGTCCCTGAAATTGTTGATTACGGTTTGAGCCCCTTGCCCTGGGTTCGACGCTTTGAACACTACATCCCGCGTGGCGGTGAAGTCTTAGATATCGCCTGCGGTGGGGGCCGACACAGTGCCTACATGCTCTTAAAAGGCCATCAGGTCTTAGGGGTGGATGCGATGACGGATGACATTGCCCCCTTGGTGGGAACGCCAGGCTTCACGCTGGAAAAGCGCGACCTGGAAGCGGACCCCTGGCCCTATGAGCCCAATCGCTTCTCCGCCATTGTCGTGAGCTACTACTTACACCGTGAGCATTTCCCGCACTACTTTGAGAGTCTGAAGCCGGGTGGCCTCTTTATCATGGAAACCTTCACGGAAGAAAACACGCGCCGCTCGGGTCGCCCCCGTTCGCCCGACCATTTCCTCTATTTGGGGGAGTTGGCCCGCTTGATGCCGGAAGGCGCTCAGATGCTCGCCTATGACGAAACGGACACGGAAGTGGGTACGGCCGTTGCCCGCATCGTGTGGCGCAAACCCCTTTAAGTGGGGGTGAGCGTTCAAGGCGGGGATAATCCCCGCTAACGAATTGTGCGCCCGAGCGGTCTCAATGCTAAAATTTTGGACAATCTGTCCTTCAGGGCGACGTCACCGTGATGTCCCCTTTGACCGACTTTATTGACTACTTATGGAGCAGGTTTCACCCCCTTGGCGCGAAAGCGCTGAGAGAACAGGGGAAATCGACACAGAATTCATGATGAAAAAGCGTATTCTCCGCGTTGCGATGATCGCCCCGGCCGCCTTGGCCTTAGCGGGCTGCTCGTCTTTTGATTTGGGCTCGACGAGCCCGGATCGTGCGTACTACGATTCGGCTGAGAGCGAACGCAACTTGGAAGTGCCGCCTGATTTGGCCCCGTTGCCCGAAAACAATCACTACCAAGTGCCGGGTCGTCATGCGGTCTCTGCCAATGCCGAAGCCACTCGCTTGATGGCTTTGAGCCAATTGGATGCCAAGCAAGGCAAGGTGGTTCAGCAGACTGAAATCGCTACCTTGATGAAGGATGGCAACCAGCGTTGGTTACGTGTGCGTGAAGACGCCTCGAGCCTCTGGCCGGTGGTTCAGGACTTCTGGACGGCGCAGGGCTTGGCCTTGGCTAAGGACGACGCTCGCACGGGTTACCTTGAAACCGCTTGGGCGGAAAACAAGGCCAACCTCCCGCAGGACGTGATCCGTAAGACCTTGGGTAAGATCGCTGACTTCGCGTACTCCACCGGGGAACGTGACCAGTACCGTTGCCGCATTGAACGCAATGCTGATGGGTCGAGCGACATCTTCATTACCCACCGCTCCATGGTGGAAGTGTTAACGGGTAAGGACAAGGAATCCAGCAAGTGGGTTAATGGCCCGACGGATCCCATGCTCGAAGTGGAAATGCTTCGTCGCTTAGCCGTTCGTATTGAACGTGAATTCAATCCCACCTTGGCGCCGAAGCAGGCGGACGATGTGGTTGCGCAAGACGTGACCCCGGAAAAGCCCGCGATGGACGCGAAGGTTGACGCGGGCACCATTACCGCCATCAACTTGGCCCAGCCCTTTGACCGTGCCTGGCGTACGGTGAATTTGGCTTTGGATCGCATTGGCTTTGACGTCGCCGACCGTGACCGTCAGGCCGGGTTCTTCCAGGTGGCTTACCTCGATCCCGCTTACGAAGCCAAGATGAAGGCTGAGCGTGGTTTCTTCTCCCGCGCCTTCTCCAAGGATAAGGCCGTTGAAACGCCGCACTATCGCGTGCAGTTGAGCCCCATGGAAAACGGTACCCGCGTTACCGTCTTGGGTGACGACGGTCAGCCGGATACGACGGGCGCCGCCCCGCGCATCCTCAACTTGTTAGCGCAAGAACTTCGCTAAGCTGTGTTGAGAAAGGGGGACGAAGTTTCCCCCTTTTGATCGCGAAAACCGCTCACGCGTGCGAGTGGCCCCAAGGGGAAGAACCTGAGGTGTCACTGGCTCGAAGCGAGCGGTTTTTTTTATGGGTTGGTTATGTCTACTGCGCTCTTGGGAATCAGGTCCTTCTTTTCCCTCTCTGTCGGGGAGATGGCCGTTCGCCTATTAAACCCCCAAGTGCGGGTGAGCCGTGAGGGGTTTTGGAAAGAGGTCGTGGGCCTGCTTGCTCTGGACACGGCGTTAAGCTTTGCGTTGGAAGGGGTGGACGCGCTTTTCCCCGAGGGGATTGCCGGGACCTTTGGGTCGACGGTCGACATGACGATTGAGTTGACGCTTTCTTCCTTTTTACTTCTTTGGCTCTCGGCTTTACTCGTTCGACGCCTCCACGACTTAGGGGTTAAGGGCAGCTGGGCCTTCTTTATGTTGGCCTTTCCCATGTTGGCTCCCCTTTTCTTGCTTCTTTTAGGGGTGTTGCCCAGTCGGAAAGCAGGTAAAATTTGGCCAACACACTAGTTTCACATCAAGGACACGCATGTCGTTAGTTATTCAACACGACCGTTTGGTCACGCTTTTTGTCCGCATGGCGGACATGACGGGTAAGGTTTTAGAAGAAACCGGTCCCGAGGGCTTAACGTATTTACACGGTCATGGGGACATCTTCCCCAAGATTGAAGAGGCGCTCGATGGGCACTTCAAGGGCGAAGGCTTCTTTTTGAAGTTGGAACCTGAAGACGCCTTTGGCGACTACGATCCGGACGCGTTACGCATGGTGCCGGTGCGTGAATTAGGGGACGACCCAGAAGCCATTACGCCGGGGCTTTGCTTTGCGTCGTTGCCGGGGGACGATACGCCGGGCAAATGGTACGTCACCGACGTGGCCGATGGCGTTGCCGTCTTAGAAGCGAACCACCCCTATGCGGGTTGGGCCCTTCAGTTTGAAATTCGCGTTTTAGACGTGGAAGATCCGGATACGACGGATGTGGTCGGCAATGACGACACCGTGGTGCCGAGCTTCTTGTCGGTGGCGGATCAGTTAGTGAGCGAAGACGATGACATGGACGAAGAAGCGCTGCTTCGCAAAGCCGTTGCGGACGCCGAACCGTCGGATGCCATGGCTGGTCTCATGAAGACCCCGCGCATTATTCGCTAAGGTTTTAACGACTTCATGCTCGATACGCCTGTGTTTTTCTTAGAAACCGCTATCCGTGAACCCCATGAGAACCACGATCGTTTGATCCCCATGACCAACGACGAAGGACGCATCGTGGGGGTTCGGATTACGGACCCTGACTTTTGGTCGGCGTGTATGGCCGGGGAGTGGGCGCCTAAGCTCAATGACCGCGTCTACGGGCACGTCGAAAAGGTCGATGGCGTATGGGTCATGGACAAAGTCGTCGAGATCGAGTGCGCGCAGTTAGCACCCTATTGGCTCTAAGCCTTCCAACCCCGCTGGGCACCTCCCTGGCGGGGTTTCTTTTTTTGAGACAGAAAAAAAGCAGGGAACCCCTAAGAGTCCCCCGCTTCGAGGAGCACACCTTAACGTGTTAAGGTGCGAGAGCAAGTGTGCGGTTTAACGCGGCGTCTGCTTCGCGGCCTGGCGACCGGCTTCACGACCGAAGGTGATGCAGTCAGCCCCGGCGACGGAACCTAAGCGCACCATCCCGTGCACACCACCCGTCACTTCACCGGCGGCATACAAGTGGCCGATGGGTTCGAGCTTCGCGTTAAGGACTTCGGCGTTCGGGGTAATGGCCAAGCCACCCATGGTGTGGTGGACACGCGGCCAGAGGCGAGCGACGTAGTAGGGCGGCGTCACATTCGGGACCGCATCCTTAAAGATCATGCAATCCAAGTCCGGATCCTTTTCTAAGTGAGCCTTCACAAAGCCATTCCAACGGTTAAATTGTTCGAGGAAGGCTTCCTTGGGCATCTTGTAGTAGTCCGCAATAGCTTCTGGCGTATCAAAGGCCTTGATGGAGCCGTTACCCATAGCGCCGTCCAACGTCTTCTTCGCGACCATCTTATTGGTGTTGACGCTGTCAGCGAGAATGAGCACAGGATGCCCCACCTTGATGATGGCGTCAGCACGTTCTTTACGGTTCCCCGTTTCCTTGAAGAAACGCTTACCCGTAGCGGGGTCCACCATTAAGCCGTAGCCGATCACGCGTTCGCAGAACTGCGGCACAAAGCCAAAGCCTTCTTCATCGGGCGAGGTCCACGGACCCAACTGGATCCAGTCCATCTGCACGTCGGCTGCGCCCAACATCTGAGCGGCCTGCAAGCATTCACCCGTGGTGCCTGGCTGGTTCGTACTCGTGAAGCGTTCATCTAAGCGCGGGTCATGCAACTGACGCATCTTCACGCCGTTACTGAAGCCGCCCGAGGCGATGATGACACCCTTCTTGACGCGGTAATTCTTCACCGTGCCCGAGTCTTCCTTACCGAACTGGTAGTTTTCCAAGACCTTCACACCGATGACGGTATTGTCCTTTTCATAGAATTCGAGGACCTTGGTGCGAAGCTGCGGCTTAATGCCTAAGCTTTCCAACTTCTTCAACATCGGCATGATGATGCCAGCGCCCGAGAGTTCAACCGTCTGGTGAGCGCGCTTCACCGAGTGACCGCCGTGATAGTTGACGCGACCAAACTTGACACCCACGAAGTCACGGCACCACTTAAAGTTGTCGACACTTTCATCGGCCACTTTACGGGCGAGCTTCGGATGGTTCAGGTAGCCCCCAGCGCGGAGCATGTCTTGATAGAGGAGGTCAGCACTGTCTTTGATCCCCATCTTTTCCTGCATGTCGGTGCCGGCAGCCGTTAAGTCGCCACCGTTAATGGCGGAGTTACCGCCCGGATAGGGCATCTTTTCAATTAAGAGGAGGTTCTTTTCCCCTTGAGAAACGGCTTCGAGTGCAGCGGCGAGCCCGGCAAACCCTGTCCCAATCACTAAGACGTTGACGGTTTTATCCCAAGACTTGGGTGCTTGTGCCGAGGCGGCCATGGCCGAGGTGGATAAGGCTGCGCCCCCTAAGGCGACAGCAGACAAGAAATTGCGACGAGTGGTCATATGAATACTCCCCTTTTTCTTTAGCGCGACCTAGGAATAGCGATAGGCGGTCGCGAATCCTGATGTGAAGCGGGCAAACACTGTGTAAACGGTCCTGAGTTTGCCCCTCAAGATTATTGTCGGAAGTCGTTCAGACGCTGTCTGTCGTGTAAAGCACACTTTTCTTGAAAACCCTTACGGTCTTGGGATTACTCCTAATTCAAGAAGAGGCTGAGCTTCCTTCTCTCAGAGGGTATTCGATTGGGTGAGCTTCCAAAGCTCCAATGCCTTTACCCAGAAGACGTCAAGGGAATCCGCCCCAATTTTGGGAAGCCCTAAACGGGTCGCGGCCCGCTCTAATTCCCCCAACAAGTCGTCGGGGTTTAAGGGGGTAGCGCCACTTTGTTTGGAGAGCTTTTGCCCTTCGTCGTTCAATACCAACGGGACGTGATAGTACGTGGGGCGCGGTGCCTTTAAGGCGTCGTAGAGGAGCAATTGGCGCGGGGTGTTATCGAGCAAATCTTGCCCGCGCACAATGTGGGTGATGTTGGAGGCAATGTCGTCCACAACGACCGCTAATTGGTACGCCCAAAACCCGTCGGCCCGTTTTAAGACAAAGTCCCCGACGTCGCGTTCCACGTTTTGATGGAATTCCCCACAGACGCGATCGGTAAACGTCGTCACCGTGTCGTGCGTACGAAAGCGCCAGGCGCGTACGTGACCGTGTACGCCCTCTCGACATGTCCCAGGATAGACCCCTTGGGGGAGCCCCAGCGCGACGCTCGCCTCTTGGATGGCTTTTCTTGAGCATCCGCAGCCGTAGGCAAAGCCCTGCGCTTTGAGTGTCTCTAACGCTGCCTCATAGGCCTCATAGCGGTCGTGCTGATAGAGGATGGGCTCATCCGACACAAAGCCCATCCGGTCGAGGGTGGCGAGGATGTGCTCGGTCGCCCCTTTCATCTCTCGCGGCGGATCAATGTCTTCAATACGAATCAACCACGTCCCGTCGTGACTTAACGCGTCGAGTCGGCTCGCTAAAGCCGTCACTAAACTGCCCGCATGCAAAAGACCCGTCGGAGACGGAGCAAAGCGGCCGCGGTAAGAAAGAGGGGAGGTCATAGGAGTCAAGCGAGAAAAGAAAACGAAAGGGGAACTCTTATTTTACTCGTCACCCAAAGAAAAACGGCCCGCTTCTCTTTTGCTTCGAGAAACGAGCCGTTCTTTAGGGCGCTAGCCTTACTTCACGGTTTCCACCTGAATGAGCGCTTCGTCAGCGATGCTCGCGACTTCACGCTTGGCGCGACCCGGCCACACGGGCGGAACCACCACGATGGGCTGAACCAAATCGGCCTGGGTTTCGACCTGCTCTAAAGGACCTTCGTCCTCGTGAGCACGTTCTACCTTAGCGCGACCCGGCTGGACCACGACGGGGTAGGTCGTTACCGTACCGAATTCCGGGTTGGTGTGCACTTGCGTGAGCACTTCACCCGTGACGTCCACCATGGGAGCGTCTTCCGTCGGGGCTTCCACCTTGGGCGCTTCCACCTTCGGTTCTTCAACCTTGGGCTCTTCAGCGTTGGCCTTCACGGCTTCCTGCGGGAGACCCAAGATGGCTTCCGGCGTGATGAGCGTTAAGGCATGGCTATCCGCGTCGTTAATGCTACGCGCATAGATTTCTTCCATGTCGAACTGGGCTTCAGCCACGGCCGTCGGCACCGCAAAGGTTTCCAACAACGTCAACCACGGGGTGTTGGGCTGCGTCGGGAAGCGAGCGGAGAGTTCGCGGGAGCGAGCCACCCAGTAAAGTTCCACCGACTTTTCAACGAGGATCTTAAGATCCAACGCCTTCACGTCGAAGGGATACTTCTCGTCGGACACCGCTTCCGGATGCCACTTCAAGAGCTTTTCAGCCACGGCCGGCAAGAGCGCCGCAAAGGCACGCAACACCGACAACTGAGCCGTCTTAAAGCCTAAACGTTCAGCATGGAACTGTAAGTTCCCCATCATGGCGCGGAAACGCGCCGTGTTGGTCGAGAGCGCCCAGTAGATCGGGGGCTCTTGCATGATGACCGTGACCATGGAGGCGAAGAAGAAGTGCGTGGCGACATCCGCCGGCAACTCACGACCTGCCCAATCGGCTTCACGAACGCTCGGCATTAAACGAGCCATCTGACCGATCTGCCATTCTTTGCGCTTGGCCTTGGGGTGCTTACGCTTCAAGGTTTCAAACGTTTCGTTGGTGTTAACCGTTAAAACGTAGATGTTGCCTTCTAACGCATCACCGTTAACTAAGTGAGCTAAGCCCACCACGTCAGCCTGCGGGGCCTGAGCAAAGTTGACGGGATCAAAGTCGATCGCATCAAACATGGCTAAGCTCAAGTAGTCCGTGTTGCCGAAGTTGTTGGCGATTAAACGCTTACGATTCACCATGGCGTAGGCACGAAGCACGGCCACGTAGAATTCGTTCACATCCAACCCGCCTTCGGGTTCGGCTTCAGTGCCAGCCGCCACCGGCACGCTCTTTAAGAACGTGTCAGCTGCCGGGCGCAACGCTGCCACAAAGGCACGGTTCAAGCGCCAGTGGTTGACGTCTAAGCCATTCTTCCAGAAGGTGTACTCCAAGGCACGCAACACGTGCTCGAAGCGGGCACGGTCAAAGCGAGCGACCCAGACCATCCAGTCGTTTTCAAGCCAGTACTGCACCATGTAGTTCTGGAGCATTTCGAAGTGCGTCGGTTCTTTCTCCGCGACTTCAGGCTTTTCTTCCGCCTTGGCGATCGGGGTGGGGGCAGCCGTTAAGCCTTCGCTCACCACACCGCTCACGGCCTGCGCTAAGGGACGCATCGTGGGCTTTAAGGGTTCCTGACGAACCTTTAAGACGCCCTTCTTGGCCTTTTCCTTCTTTTGCTGGGCACGACGACCGCGGCGCGATTGCGCTTCCATTTCGTCGGCGACCATGCGGGAGGCAAAGAGTTCGATCGTGTCTTCAGGTTTCGCCTTTTTCTTCTTAGGCGCTTCCTTCGGAGCGACGACGTCCTGCTTCGGGGCGTTAACCGTTTCGACCTGTTCGAGCACTTCCTCAACGTCGTCACGCTTCGTGGACTTCACGGCGCGACCTAAGTTTTCGGGGGCACGATAGGCGTCAGCAACAGCCTTTTCGTCAGCCGTGGTTTCCACCTGAACGAGTTCAGAGGCGGTTTCCACCGGCTTTTCTGCCTTGGGCTGCGCCTTGGGCTTTTCAGCCTTCGGTTGAGCCTTCGGGGCGTCTTCCTGGACGGAGGCCACTTCAACGGATTCGACCTGCACTAAAGCCTCTTCCGCCTTGGGGGCGTCGTCAGCCTTGGGGGCGTCTTCCGTCTTTTCAACAGAGGCGTCCTGAGCGGCACCTTGCGCGTCGTCCTTCTTGGGGTTACGACGGCGACGACGGGGGCGACGGCGACGGTTTTCACCGTTGTCTTCGTCCTGGGTGTCAGCAGCAGGGGCGTCCGTCTTCTGAGCCTGACCCTCTTCGGTCTTTTCAACCTTGGGGGCGTCAGCCTTTTCAGCCTTTTCGACCTTGGCGGGCTTTTCAGCCTTTTCAGCCTTCTCGGTCTTTTCAACCTTCTCGGCCTTGTCCGTCTTCACGTCGTCCGTGGACTCTTGCGCGTCGGTGCGACGGCGACGGGTACGGCGACGGGACTTGCCTTGGTTTTCGTCTTCAGCCTTGGCGTCCTTCTTGGGCGCGGGCTTCTTGGACTTTTCTTCCTTGGCTTCATCCTTGTCAGCGTCACCCTTGGCGTGCTTGTCGTTACGACGGCGATCGTTACGGGGGTTACGGCGCTTACCACCACGGCCCTTGTTGCGGCCCTTGGCGTTGTCGTCGTCCTTCTTTTTCTTGTCGTCTTCAGCGGGCTTTTCGTCCTTGTCGTCGCCAAAGAAGAAGCTCATTAAGCGGCTGAAGAAACCCTTCTTAGCAGGGGCTTCGGGCTTGGCTTCCGGCGCACGCTTGGCGTTGGTCTTCTCTTCAGCCTTGGCTTCCACCGGCGCGGGCGGGGCATCAGGCAGAACGTTCTTTAAGACCGGCACCTGGCGCGGACGCTGGGGCTTATCTTCCTGGTTACGGTTCTGGCTGTAAGGATCGTCAGAATGGGTCGTATCGATATCTTCCACGCGCTTGTAGCTGGAGATTTCGCTATCAAACTTGTCGTCGTCTTCACGCACACGTTCCACCTTGAAGTGGGGCGTTTCTAAGTGCGGATTCGGCACCAAGAGGATGTGAACCTGATGGCGGCTTTCAAGCTTGGTGATGTCGTTACGCTTTTCATTTAACAAGTACGTGGCCACATCGACCGGTACCTGAGCCACGACGGAGCCCGTGCGTTCCTTCAAGGCTTCTTCCTGGAGGATACGAAGGACCTGCAAGGCGCAGCTTTCCGTGTCACGGATCACACCCACACCCATACAACGGGGGCACGTGATGTGGTTGCCTTCCGAGAGGCTCGGGCGCAAACGCTGACGGGACAATTCCATCAAGCCGAAGCGGCTGATCTTGCCCATCTGCACGCGAGCGCGGTCATAGTGAAGGGCGTCCTTCAAACGCTGTTCAACGGCACGCTGATTCTTGTTGTCGAGCATGTCGATGAAGTCGATCACGATCAAACCACCCAAGTCACGCAAACGCATCTGGCGAGCGACTTCGTCGGCCGCTTCGCAGTTGGTGCGGAAGGCCGTTTCTTCAATGTCGGAGCCACGCGTAGCACGAGCGGAGTTGACGTCAATGGCCACCAACGCTTCCGTGTGGTCAATCACGATGGCGCCACCCGAGGGCAGGGGAACCGTACGCGAGTACGCGGTTTCTAACTGGTGCTCAATCTGGAAACGCGTAAAGATAGGAATATCTTCACGGTAGCGCTTCACGCGATTAATCATGTCCGGCATGACGTGCGCCATGAACTGGCGAGCCTGGTCATAGATTTCATCCGTGTCGACCAAGATTTCCTTGATTTCGGCATGGAAGTAGTCGCGAATGGCACGAACGACGAGGTTCGATTCTTCCACAATCAAGAAGGGCGCCGGGTTGGCACGCTTCAAGGGACGGTTGTTCTTGATGGATTCGGCGACTAAGGTGACGGTCTTCTGGCCGTTCACTTCTTCAACGAATTCGTACTGGGGACGGGCCGCGTTGTCGATCGCTTTCCAGAGCTTCAAGAGGTAATTCAAGTCCCACTGGAGTTCTTCCGTGGTGCGACCGATACCGGCGGTACGCGCAATGGTGCTCATCCCGTGCGGGACTTCGAGCTTATCCATGGCTTCGCGCAACTCTTGACGTTCTTCGCCTTCAACACGGCGAGAAACGCCACCCCCACGGGGGTTGTTGGGCATTAAGACGAGGTAGCGACCGGCAAGGCTCACGTAGGTGGTGAGCGCAGCGCCCTTGTTACCACGTTCTTCCTTTTCCACCTGGACGATCAGTTCCTGACCTTCGCTAACGGCTTCACGGATGGACGTGTTACGGGGATCGACACCGTCCTTAAAGTAGGCGCGGGAGATTTCTTTGAAGGGCAAGAAGCCGTGACGTTCTTCGCCGTAGTTGACGAAGCAGGCTTCAAGACTGGGTTCCACACGGGTGATAACACCCTTGTAGATGTTGGATTTGCGGGCCTCGCGGCCAGCCGTTTCAATGTCGATGTCAATGAGCTTTTGCCCATCAACGATACCGACACGCGTTTCTTCCGCGTGTGTGGCATTGAATAGCATGCGTTTCATGGTGTAGGCACTCCACTGCCACTGTCGCGGGCAGAAAGGGCGTGCCGAGAAACGAATGTCTTAAGGCGCAATGGTGCGCGAACGGGAACGGTTGGGAACAGTGTTTTGTCCGTCGTTACCTCGTCTCCTTACGGTTAGCGTAAGGGCTTAAGGGTCGCGTTTTTGTGTTTGACTTTCGAGCAATGGAAGGGGGCTCAACGGGAGATTCAACTCACGTGAGGCGCTCTACGCATCCAGAAAGGGGTGAACGACGTGGGACTGGATTTCGTTTCGAACGCTAGGGTGGCGTATGGGCTGGGGCGCAGATCGATTGCTTTTGAGTTCTTTTTCTTTCATCCCAGTCCAATAGTGGTTGGGGTGTGTCGGGACGTGCGTCAAACCGTGAGGACGTTACAGAAGGGTTCAATCCCGTTTGCGGCCTCACGTCTGCGCTACGTCACCAGTGGGGAGAGACACAACGAAGGCGCACGAAGACTGTTGGATCTTGATGCGTTTCGGGCTCAATCCCTCACAGGAAAGCCAAGAGAGAAACCGCTTAAAAGTTTCGTCATCCGGGCTTAGCGAATGAAAGAACAAATTGTCAAAAGGCTCAGTTCAAGGAAAGTGTTCCGTTGGACTGATAGGTAAATCGGTTGTGCCACGAGTCCCCAATGCCGCAGCCAAAGCGTACGGGTTGGAATCAAGTCGTGTCGTTAACTTTGTTGCTGATAAGTGAAGCGAAAGGGGCTAAGGGGATCCTAATTTTTACTTGCCTCGGGAATCGAAAGTGAAGGGGGACGTGCGGCCTCCTTTCGTCGGTTTCTCATACCCATGGGGCTCCTTCTCTATGGTCTAGGGAGCGCCGTCACGGGGAGTGTCGACTGTTGGGACGCGGGCACGTCGCCTGTCCTTTTTTCGATTTGAGGGTTCAGAAAAAGGGTCCTTAGCGCGATCGAGGGCTCGTCTTCTTTTTCAACGAGACCTTCAAGGACCTCAAGCTCACTGACAGCTCGAAAGTAAATTGTTAAAAAACGAAATTCTGTTTATCGGCAACAGTCTAGCGTGCCAAACGCTAAAGACTGCTTGCACCGACGGTGAGCTCATTCGGTAACGGACTCGCGTCATTTTTATCCTGTCGCCATTCGATTGGGGGGAGGCACGCTAGAGCTCGGTCTCGTGACAAAGGGGCGTATTAAATTCACAGCCTTACTGCCTCCAACGCACAAAAGTCGTGAGGCGCCAAACGGTGTCGGGGGGTCGGAGGCTTGTGAGCACTCGACGCTTTCGGCCCCAGAGGCACCGTAACCGAGGGACGTCGGACGGAATACGGCATCGTCCACGTGTCGGGGAAAGAGCGAACTCTTTCACTTTCAATCATCTTCAGGTTGTGGCCCGTCTTTGTCAGGACGGTCTTCGCTTAGGGCTCTGACCCAGCGCAGGAAAAAACGAGCGGTTGTGTTACCCAGTGAGGCAACGCCGATGCGTTCTTAAGGGCAAACGCTTTTTTCGTGAACACGTCTGCAAAAAAATCTGTGTCGTGGGACAATGCGTCCTACCAAAGAGTGGCCTTGAGGGCTTCTCTAGAGCGACGAAATCAACGCGGTTTCGCCCACGAATTTCACACGGTGACGTGTCGGGGAGAAAAGTCTCGAAACGAACGCGTCCACATGTAAACACCTCATTATAGACGATGACAACGAAAACCCAAGGGGCAACGCCCACGATTTACGATTCTGCACGCTGTGTGCTCCAAATTGACCGTGTTAATCACGTTCGAGTGGGGGAAGAGTCAGACGGTCAACGACTCGACAACTTCCTCTTGCGTTTGGCACGCGACGTTCCGAAGAGTCATCTCTATCGCATTATTCGCGCGGGGGAGGTGCGTGTGAATAAGGGCCGCTGCAAGGCGGAAACCAAGCTTGTCGCCGGCGACATCGTGCGTATCCCGCCGATTCGTACCCGTAAGCGTGCAGAGAAGCCCACGGCGCCCGTGTTACCCAAGCACGCCTTAAATATTCTGTTTGAAGACCGTCACTTGATGGTGGTTGATAAACCCGCGGGGTTGGCGAGTCACGGGGGATCGGGCGTGAACCACGGCCTCATTGAACGCCTTCGTGCGACGCGCCCGGAAGAGCCCATGCTCGAACTCGCTCACCGCTTAGACCGTGAAACGAGTGGCGTCTTGATTGTGGCCAAGACCCGCAAAGCCCTCGTTCGTTTGCACGACATGATGCGAGAGGGCGCCATTGAAAAGCATTACCGTACGCTCGTGATGGGCGACTGGGTCAATGACCGTGAACACGTGCGTTTCCCCTTAACCCGCTATTTGCTCCCTTCGGGTGAGCGTCGCGTCAAGGTTGACCCCGTAGAAGGCGCACCCTCGCACTCCATCTTTACGCTTTTAAAGCGCTATGGGGACGTGAGCTTTTTGGACGTGGAACTCAAAACCGGTCGCACCCATCAGATTCGTGTCCACTCGTTGGGCTCTGGCCATCCGCTCGTCGGCGACGACAAGTACGGTGACTACGAATTTAACCGTGAGTGCGCCCATGGCCTTTTAGGCGTTCCGCTTCGTCGCATGTTCTTGCATGCGTGGAAACTGCGCTTTGAGCATCCCGTCACCCATGAAAAGTTAGACATCGAAGCGTCGTTGCCAGAGGAATTGGCCCGCGTCATCGCCGGGTTAGATAAGCGAGGTCGCGTCTAAATGACTGCTCGTCCCGCCTTAATCGTCTTTGACTGGGATGGCACGGTCATCACCTCCACCGCCGCCATTGTGGCGAGCTTAAAGGATGCGGCTCACGCGCTTTCGTTGCCGGAACCCACGGAGGCCGCCTGCCGTCGTGTGATTGGTTTAGGGTGGGCTGATGTGGTGGCGATCGTAGCCCCCACGCTTCCCGCCACGCAGACGATGGACTTTGCCCAAGCCTTTCGCCAGGCCTATGGGCGCCATCATGGGAAGGCGGCGTTAGCCCCCGGGATGAAGACCCTGATTAAAGGTTTATATGAACGTGGTCACACTTTAGCGGTCGCCACGGGCAAAAGCCGTCATGGGCTCAATGTTGCCTTAGCCGAGTTTGGTCTTAAAGACTACTTTGCCGACACGGTAACGGCGTCAGAGTGTGAAAGTAAACCCAGCCCCGATATGCTGGAAACCTTGGCGATGGATTTGGGACTTAACGCCAAAGACTTTCTCATGATTGGGGACAACGTGTGCGACATTACGATGGCCAAAGCCGTTGGAGCCCAGTCGATTGGGGTGCTGTGGGGGTCGTCAGACGAAAGGGCACTTCAAGACGCTCAAGCGGATGCCATTGCCCACGACGTATTAGCCTTAGCGAAAGCGTTAGGGGCGGATACGGAACTTTTAGCGGCGATTGCAGTAGAGCTTCAGTAAGGCTAAAGATCTCATCGCTTTGAGGCTTAACAAACAAGAAAAGGGCGAGTCCGATTTCGTTATCTCGGACTCGCCCTTTTTGCCGTCTTTAGAGGGGGATGTGAGCCTTTCAGGAGGCATAACCAGGAATACATTTCGTAAAATTCCGAAGTGTAATCCTGAAATTTACGTAAATTTCCCAAATGTAATCTTGAATTTTATAAAATGATTGTAGGTAGTTGTTATTGTTCGAGTCGATACAGCTGGGCTACGAAGCCACTATGTCGACGAAATCAAAGTTTTGAAGGTGGTCGAACATGGATTTAATCAAGCGCGATATGTATGTTCAAGTTAAGGGGGACACGCCCCCTAAGGCTGCGGTTATATATGGTGCACGCCAGATTGGCAAAACAACTTTAATGCGAGAGTTAACCAAAGACTCTAAGGCTGTTACGTGGGTTAACGGCGATGCTACTGGCGATGTTGAAAGGTTGCAGTTAAAGTCATCGAAGGATTTGGAAGTGTTCCTTCGTCAAGGCGATGTGCTCGTCATTGATGAGGCTCAACGAATTCCCGACATCGGCTTGATCGTTAAGCGTTTGGTTGATGTCAATGTAAGCGAGAACGTTGGAACCCAAATCTACGTATCGGGGTCTTCCTCTTTGCTTTTAGCTAAGGGAGTCAGGGAAAGTGCTGTTGGTCGCATTGTTCAACGTCAAATGTGGCCGTTGTCGATTGATGAAATTGCTAGATCCAGAAGCTGGGCAGAAGTGAACCAGAATTTGGATCGAATGATGGTATACGGACTTTTCCCTGAGCCGTATATGGATCCTGACAAGGCGGCTCAACGCTTACGTGATTACTGCGACGGTGTCTTATATAGAGACCTTCATGAGTTTGCGGAGATTCGTTCAGTAGACAGATTTGATCGATTAGTAAAGTTTCTGGCTTATAACATTGGCTCTGAAGTGAATTATGAAAGTCTGGCGCGTGAAACGGGTTTAAGTCCGAGAACTGTTGCGGATTACATTAAAGCGCTAGAAGAATGTTATATGGTCAAAGTTTGTCCATCGTTCTCGCGTAATTTAAGTAATGAGCTTAAGAAAGGGAAGAAGGTCTACTTCTGTGACAATGGCTTGCGCAATGCGGTGATTGGTGATTTTTCACCTATGAGTGCGCGTCGAAATAACGATGCGGGAGCGCTTTGGGAAAACTTCTTCTTTATGGAGCGAGTGAAGCTTCACTGTGCATTGAATGATATGACACAGCTGTACTTTTGGCGAACCACAGGGAGCACCCCTTATGAGCTGGATTTCATTGAGGTCAATGATGAAGGTATTAAGGCATTTGAGTGCAAGATGAATCCTAAGGCTAAAGCTAAGCCGGGTAAGTTTTTGCAGGCTTATCCAGAGGCCTCGCTCCAAGTGATTAGTCCGAGAGATTTGATGAAGCTTTGGCTTATGCCAGATGCTGTCAATAATTAAGTGAATTGTTGTTAAAACCTCTGGTGGTTTGTCCATCAGAGGTTTTATTCATTTGCAGCTAACCAACAATCATCGTATTCGAGGTTATTCGTGAACTTCAATATCGTAATCTTGAAAATTACGTAATTTTCCATATCGTAATACGGAATTT
>JAHHRF010000015.1 GCA_020025955.1 Sutterella sp.
TCTCACGGTCGATCTGGTCAGCTAAGCGCTTCTTGGCTTCGCCCCAGCCTAAACCCGCCTTCAATTCTTCACGGAAAGCGGCCGCCTCTTCGGGCGTCGCAAACGTTTCAAAGAGCACCGTCAAGCTCGTGGAATCGGGGTCTTTCGGTTCGCCCGGCAACTTGCTATCGGTGACGATACGGCTGATGGCTTCATCCAACGCCTTGCGACCGCCTTCAAAGAGCGGAATCACGTTGTTGTAGGACTTGCTCATCTTGCGACCGTCTAAGCCCGGCAAGACTTCAATGTCAGAGCCCCCGGTGGCCTTCGGTAAGACGAAGAAGGGTTCGTCCTTCGGGGCGTAGAGGTAGTTGAAGCGCGTGGCCACGTCGCGGGCCATTTCCAAGTGCTGGAGCTGGTCGTGACCGACCGGCACTTCGTGGGCGTTAAACATGAGGATGTCCGCGGCCATCAAGATGGGGTAGCAAAAGAGCCCCATGTTGATGTTTTCATCGGGATCCTTGTCGGCGGCGACATTGGCGTCGGTGGCGGCCTTATACGCATGGGCGCGGTTCATCTGACCTTTACCCGTGCAGCACGTCAGCATCCACGAGAGAAGCGGAATCTCATCAATATCGCTCTGGCGATAAAACACCACGCGTTCCGGATCGAGCCCTGCGGCTAACCAGGTCGCAGCAATCGACAAACGGCTCTTTCGAATACGTTCGGGGTCTTGGCACTTAATTAAAGCGTGCAAGTCCGCCATAAAGAAAAAGCTCTGGACGTCCGGGTTAAGGCTGTCTTTAATCGCGGGACGAATGGCGCCCACGTAGTTGCCGATATGCAGGGTTCCGGTTGTATTGATGCCGGTCAGAACACGTTTCATGATGAGTTTCTCTTCTGTCACTACGAGGAAGGGGGTTTAAAACCCCAGAATCTAGTAATGATAAGCCAAAAGCCTTTTAGGGAACGAAAAACGCCCCTTTTCGGCATGAAAAGAGGCGCTTATTGTCTAGCTGAGGACCTGATTAGAGGCCAGCGCTAGCGCGAAGGGCAGCGACCTTGTCGGTCTTTTCCCAGGAGAATTCCGGCTCTTCGCGACCGAAGTGACCGTAGGCGGCCGTCTTGGAGAAGATCGGACGACGGAGGTCGAGCATGTGGATGATGCCACGCGGACGAAGGTCGAAGTGTTCGCGAACGAGCTTGGCGATTTCGTTATCCGGAATCACGCCCGTGCCGTTGGTGAAGACCGTGATGTTCATCGGTTCAGCCACGCCGATGGCGTAAGCGACCTGAACCTGACACTGGCGAGCGAGCCCAGCGGCCACGATGTTCTTGGCGACATAGCGGCAAGCGTAAGCGGCGGAACGGTCCACCTTCGTGGCGTCCTTACCGGAGAAAGCGCCACCACCGTGCGGGCAGTAGCCACCGTACGTGTCGACGATGATCTTACGACCCGTCAAACCACAGTCACCCTGAGGACCACCCACGACGAAACGACCCGTCGGGTTGATCAAGAACTTCGTGTCCTTGAGCCATTCAGCGGGCATCACGGGCTTGATGATTTCTTCCACGATCCCTTCGATGAATTCGGGCTTCATGGTCTTGCCGGTACTCATTTCGGGGGCGTGCTGGCTGGAAATCACGATCGTGTCGCAGCTCACCGGCTTGCCGTCAACGTACTTCAACGTGACCTGGCTCTTGGCGTCAGGACGCAAGAAGGGGAGGATGCCGTTCTTACGAACCACGCTCTGGCGTTCCATTAAGCGGTGGGCGTAGTAGATCGGAGCAGGCATGAGGGTGGCGGTTTCGTCACAGGCGTAACCGAACATGAGACCCTGGTCACCAGCGCCTAAATTCAATTCGTCGTCAAAGGCCGCGTCCACACCCTGGGCGATGTCCTGGCTCTGCTTGTCGTAACCGACGAGCACGGAACAGCCCTTGTGGTCGATCCCGTATTCGGTATTGTCGTAACCGATGCGCTTTAACACGTCACGGGTCAAGCCAATGTAGTCAACGGAGGCATTGGTGGTAATTTCACCGCCGAGCACAACAAGGCCCGTGGTACAGAGGGTTTCCGCGGCAACGCGGCTTAAACGGTCCTGTTCTAAACAGGCATCGAGAACGGCATCAGAAATCTGGTCTGCCACCTTGTCGGGGTGACCTTCGCTGACAGATTCCGAGGTAAAGAGATATTCGCTGGCCATTCGCCATACTCCTTGAAGTGTTTGACATTTGAAAGGCAAGCGCCAAACGCTCTGGGAAATGGGGTTAGCCAAAAGCGACGACGCTTTAGCGGAATTTTTGATTCGCCCCGCAAGTTGTCTTGGTTAACTCGGCGAAGTTCGTAGTGTACACCCAGTGTTTTGGTTTTTCTACTGTAATGAGTAAAAACCCAACCGTCGCGGTAGGGGATTCGCTTAAAATAGATCTTTTGTTTTAGTTCAGATCACTAGGTCATTATGGGTTGGTTATTAAAGCTGATATCCCGCCTGCCCCTGCGCTTTTTACAAGTGTTCGGCGCAGGAATTGGGGGACTCGCTTTTCGTTGGATCCCCGTGTTGCGAAAACGCACTAATACGCATTTGGATTATGCCGGGCTCAATGCGCCAGGCTTAGACGCCAAAGTGGGTCGTAATGTGGGACGCCAGAGTCTGGAGAGTATCTGGATTTGGTATCGCCCCATCGACGAAGTGTGTCAACGCATCACCGTGAGTCCTGAGACGCGCGAGCGCTTTGACCGCATTATGGAAAGTGGCCGCCCGGTGGTCTTTTTGACCCCGCATATTGGCTCCTTTGAAATTTTGCCCATCTGGTTTGCGCACACCTATTTCCCGAAGACCCAACGTGAGATTGCGGTCCTTTTTAAACCCCCGAAGAAAGCGATTTTGCAAAAGGTCGTGGGGGAAGGGCGTCAGGCGCCTGGCATCGTGCTGTGCCCCTCGACCATGGTCGGGGTGAAACGCATTTTGAAGACCTTGCGTGCAGGGGGCTGCTTTGGTGGCTTACCCGACCAAGTCCCCACGAAGGGGGACGGCGCGTGGGCGTATTTCTTTGGGCAACCCGCCTACACCATGACCTTCCCGTTACGCGTGGCCAAGCAGTTTGAGGCGGATCGCATGTTCGTGTGGTCCGTGCGTGAAAAAGACGGCTGGCGCTTGGAGTCCCGTGACTGGAATGAGCCCTTAACGGGGGACGCCCAAATCGATGCGCGCGCCATGAATGCGCAACTTGAAGCGATTGTTCGTGAAGCCCCTGAGCAGTATGGCTGGAGCTACCACCGCTACAAGAACCCTGGGGTGACGCCCCCGCCTGAAACGTTGCCGACTTAATCGGTGAAAACGAAGAACAGTTTATGAACGATTTTATTTCTCGCTTTTCGGTGAATTTGATTCGAAAAGCCTACACCCTGGGAATGCCGGCGCGTGAGCGTTGGTCTGGGGTGATTGCCAGTTTAAGTTGGCGCTTTCTAAAGAAACGCCGCGGGGTGGTGTTAAAGAATTTGGCCCTCTGTCTGCCGGAATACTCGGAAGCGGATCGTGAGGCCTTGGGTAAAAGCCTCTACCACCGCTTGGCGCGCTCCATGTTGGACCATGGCACCCTTTGGGAAGGTAGCCAAGAGGAGATTCGTCGCTTTGTCTCCTTTGAGGGGTTAGAAAACCTCTTGGAGAATCCCGACAATCAACCCACCATCATCGTCTGCCCCCATTTCGTAGGGTTGGATGCCGTGGGGATTGCCTTAAACACGTATGTCCGTGGGGTGAGCCTTTACCAAAAGCAAACCAACGCCATTTGGAATGACGCCTTTTTGTCGGGCCGCAAGCGCTTTTCGGATCCCGTCTTAATTGAGAAGTCGGAAAACGATTTGCGCCAAGTGATGCGTGAGATGAAGTCGGGCCTACCCTTCTTTTATCTCCCCGACATGGACCACGGTCCCCGCCACTCGATCTTTGTCCCCTTCTTTGGGGTGACGGCGGCCACGTTGCCGATGGTCTCGCGCTTGGCTCGTGTCACGAAGGCACGTGTCCTCTGGTGCATCGCGACGATGACGCCGATGGGCTACCACGGGATTATCTCCAAGCCCTTGGAGGGGTTCCCGACGGCAGACGCCGAAGCCGATACCCTGCGAATCAATCAAGAGCTCGAGAGCTGGATTCGTTGCTACCCCGACCAGTACTACTGGGTGCACCGTCGCTTTAAGACGCGACCCGAGGGGGAACCTTGGCTCTACGACACGCCGGATGATTAACGATGCGTGAGATCCCGTTCACCAAGATGCACTGTGCTGGCAATGACTTTGTGGTCTTTGACGGCTTTCGCTCGACGGTTCCCCCTTCGGAGGCGGTCGCGAAACACTTAGGGCATCGTCGCTTTGGGGTGGGGGCTGACCAGGTGCTCTGGATTGGACCCGCTCGCTCCGAGACGTCGGACTTTCACTATCGAATCTTTAATACCGATGGCAGTGAAGCCGAGATGTGTGGAAATGGCGCCCGAGCCGTGGCCACCTATGCCCATCGTCATGGCTTAACGACGAAATCGCGCTTAGTCTTTGACGTGATGAAAGGCGTGATTGCGGTGGAAATGGATGAAGCGGGTGTTCCTTCCCTTCATATTGGGGCGCCGGACTTTGGGGCGGAGGCCGTTAGTTACCAGGGCGGACGCCTGGTGGCCGAGCCCACTCCCATTCCTTGCTATCGCGGTCCAGAGGGAGCCGCCGACATTCTTTTTAGCACCGTGAGTCTCGGCAACCCGCACGCTGTGGTAAGGTTGCCCGACTTTGAAAGTTGGGAGCGTCTTCCTGCGGTGTTGGGTCCGATTTTGGAAAAAGACGCCGGCTTTCAATTTGGCGCCAATGTGGGCTTTTTGTGGCCCTATGCTCGGGACAAAGCCAAGCTTGTCGTTTGGGAGCGCGGTTGTGGTCTTACCTTGAGCTGTGGCTCAGGGGCGTGTGCAGCCGCTGCCGTTGGCGTTCGTATGGGGTGGCTCAACAACGCCGTGCAACTCGAGATGCCTGGCGGCACATTAAACGTATTTTTTGACGGTGAACGCGACTTAGTTTTAAAGGGTCGTGCCACCGTGGTATTTGAGGGTGTGATGACCATGCCCGGAGATGAATAGTCATGATTAATTTGGTACTTCGTAAAGGTAAAGAAAAGTCGCTTCTGCGTCGTCACCCCTGGGTGTATGACACGGCCGTGAAGCGCGTGGAAGGGGACCCCGAATTAGGGGAAACCGTTCGCGTGTTGAGTTTTGACGGGCGCTTCTTAGCGTGGGCGGCCTATTCGCCCGAGTCCAGCATCCGTGCGCGTTGCTGGAGCTTCAACGAAGACGAGGTCATTGATGAAGCCTGGTTCGAAAAGAAGCTTCGTCATGCCATCGAGGCGCGTGCCAACTTGTGGGAACGCACCAATGCCGTTCGCGTGATCTTTGCGGAAAACGATGGGCTCCCGGGCTTAGTCGTTGACCAATACGATAACGTCTTAGTGGCGCAATTCTTGTCCGCGGGCGTGCATCGTCACAAGGCCTTGATTGCCAAACTCTTAAAGCAGATCACCAACGCGGTGACCCTTTGGGACCGTTCGGATGCAAGCGCCTGCCACCGTGAAGGCTTGCCCTTAAATAACGGGCTCCTTTGGGGTGAAGAGCCGCCGGAGGCTGTTGAAGTCGTTGAAGACGGCGTTCGCTACGGCATTGACGTGCGTAACGGTCACAAGACGGGCTTTTACGTTGACCAGCGCGAAAGCCGCTTAACGGCTCAGAAGGCCGCAGAAGCCTTCCGCAAAAAGCATGGACGCGGGATGCGTGCCTTGAATTGCTTCAGTTACACCGGGGGCTTCTCCTTGGCGCTCTTAAAGGGCGGGGCGGACGAAGTTATCTCCGTGGACTCCTCGCAGGATGCCTTGGATATGGCTAAGCGTAACGCCGAGCGTAATGGCTTTGGCGAGGACAAGGCCAAGTTCGTCTGCGAAGACGTCTTCCAGTATTTGCGCCGTATGCGCGATGCCGGTGAAACCTTCGACTTGGTGATTTTGGATCCCCCGAAGTTTGCGAGCTCGCACCGTCATGTGACGCGTGCCTCGCGTGCTTACAAGGACATTAACCTCTTAGGGCTTCGTCTCTTGGAAGAGGGCGGTCAGCTCTTCACGTTCTCGTGCTCGGGCGCGATTGACGTGGATTTGTTCCAGAAGATTATCGCGGGCGCTGTGTTTGACGCGGGGTGCGATGCCTGGGCAGTGGGTCGTTTCGCCGGCGGCGAAGACCATCCCTTGTTGATGACCTACCCGGAAGGCGAATACTTGAAGGGCTTGCACTTATTGGTGCGCTCGTAAAACGCCCACCCCGCCCCCATATAGGGTGAAACCACGCCTCAAGTTTTCACTTGGGGCTGATCGAATTTTTGATGGAGAACGCTATGACGGCACCGAATCAACCCGATATTCCAGTCACGATTTTGACGGGCTTTTTAGGGGCGGGTAAAACCACGCTTTTGAATCGTATTCTCAAGGAAGACCACAAGCATCGCATCGCGATCGTGGAAAACGAATTTGGCGAACAAAACATCGACAGCGACTTGTTGGTGACGGAACAAAATGAACAGATCGTCACGATGAGTAATGGCTGCGTGTGCTGCACCATTCGTGGGGACTTGTCCCGCGTGCTCACCGACTTACGCCTTCGTCGCGACAAGGGCGAAATCGCCTTTGACTACGTGGTGATTGAAACGACGGGGGTGGCCAATCCTGGTCCCGTCGCTCAGACCTTCTTTATGGACGATGCCGTTGCCGCTTTCTTCCGCTTAGACGGCGTGGTGACCGTGGTCGACGCCAAGCACGCCAAGCAGATTTTGGACGACGAAGCCGCGGCGCGCGATCAGGTGGGCTTTGCCGACAAGATCCTCTTGAGTAAGACCGATTTGTGCACCGAAGACGAAGTGGAAGCGTTGAAGAAGCGCTTAACCCAGATGAATGCTCGCGCTCGCATCGTGAACGTGAACATGGGGGTTTGTGACGTCGCCGAAGTGCTCGACATCGAAGGCTTCAACATGAATGACGTCTTGGACGTGGATCCCGCCTTCTTCAGTGACGGGCATCACCATCACCATCACAACGACGATATCCATAGTTTTGTGTATGAAAGTGACCGTCCCTTCAATCACGAGAAGTTTGAACGCTATATCGGCTCGTTAACGAACGTTTATGGTGAGCAGTTGCTCCGATACAAAGGGCTCCTCTATTTAGAGGGCACCGATCGAAAGGTTGCCTTCCAGGGGGTTCACATGTTGATGGGGGCTGACGTGATGGGGCCTTGGGGAGAGGCGAAGCGCGCATCTCGCGTGGTTTTCATCGGTCGAAATCTCCCCGAAGAAGCGATCCGTCGCGGGTTGGATACCTGCTTAGCCTAAGGAAAACCCTAGGGTATTCCTTACCGCTTTTTTGAACAATATTGAGGTAATCAGTATGGCAAAACGTTTGAATTTCAAGTATAAAACGTATTCCATTACGTTGAGTTTCACGCTCACGGAATCCTGACCCTCAGACACTAACTATAAAAGAGAGCATATGGGAACCAAGAAACCGCTGACAGAGCAAGACATCCTCGCGATGTCCGATGACGACTACATGAACGATGAGCAGCTGGCCTTTTTTATGGACCGCTTAAAGAGCATGGAAGCCGAACTTCGCGCAAATGCCGATCAGACAACGGTTAATCTTCGTGAAACGACCGTGGTCCCGGATCCGGCCGACCGCGCGACGATTGAAGAAGAACACGCCCTTGAGCTTCGTACGCGTGACCGCGAACGCAAGCTTTTGAAGAAGGTGCAGTTGGCGATTAAGCGCATCGAATCGGGTGACTACGGTTACTGCGAAGAAACGGGTGACCCCATCGGGGTGGGCCGTTTGATGGCGCGTCCGACGGCGACCTTGTCGCTCGAAGCCCAACAGCGTCGCGAATTACAGCGTCGTCTTTACGGGGATTAATACCCCCAGATCGACGGGCTTCTCGATTACAATAGGAGGCCCGAACGGTTTAGAAGCGAGCTCACAACCCCGTCTCGTCGTCGGTTGTTGGGCTCGTTTTGTTTTTTCAAAAGGCTGTTATGACCACCCCCACCTCTTCGTCCCCTTTGTGGCTGATCGATTTAGACAATACGATCTTTGACGCGTCTGCTGGGATGTTTGACGCGATCCATGAGGCCATGGATACCTACATCAGCGAACACTTCCAGTGTTCTCGCGAAGCAGCCTCTGAGCGTCGTAGTGCCTACTGGCGCCGTTATGGTGCGACCTATGAGGGGCTTTGGTGTGAGGATGGGATTTCGCCGGAAGCGTTCCTCACGGCTACCCACGCCTTTGATTTGACGCCTCACTTAGTGGTGGAGGGCAACCCCCGCCACGACTTAGAGCAATTAAAGGGTCGTAAGGTTCTGTACACCAATGGGCCACGCGACTATGCGTTACGCATCCTGAAGCATTTTGGGATTGAAGACCAATTTGAAGCCGTCATCACCTCGTCGGAAAGCTTCCGATTAGGGCGTTGGCGTGCCAAGCCTGATCCTTTGGCATTGACCGCGATTTGTCGAATGTTTCACGTGAAACCTTCGGACTGCGTGTTAGTGGACGACAGCCTCCAGAACTTAAAGTGCGCGAATCAGCTCGGAATGAAGACCGTCTGGTGCACGGGCTATCGACAGCGTCATGGGCAGGGTGGGGAAACCCGTCGAGTGCCCTGGTTGTCGGGGCGTGTGCGTCATATTCGTGAGCTCACGCGCTTGGGGCTCTTTGCCCAACCCCGACCTGCCCCTGATCGCCATGCGGCTCGCCGCCGTCAGCAGGGTAGCGTTGAACCCCACCCGAATGGATTCCTTCGATGAGTGCTAAAACTCGAACCAAAACGGCACCGAAGCCTAAGACCACGCGTAAGCGTTTACCGCTCGCGGAGCGTCAGCGCTTGGTGCTCGACGCCGTGGCGCACACCCTGGCGCAGGTAGACGGGGAAGAACTCACCGTCAACGGCATTGCCCGCACGCTGGGCTGGTCGGTGCCCGCGGTGACCCGTTGCTACCAGTACCGTGCGGACATGGTGCAGGCCCTTCTTGACTTTGCGGAGACGTCGCTCGATACGCTCTATCAGCAACTCAAAGCCCATCATGGGGACGATGGTCTGGGCTTTGCCTTAGCCTACGTGCAAGTCTTGGCGCAATTTACCGATACGAACCCGTCCTTTATTCGTTTATTTACGAACCGTGTCTTTTTGGGGGCAGAACCCGCCATTGGGGAACGCGTTCGTCGACTGCACGCCCATTGGGAGCGTCAACTTCGAGAAGCCTTGAAGGTGGCGATTTTGCATGAGCGTGAGTCGGTGAGTTTTGATGCGACCAGTACCGCAACGATCCTCTTTCACACGGTGCTTGCCCGTTGGCAGCGTCAGGCCCTGGGTGAGGCGGGTCTTTCTCCGGTTCAAGAACAAGCGCTATGGCATGCCGTGCTTGGGATTGGGCGCGATGGCTTGAAAAAACGATCAAAATAAATCGGATAAATCGATTTTCAATGAGGATGGCGTCACCGCCATCCTTTTTATTTGCACGAAAAAAAATCGGGCCCATTCCGTAAGGAATCGACCCGAGGGAGACGTCACGGATTATTTTTTATCGGTGGCGTCTTTTTTGTCGTCCGTTTTCTTTTCGGACGTTTCTTTGTCTTTTTTCGCTTTTTCCGCTTCACGCAGTTTGCGAACTTCCGAGCGCGGCTTCCCACGATAGGGACTCAAGGTGACGGCTTCGCCCTTTAATTCTTTCAGGGCTTGTTGAAGCTGCCAGTCTTTTTCATCCCCATAGGTGAAGGTGTACTTCGGGGTGTCGCTGTCGTTATCGCTATAGGGCAAGCTTTCCAGAATCTCTTCTTCCTCTTCTTCGCTCATGGAGGGATTTAAGAGGTGGCGATTCAAGTCCGACTCACGAATCGTGAAGGAGGGGTAATTGCCTTCCGGCGTGTCATCGACGTAGCGATCGGGTTCAATCCCACGGGCCTGAATGGAGCGGCCCGACGGCGTGTAATAACGCGCCGTGGTGATCTTCACCCCCACCGTATCGTCATTAATCGCCAAGGGGAAGATGGTCTGAACCGAGCCCTTACCAAAGGAGCGGTCCCCCATGATGGTGGCGCGCTTCAAGTCTTGGAGGGCGCCCGCAACAATTTCAGAAGCCGACGCCGACGAACTATTAATCAAGACCACCATAGGAACGGTCTTGGCAACGGGCGTGAGGGTACGAATCGCAGCGACGGAATTTTCCGAGCGATAGTCACGGGGACGGGCACGGAAGGTGCGCGTTTCCGCTTCGTTGCGGCTCTGGGTCGAGACGACGTCGGAGTTTTCCGGCACAAAGGCGGCCACAACACCAATCGCAGCCTGCAAGAGCCCACCCGGGTCACCGCGCAAGTCTAAAACGAGCCCCTTGAGGTTTTTCGTTTTCGCTAATTCGTTGAGCGCCTTGCAGAGGTCTTCCGTCGTGCGACTCTGGAACTGCGAAATACGAATGTAGCCGTAGCCATCCTTTAAGGGCTTCATCTTGACGGACTGCACCTTAATGAGGGCGCGCGTCAACGTGATCTGTAAGGGCTTGGCTTCGCCTTTACGGGCAATGGTGACTTCAATGGTGGTCCCCGGCGTCCCGCGCATGCGCTTCACGGCGCGGCTCACGCTCATGGAGGCGAGGCTCTTCCCATCAATACGGGTAATGATGTCGCCCGCACGAAGGCCCGCGCGTTGGGCGGGGGTGTCGTCAATGGGGGCGACCACTAAAATCCCTGCGCTATCTTTCGTGATCTCAATACCTAAGCCCCCGAATTCCCCTTCCGTGGATTCGTTGAGTTCTTTATAGGCCTTGGGGTCCAAATAGTCGGAGTGGGGGTCGAGCCCGCTCACCATCCCTTCGAGGGCATGCTCTAAGAGCTTTTCATCGGTGACGTCCGTCACGTAAAAGCGCTTGATTAAGTCAAAGGAGCGCGTGAGGCGTTCCAGGGACTCCGTCGGTAACGGGTCGGACGTTGGCGCCGAAAAGGCGGGCGTGCTGGCCAGCGTCAAGGCAGCCAAGGTGGCGAGCACACAAGATTTTAAGGTCGGCATAGTCTTCGAATTCTTTTTTGCTGAAAGGCGAAAAGGCCGTCGGGTTCATTAACGTTTTAACCACTGTCGAGGGTTGATCGGCTTTCCGCGGTGTCGGATTTCAAAGTATAAGCCAGCTTGCGAGCGACCGCCCGAGACACCCGCCGCACTAATCGTTTCGCCTTGTTTCACCGTGTCCCCGACTTTCTTGTAGACGGACTCATTGCTGGCGTACACCGTCATGTAGGCGTCTCCATGGTCCACGATGACGAGGTTACCGAACCCACGCATCCAGTCGGCAAAGACCACGCGTCCTTGGGCAATGGCTTTCACGTCCGTGCCTTCTTTCGCTTTAAAGAAGAGCCCGGGGCGCTGCGTCGTGTAGTTCTCGGCAATGCGTGCCGCAATGGGGAAGGGGAGGCGCCCCTTTTGGCGAGCAAAGCCCACGCCTTTCACCTTCTGGCGCTCTGGTGTCGGCGCACTTTCGGTTTTCGCGACTTGGGGTGTGGCTTTTTGCGTCGTCGTTTTCGCCTTCGCCTTGGCTTTGGCTTGCGCCTCGCGTTGGGCTTTTAATTGGGCCTCACGCTTGGCTTTAGCTCGTGCCTTCGTTTGCGCCGCACGCTCTAAGTTTTCCATTAAAGCGCCCAGCTTTTTCTGGTTGGCTTCGAGCTGCGCCATGTTGGCTTCGCTGTGCTGAATGTCCGCTTGTAAGCTCTCAAGCGCCGACTCACGACGGCTCTTGTCGAGCACCAGGCGTTTGTGTTGGCGCTGAGTTTCTTGCTCTAAGCGCGTTAATTCATCACGGCGGTCTTGGCGGGTTTTCGCCACCGACTGCACGCGCGTTTGCTCATGGTCTAACCGCGTTAAGGCCTTTTGTTTGGCGGAGTTTAAGTACGTTAACGCCGCCCGATCACGCAAGAGACGGCTCGGGTGCGTCCCCTCCAAAAACGTTTGCCAGGGGCTTTTGCGGGCGTTTAAAAATTGCGCACGCGCCATCGCTGCCAAATGCGCTTCTTCATCGGCAATTTGCTTTTCCAACTGGGCTTCACGGCTTTCGAGTTTTTTGAGTTCACGCTTTAAGCCGTGACGCTCCCCTTCGAGCGCACGCATATGGCGAGCCGTCTTATTAATGGCTTCTTCCGCGGCCTTTAACTGCTCATTGGCGGCGTTACGTTCTCGGGTTTGCTGATCGTGACGGCGACGTAATTGCGCCAATTCGCGCTCAACTTTGGCTTTTTCTTTTTTAACCTGTTGGCTCGACGTTTTACTCGCGACCGTCTTTTTCTGAGTCGCCTTTTTCGTCACCGGTTTTTTAACGGGTTTTTTCGCCGTCGTCGCTTTTTTCTTCACGACCTTTTTGGCATTTGTCGGGGCTTTGCGCGCAGTGTCGCTCGCCGCCAGGCCGGAGCCAGTCATTAGGGCAAGGCTTAAACAAAGGCATAAGGTTAAGGGTTTAAAAAAGCGCACTCTGGGTCCGTGGGTGTGATGAACGAGGCGTAACCGGTCGTTCTCGTTTAGAATCTTTTTTCTGAAGGCCGTCATCTTTGACGCATTATGGAACGGCTCAGTATTGGATAACTCAAAAATGATCGATTTTTTAACTACCCCCAGTAATTTTTTACTTTTACTCGTGATTTTAGTCTCGGGTGCCGGGCTTATCTTGCCGCTTTTAAATGGCAAAGCCTTTGGTACGCCGGTGAACCCGAAAGGGGCGATTAAGCTGATTAATCGCGATAAAGCCTTAGTGATTGACTTGCGTGG
Source organism: Sutterella sp. (assembly GCA_020025955.1). Lineage (GTDB taxonomy): Bacteria > Pseudomonadota > Gammaproteobacteria > Burkholderiales > Burkholderiaceae_F > Sutterella. The sequence continues at coordinate 12,844 of JAHHRF010000015.1, forward strand.
CGAAGCGGAATTTAAGCGTGGCCACGTGACCAAGGCGCGTAACATCCCGGCCGACCAGATGGCCAAGGCCGTGAAGACCTTAGACAAGACGCGTCCGGTGGTGTTGGTTGACCAGGGCGGGGATGTGTCCCGTTACGTGAGCCGCTTGATGAAGGGCATGGGCTTTGAAACGGTCTATGTGCTTGAAGGCGGGTTAGACGCCTGGAACAAGGAAGGGTTGCCCCTGACTTGATAAAGCCGCTCGGCGCCCCCATATAACCGAAATCCATCCCATAATGGGATAGACCACATTACCCAAAAGGAGCCCCTCATGGCTGAAAACGAACAAATGCCCGACCAGCAGGCTGCTGACGCTGCCCCGCAGGAACCTATTTTCCAGATGATCCGTTGCTACTTGATGGACGTCTCGTTGGAAATGCCCAACGCGCCCATGATCCTCATGGAAGAAGCGAAAGAGCCTGATGTCGACATCAAGTTCGAAATCGCAACGAACCCCTTGTCCGAAGAAGTCTTCGACGTGACGGTTCGTGGCACGATCACCGTGAAGGCGGGCGAACGTACCTTGATCCTCGTGGAAGGTAAGCAGTCTGGGATCTTCAACATCCAGAACTTGCCGCCCGAAGGCATTGCGCATGTCTTGAACGTCCTCTGCCCGACGATGGTCTATCCGTACTTGCGTTCCAACTTGGCCGACTTGATGGTTCGTGCCAATGTGCCGCCGGTGCACTTGCCCGAAGTCAATTTCGAAGCGCTCTACCAGCAGCGCCTTGAACAGGCTCAGGCCGAAGCCGGTCAGGCTAACTAATTCGCTTTTTTAGTGATTAGATACCCGCTTCTCTCACCGTAGAGGGGCGGGTTTTTTCTTGGCCCCTGTTCGATAGGGAAGTTATTAGAAAATGGAGATTTTTCCTACCCCGAAGGAGGGCAAAACGGGGGCGACGGTTACGTTTGTTGCGCTCGCACATAACCTTTTTCAGGTTAGGTAGAACCATATTAAGGTTTCTACCACCAAAGAGGCACTTTATAGCGTGTGTTTGGCCAAAATACCGAGTAGAATAGACAAATGTATCGACCCGATACCTGTCCAAGCAAATAATGAGAATACGCTCCACGAAGGGGGAGGAAACCTATGCAACCGATTCGAATTCTGTTAATTGACGACCACACGCTCTTTCGTAGTGGCGTGAAGGCCCTGTTGCAGCGTCAAGCGGATTTTGAAGTCGTCGGTGAAGCCAGTGATGGTTTAGAAGGTGTGAAGCTCGTGGAGCAAGTGCCGGCCGACGTTGTTCTTCTTGACGTTGATATGCCCAGCATGAAGGGCCATGAAGCGTTAGCGCAGATTCGAGAATCCCATCCGGATTTGGCGGTCTTAATGCTCACCGTGAGCGAAGATTGCGAAACCTTGGGTGAGTGCTTGAAGTTGGGTGCCCGCGGTTACCTCTTGAAGAAGATCGACCAGGAATTCCTCCTTCGTGCCATCCGCTCTGCCTACTCGGGCGACAGCGTCATCTCCCCGCAGATGATGACGAAGTTCGTGAGCCAGTTGGCCGATCCGGAAGCCTCCACGCAGCGCCCCGCTGGGACCGATCCCACGGTGTTGACGCGTCGTGAACGTCAGACCTTGGCTTGGTTGGCCCGTGGTGTTTCCAATAAGGAAATCGCACGTGCCCTCAACTTAGCGGAAAGTACCGTTAAGGTTCACGTTCAGAGCATCTTGCGTAAGCTCGGTCTCTCGTCGCGTGTTCAGGCTGCCATTTACGCCATTGAGCATAAGATCGACAAAGAAATCTAAAGCGTTGTGACGCCCTTACCCAAGCCCCCAAAGGTAAAGGGTGTTACCCCTGACGCAAAGAAAACGGCACCGTTGCCCGAACGTGGCAAGGTGCCGTTCTTTTATTCGCCGCCGGCGAAGTCGTTTTGACGCCAGGCTTCGTAAACCGTGATGGCCGCCGTATTACTCAAATTGAGGCTACGGTTATTGGGCTGCATCGGGAGTCGAATCCACTGCGAGACATCCACGCGCTCGCGAATCGATAAGGGCAGGCCCGATCCTTCTGCCCCAAAGAGGAAGTAGTCGCCCGGCTGGTAACGAGTCGACGAGAACGCATTGTGACCCTTCGTGGTCATGCAAAAGAGTCGCGTCAAGTCCGGCGTTTCGGAAGCGAGAAACGCCTCAAAATCATCGTGAATTTTGATGGTGGCGAACTCGTGATAGTCGAGCCCCGCGCGCTTTAAAAGCTTGTCGTCCATGGAAAAGCCCAAGGGACGAATCAAATGCAGTTGGCAGCCCGTATTGGCACAAAGGCGAATGATGTTGCCAGTGTTGCCCGGAATTTCCGGATGAACAAGAACGATGTTAAACACGGTTAAACACTAAAGAAGAAAGAGTGAAGAAGGAAAGAGACAAGGCGTGGTGTGCTACTCGAGCGTTTCCACCGTCATCGCCTCTTTCATTTTTTTCAAAGCGGCTTTTTCCAATTGGCGGACACGCTCTGCGGAAATGCCCAATTCCTGCGCCAAGTCTTGCAAGGTGATGGCGTCCACATTGCCGTCTTCGTCCGTGTGGAGGTAGCGCGCCTGAATAATGCGGCGGGAGCGATCGTCGAGGCTCGCGAGCGCCCCCTTGAGTTCTTCGGCTTCAAAGGCACTTTGCGCCTTGGTTTCGAGAATCACATCCGGGCGGTCCGCTTCATTGCTGAGCCATTCCTGCGGGGCAAAGCCCACGTCGTCGCCTTCAGTCGGGGTGCCGTCGTAGCTGGAGTCCTGCCCGTACATACGCTCTTCCATCTCCTGGACTTCTTGCTCTTTGACGTTCAGGGTATGGGCAATGAGTTTGACCTCGTTGTGCGAGAGCGCGTACTGGGAGTCCGACTTCATGCGACGCAGGTTGAAAAAGAGCTTACGCTGGTTTTTCGTCGTCGCCGTCTTCACCAAACGCCAGTTGCGGATGATGTACTCCTGAATCTCCGAGCGAATCCAGTGCTGGGCATAGGTCATGAGGCGGGAGCCATGCTCGGGATCGTAGTGACGGATGGCCTTCATCAAGCCAATGTTGCCTTCTTGGATCAAGTCCGCATAGGCGAGCCCATAGCCCAAGTACCCGCGAGCAATGGAGATCACCAAACGCAGGTGCGAGAGAATCAAGGCTTGTGCGGCCTCTAAATCGTTGTCGTCACGCAGTCGCACCGCCAAGTGGTATTCCTCTTCGGCGGTAAGCATCGGCGCACGATCAGCGGCTTGCATGAAGTGCTCTAAATCCCCCAGCGGACCGACGAGCGCCGGTAAGGCTGGGGCCTTGTAGGGCACCAACGCATGACTGGCAGGCTTTTGGGTCGATTCGTCACTCATGAGTCATTAGGAGAAATTGAGACTAAGGAAACATCCATTTTAACGCAGGACGCGTTGCCAATAGCCGAGCGCAAAAAGCGCTGACACAAACCAGCCCGTAAGCCCCGCGCCTAAGACCGCGAGCGCTAACCAGGGCGAGGTCGGTAACGACAACTTCAACGTTAAATCGTAGAGGGCAGCGACTTCCGCCAAGGGGCCGTTTACCTCAAGGCAGGCAAGCGTCACCGCCCCCCAAGCCATCAGCATTGCGAGCCCCATCTGCACAAAGCCACGCCACGCCCAGGGGCGAATGGCAAAGCTGGCGCTCGATCCAAATAAGTGGAGCGTGCGCATCTGCGTCAAGATGGGTGCTGTAGTTAAGCGTACTGCGGCGACCAACGCCGTGAGGATTAAAAGCCCCATCACGACGGTAACGAAGAGTAAGGTGGTTTTCGCCACTTGCGAGAGCGCTTTAAATTTTTCTTGCCAGGCCGTGTCAAACGCCACCGTATCGACGCCTTTGAGCGCTTCAATGTCCGTGGCCAAGGTTTGCGCCGTGGCGAGCGTTGTCGAAGGCTCGAGCTTCACCACTAACACGTCAGGCAAGGGGTTGCGTGCCCCTTTGCGGGTCTTCACCCCTAAGCGGTCATTTAATTCCGCGAGGGCTTTTTCGCGCGGGATGACGAGCACCTCAGAGACGTGCGGTAACGCTTGAATGGCGGCTTCCACACGCAGGGCATTGGCGCGGTGCTGCGCAAAGACCGTCATCTCCATTTGGGTGGGCAGTTGCGTCAACGGCGTATATAACGCATGCGCTAAGACCCCTAAAAAGAGCGGAATGCTAAAGGCGAGGGCGGCTAAAAACGTGGCGAGCGAAAAACTTTTAAAGTCCGCAGCGATGGCACGAACGGTTTCGCGAAGCGCCCAGCGTCGTTGGGCAAAAAAACTCATTCGTGGACCTCTTCGGGTTGGAGGGTATCGAGGTTAATGGTGCGAACCGTCAAATTCGCGGGCTCCAACGGATCGTGCCCCGTGACAATCACGGTGACCCCTGCGCGCGCAAAGGTCGCTAACAGGTTTAAGAGCACCGTTTGGTTTTCGGCATCTAAGTGCACCATCGGGTCGTCGGCGAGAATCACCGCGGGGCGATTCACCACGGCACGCGCCAGGCAAACGAGCTGGCGCTGACCCGCCGACAAGGCGCGCGGGAAGAGGGCGGCGAGCTCTGCCACCCCACACTTCGTTAACGCCATCTCAGCGCGCATGCGTGCTTCTTTAAAGCCGTGTTCGGCGACGAGCGCTGGGAGCATGACGTTATCCAACACCGAGCGGTCTTCAAGGAGTTGCCCCTCTTGAGGCATCAGTCCCATGGAGCGTCGAAGCCAACGGCGTTGGGCTTCCGTGTAGCCTTCTAAGCTTTGACCCGCCACAATGACGGCGCCTTGCTCGGGGACGATGCGCCCAGAGAGCAAAGCCAAAATCGTACTTTTCCCGGTGCCCGTTTTCCCATAGAGGCTCACAAATTCGCCACGCTCAACGCTGAGCGACAACGCTTCTAAGCCGCCGCCCGTGTGGGTGCGGCACGTCACCGCTCGCAATTCTAAAAAGGGTGCGCTCATCGCTTAGTACCCCGTGCAGGCTTCAATGGAGACGCCCGGTTGATGGCGATCTAAGAGTTCGTAGAGAAGCCCTAAACGTAAGGCGCCAATCGCCGGGTACATGCGCTCAATGCCAAAGACTTGATAGATGGCCATGAGCGCCGCTAAGCCCCCGGCGAAGACTTCACGGCGGTCATCCTTTAAGGCGGCAAACCGAATGTTGCTCACGTGCCCCATGGGGATTAAACGATCGCGAATGGCCTCCAAGTCGGCATAGCTCACCCCGTGGTCCTCTGACCAATCAAAGGTGGCAATCACTTCCGCAATGGCGCCAAAGGTGCCCGCAGAGCCGTAGGCCTCATCAAAGCGGGGTTTCCCAAAGCGATTCGCCAAGGGCGTCACACACTCACGCGCATGTGCCACGGCGTCGTTAAAGCGCTCTAAAGTGAGGTGACCGTCCTGGAAAAAGGCAAGCGACGTGTTCACGCACCCCAAACGGCACGATTCCATGTCGAGCGCCTCGTGACCGCACCCAATAATGAGTTCGGTGCTCCCACCCCCAATGTCCACCACCAAACGGTTAGCGTCCGACGGGGGCAACGCATGCGAGCACCCCTTATAGACCAGGCGCGCCTCTTCCATCCCGCTTAAGAGATGGATTTGGTGGCCCAAGGCTTCGGAGCATTTCGCTAAGAAGGCGTCCCCGTTTTTCGCTTCACGAAAGACTTGGGTGCCCACAGCTAAGACGTAGTCTTCGGGCAACGACCCCAAGAGACGGCGAAATTTTTGAAGGGCAGCCAGGGCTTTTTCCTGCCACACCTCGTCAATACAGCCATCGGAATTGATGCCGGCCGCCAGGCGAACGGTCTCTTTTTGATAGCGGCACGTCACTAACCGACCTAAGCTTGTTTTGGCAATTTCAAGTCGGAAGCTGTTACTGCCTAAATCCACAGCGGCAAGCATCATAGAAGTTTTCGTCCTAAATTATTGAGGAGTGGTGTTTTCAAGGGTTTCCGGGTCGATTCCCAACAAGGCGTTGGCAAATTCAACGGCATTAAAGGGCTGAAGGTCGTCAATGCCTTCGCCCACCCCGATGTAGTAGATCGGCAAGGGTTGAGCGCGCAAGTGCGCAATCGCTAACAACACACCCCCCTTCGCGGTGCCATCGAGCTTGGTGATGATGAGCCCCGTGAGTTCAGCCGCGGCATCAAAGGCTTTCACCTGCGTGATGGCGTTCTGACCGTTGGTGCCGTCCAAGACGAGGATGGATTCGTGCGGTGCACCCGGCATGGCCTTATCTTGCGCGCGTCGAATGCGGCGCAATTCGTCCATGAGGTTGGCTTGAGCAGGTAAGCGCCCAGCCGTATCCGCAATCACGATGTCGTAGCCACGCGCTTGACCGGCCTTGACCGCATCAAAGACGACGGCTGCCGGATCACCCCCTTCTTGGGCGATGACGGTGACGTTATTGCGTTCACCCCAGACGGCTAACTGTTCACGTGCCGCGGCACGGAACGTGTCCCCTGCGGCTAACAAGACGGATTTCCCTTCTTGAGCAAAGGCCTTGGAGAGTTTGCCGATACTGGTGGTTTTTCCCGCGCCGTTGACCCCCGACATCATGATGACTAAGGGGTGTTCACGTGTGAGATCCATCTGTGCTTCACAGGGCGCCAATAACGCGGCGATTTCGTCACGCAAAGCTAAACGCGCTTCCTCGTGGGTTTTCAGCCCTTCGAGCTTAATGCGGTCACGTAAACGTTGTAGGATATGGGAGGACGTCGAAACGCCCACATCAGCAGAAATCAGAGCAAACTCAAGCTCTTCAAGAAAAGCCTCATCGACGACACCGCCTGAGAAAAGCCCGACAATATTGACGCGGGTTTTCGACAGGCTGTTTTTCAGTCGGGAAAGCCATCCTCCGGAAGATTCAGTCATTCAGTGTCCTTGACCAATGGGTAAAAATTCAAAATCAACGCGCAAAAAAGCGACTAGTGTAAGTTTAACAACGAGCGGACCAAAGAGGGGTGCCGTAACGGTACGTATTGTGGGCGGCGACCTGAAAAGAAGTCTTTTAACGGTTCCCGCTGGGGAGGGCGTGCGCCCGACTCCTGAGCGTGTGCGCGAAACGGTCTTCGATTGGCTCAACCATTTATGGGGCGGTTTTGAGGATCGTCACGTCTGGGATATGTTCGCGGGCACGGGGGCCATGGGCTTTGAAGCCGCCAGCCGAGGCGTCGCGAGCGTGTTGTGGACGGACAAAGTGCGTGCCAATACCCAGGCGATTCATCAGTCGGTGGTGCGCTTAAAGCCCGAGTCGGATGTGAGTGTCAAAACGACGGACGCGTTCGCGGAGGCAACGAAGCATCCGAACGAATTCGATTTGATTGTGATCGATCCCCCGTTTGCCCAAGACTGGCAAGCCAAGGCGGTGGAAGCCGCGCTTACCGCCCTCAAGCCCGAAGGGCTTCTCTATGTGGAGAGTCCGCAGAGCCCGCTCACTGATGAATTTTGTGTACGGTTTGGCTTAATCCGTATGCGACAAGCCAAAGCGGGCCAAGTCCTTTCAGAACTTTTCGCGCGCGAAGGGAGTATCATCTCTGACAAGGCTAAAAAACCGAAAGGGAAGTAACCGATGAAACCGAAGACCGTTCGTGCCGTCTATCCCGGCACCTTTGATCCGATGACCCTGGGACACTATGAAGTGGTGCGCCGTGCGGCAGGGCTTTTCTCAGAAGTCATTGTTGCGGTGGCGGCCAATGAGAAAAAGCGTCCGCTCTTACCGTTAGAAGAGCGTGTGCGTTTGGCTCAAGAAGTCTGTGCCTCGTTGGACAATGTACGCGTGGTCGGTTTCACGGGGCTCTTAAAGAATGTTGTCGAAAAAGAAAACGTTCAGGCGATTGTGCGTGGCGCACGCGCGGTGAGCGACTTTGACTTTGAATTCCAATTAGCGGGCATGAATCGTCGACTCATGCCGAATGTGGAAACCATCTTTTTGACCCCTGGTGAACACTATCAATTCGTCAGTGGGACGTTTATTCGTGAAATCGCCGCCATGAACTTAGAGGACGTCCGTCCTTTTGTTCCCGAGCCGGTGTACGAATCCCTCAAGCTGACGTTTAAATCGAAGGAGATGTAAACCAAATGGCGTTGATGATTACCGACGCATGTATTAACTGTGGGGTGTGTGAACCTGAATGCCCGAACCAAGCGATTGAAATGGGCGAAGAAACGTATGTGATTCGTGCCCGTCGTTGCACGGAGTGTGTGGGCGAACACGACACGCCGCAGTGTCAAACCTTGTGCCCGATTTCTGACTGTATTATCCCGAATCCCCGTCGTCAGGAATCCCGCGAACAATTGCTCGCTAAGCACAATCGCATGAAAGCCAAGAAGAATTTCTCGGATGCGTTAAAGCTCTTAGACGGGATTTAATGTTTCACGTGAAACATTAAAAATGAAACAGACCCTCCAGGGGTCTGTTTTGCATTGGGGAAAAGAAAAAGCGACAGAGGCATCTGTCGCTTTTTTCTTCTGTGAGAGGCTTTGAGCCTTACTTCGTCGTGCAGCTCGCGGTCTCGCGAATCAAGTAATCGAAGGCCCCGAGGCTGGCGGTAGCGCCTTCGCCCAAGGCGGTGACCACTTGCTTATAGGGACTGTTCGTGCAGTCGCCTGCGGCAAAGAAGCCGTCAGCGGACGTACGACCGTGCGCGTCGGTGATGACTTCACCGTAAGCGTTTAATTCGACCGTGCCCTTTAACCATTCGGTATTGGGACGAAGCCCGATCTGAACGAAGCACCCAGCGATGTCGAGGTGACCGGCTTCACCCGAATCACGATCCGTGTAGTGGAGGCGCTTTAACTGACCGTTTTCTTCTTCCAACTCCGTCGTTAAGACGTTTAAGAGTAAGGAGACGTTGGGTAAGCTCTTTAACTTGTCCTGTAAGCACTGGTCCGCGACCATGTCGTGACGACGGTGTACCAAGGTGACGTGCTCGCAGATGCCGGCCAAGTCAATGGCGGCTTCTACGCCCGAGTTCCCGCCCCCGATCACGGCGACGTTACGACCCTTGAAGAGGGGACCGTCACAGTGCGGGCAGTAGGCGACACCCTTGCCACGGAGCTCGTCTTCACCCGGCACCCCTAAGGTCTTCCAGGTGGCACCCGACGCAGCAATCACGACCTTAGCGGAGACAAAGGCATTTTCCCCGACGTACACACGCCAGAGGCCATCGACCTTTTCCGCACGCTTCACTTCAAAGGGCACCATCACGTCGATGTCGTAGTCGGCAATGTGGCGCTCCAAGTCCTGAGCGTACTGGGGACCGTTCATGCCAGGGTGACCCGTTAAGTTTTCGATGTCGGCGGTTTCGTTGACCTGACCGCCCATGCGTTGCGCGAGAATCCCCGTGCGAAGCCCCTTACGTGCTGCGTAGACGGCAGCCGTAGCACCAGCAGGACCTGCCCCCACAACGAGAATGTCAAAGGGCGCTTTTTCAGCGAGGCTTTCCGCGGCGGCCGCATCGCTCCCTTCTTGGTCCAAGTCTTGGAGAATCGCCGCTAAGTCACGACGACCCGAGAAAGCGAGTTCCCCATTTAAGAAGACGGTCGGTACGGCGAAGACCTGACGCGATTGGGCTTCTTCCTTAAAGGCCGAACCTTCGATCGTGGTCACGGTGATGTTGGGGTTTAACACCGCCATCTTGTTTAAAGCCTGCACCACGTCCGGGCAGTTGTGGCAGGTCAAGCTCATGAAGACTTCGAAGTTCATCGGGCCTTTTAACTTCTTGATCTGCGCTTGCTGGGCCGCATCGAGCTTTAAGTCGCCACCACCCGTTTGCAAGATGGCGAGCACTAAACTCGTGAACTCATGACCCATGGGAAGCCCCGCAAAGTGAATGCCGACGGGGTTGTCTTGACGCGTGACTTGGAAGCTCGGACGACGAAGCGAAGCGTCCTTGACCTTTTCAAACGTTACGCGCTCGCTGGCGGAAGCTAATTCCCCCAACAAGGTTTCCATATCTTTGCTGACTTTGTCGGCGCCCAACGACGCACGTAAAACGACAGGATGGGCGAGGGCGTCAAAAAGGCCTTTGAGCTGATTGAGAAGGTTCGCGTCAAGCATGGGTAGTGTGTTCTCTCAAGTAGATAGAAAAGGAGCCGCAGGCCTCAAGAAGAAAGGCGGTCTGCGGCTCTTATTCAGAGTCGAATATGTCGCTATGAATTAGATCTTGCCAACGAGGTCAAGGGAGGGGGTGAGCGTTTCAGCGCCCGGCTGCCACTTGGCGGGGCAAACCTGACCCGGGTGAGCAGCGATGTACTGAGCAGCCTTCACCTTGCGAAGGAGTTCGGTGGCGTCGCGACCGATACCGCCGTCATGGTGTTCCATGATGACGATCTTGCCTTCGGGGTTGATCACGAAGGTGCCACGTTCGGCCATGCCTTCTTCTTCAATCAAGACCTGGAAGTTGCGGGAGATCTGGAGGGTGGGGTCACCGAGCATCGGGTACTGAGCCTTACCGACGGCTTCGGAAGAACCATGCCAAGCCTTATGCGTGAAGTGCGTGTCCGTGGAAACGGAGTAGATTTCAACGCCGAGCTTCTTGAATTCGTCGTACTGTTCAGCCAAGTCTTCCAATTCGGTCGGGCAAACAAACGTGAAGTCAGCCGGGTAGAAGAAGACGACGGACCACTTGCCGAGCAAGTCCTTGTCGGTCACTTCAACGAACTGGCCCTGATGGAAAGCTTGAGCCTTAAAGGGGAGGATTTGGGTATTCAAAAGAGACATGATGTCAGCTCCAAAAAAAATTTAGGTGAGAAAGGTGTCTTTCTCAGAAGTTGGAAACAGTATAACCCCTAACTATCCGTAATGCAAATACAAAAGATAAAAACTATCGCGAGTTTGTTTCTTTCGATGACGCAGCGTCTCCAGGAATGACAAAAAAGAGTGTTACGTCAAAGACTTATCATAGTTCAGGTGAAAAACCTTTGCAGGGCGCGGAACGGATTTCGCGCCCTTTTACTGTTGTTTTGGAGCAAGGAGGGAGTCGAGGAGAGAGTCGAGGAAGGGTGAGGACAACAAAAAAAGCCTTTCGAATTTCGCAATCCGAAAGGCTTTCTCGTCACGGGGACGGGTGTCTAGGTTAGACGTTGAAGAGGAAGTTCATCACGTCGCCATCCTTGACGATGTATTCCTTCCCTTCGGCACGCATGCGGCCTGCTTCCTGAGCGCCCTTTTCACCCTTGAATTCAATGAAGTCTTCATAGGCGATGGTCTGAGCACGAATGAAACCACGTTCGAAGTCCGTGTGAATGACGCCAGCGGCCTGCGGGGCGGTGTCGCCCTTGTGGATGGTCCAAGCACGCACTTCCTTGACGCCGGCTGTGAAGTAGGTCTGGAGACCCAACAAGTCGTAACCGGCACGGATCACGCGGTCGAGCCCGGCTTCCGTCATGCCCATGTCTTCTAAGAACATGGCCTTGTCTTCTTCGTCGAGTTCAGCGATTTCGGATTCCGTCTTGGCGCACACGGCAACCACGGGAGCGTTTTCCTTGGCGGCAAAGGCCTTGACGGCGTCCAACAAGGGATTGTCTTCAAAGCCGTGATCTTCCACGTTAGCCACGTACATCGTGGGCTTGCTCGTCAATAAGAAGAGGGGCTTGATGATGGCCAATTCGTCGTCAGACAAGTCCACCGTACGAACGGAGTGACCTTCATTCAAAGCGGGCTGGATCTTTTCCAAGACCTTCACGAGCTTCATGGCTTCCTTGTCGTTACCGGAGCGCGCCTGCTTGCCGTAGCGGTTAAGGGCCTTTTCGACCGCCTGCAAGTCGGCCAATGCCAATTCCGTGTTGATGACGTTGATGTCATCCAAGGGATCGACCTTGCCGGAGACGTGCACGATATTTTCGTCGTCAAAGCAACGCACGATGTGAGCAATGGCGTCACATTCGCGGATGTTCGCTAAGAACTGGTTGCCTAAGCCTTCGCCCTGGCTAGCACCGGCCACTAAGCCGGCGATGTCCACGAATTCCACCGTCGCGGGTAAAACGCGTTCCGGCTTCACGATTTCAGCGAGCTTGGGCAAACGGGGATCAGGCACTTCCACGACACCGACGTTCGGTTCGATGGTGCAAAACGGATAGTTTTCGGCTGCAATGCCGGCCTTCGTGAGGGCGTTGAAGATGGTGGACTTACCCACATTGGGCAAACCAACGATGCCGCACTTTAATCCCATGATTGAATCTCTTTGTCTGGTAAAAATAAATAAAGCAACACGTGCTTCTTGTTTGGAGTCGGACGATTATAACACTATGACTTTAGGCGATTCCTGTAGGAAAGGCGTTCAAAAAGGCTCATCGATCCGTGTGTTAGGGCCGGGCTTTAGCTTTGAAATTGTGTATGAAGTAATGTGTCGAGCGTTTTCTCAGTGAAAAGCGTAATCCCAGCTTGACGTAAGCGCGCCGCCGTGACCCCGTCGTCTTCAATGAGGGCTCTAGAGAAGCGCCCATCGTAGCGCGCTCCCACCCCGCACGAGGGGCTCTTCGCTTTTAAGAGCGCCACGGTAATGCCTTGGGCTTCACAGAGACGGAGGGCAAGCTCAGCCCCACGACGAAAGGCCTCGGTGACGTCTTCACCATCCTGGCGGGTCACTGCCCCCACGCCGTCGTTAATCGAAAGACCGGTGCCCGCGGTGATTTCCGCAGGGAGCCTAGGGGTTAAAAGACCACCAGCACACTCGGGGCAAAAAGGAATCAGGGTAAAGCCCGCGCGTTCCAATTTGTGTCGAAGGTCGCCCGAGATGTCGCCATCATAGCGGCAGGGCGTTGCCAAAAGGCAAGCGCTCACCAAGAGTTTAGGCATTGTTTGAGGCCGCAGGGGCTTTCTCTTCCGCCTTGGGCTTTTCGTCCTTGGGCTTCTTGATCGTGCCGTACTTCGCGAGCGTACGGTTTGCACGCGTCATGTCGCCCGCCATTAAAGCAGGCACCGTACGAAGCGCTGCCCCAATGCAGGTATCAATCCCTTCACGGTGTTCGGGGCTGGGAGCCGAGAGCACAAAGTCCGCCACGGCTTGGGTCCAGCCAAAGGTGCGCGGATGACCAATCCCTAAACGTAAACGCCAGAAATTGGGCGTGGCGAGCTTGGCGGAAATGTCTTTTAAGCCGTTGTGACCGGCGTTACCGCCCCCTTGCTTTAACTTCATGGTGCCCGGCACCAAGTCGAGTTCGTCGTGAATGACGAGAATTTCGTCGTGACCAATCTTGTAGTAGCGCGCCATCGCGGAGACGGCGTCCCCCGACAAATTCATATAGGTCTGGGGTTTGACGAGCCAGAGTTCTTCCCCGTCGACACGCACACGGCAGATTTCCGCATTGAATTTGTTTTCAAAGCGGAAGGTCCCTCCACACTTAGCGGCTAAGGCTTCAACAAACCAAAAGCCCGTATTGTGACGGGTGCGCACATAATCAGAGCCGGGATTCCCGAGCCCCACCATCATACGAATCGAACTCATAAGTACAGCAGAAAAAGGCGAAAAAACAATAAATAAACGGGCTCATTCTACTCTAGAAGGAGCCCGTTGAACCTAGCGAAAGGTCAGGTGCGAATTAACGACGGGGACCGCGACGGTTGAAACCGCCATCACGGTCACGACGATCGAAGTCGCGACGGTCGTTACGGAAATCGCGTCGGCCGGAGAAACCACGGTCACCGCGGTCACCACGGTCGCCACGATCACCGCGATCGCTACGTTCCGTCGTGAAGCCCTGGTCAACCTTGACCACCGCGTCGAGACCCTTGAAGCGAACACCCTGCATGGCGTTCACGACCTTGCCAGCGTCTTCGCTATCGACTTCCACTAAGGAGAACTTGTCGGTGATGCGAATGGCACCGATGGAGCGGGAAGAAATCCCCGCTTCATTGGCGATGGCACCCACTAAGTCAGCGGGACGGATACCGATACGGCGACCGGCACCGATGAAGAGACGGGTCTTGCCTTCTTCGGGACCAGCGTTCGATTCGAAACGGCCACCACGACGGTCACCGCGATCGCCACGGTCACCACGGTCGTTACGTTCGCGACGTTCACGACGGGGACGTTCATAGGGGTTGTATTCCGGGATTTCCGTTTCGTCGTCCTGGCTATGTTCCATATCCTGGGCGAGCTTCAACGCGGCAGCAGCCACATCAAACGGATCGAACTCTTCACAGAGGCTTTCAACGATACGCTGATAGCTTTCGAGTTCCGAGGTTTCCAACGTTTCCTTGATGCTCTGGTGAATCGTTTCCAAGCGGTGCGTCTTGATGTCCGTGGTCGTGGGAACGGGCTTCAATTCGATGCGCGCCTTCGTGACGGCTTCGAGGCCACGCAAGTGACGGTGTTCACGCGGTTCAAGAATCGTGATCGCGGTACCGGTACGGCCAGCACGACCCGTACGACCGATACGGTGCACGTACGTTTCGTAGGAGGCGGGGATACCGAAGTTAATCACGTGGGTGAGGTTATCCAAGTCGATACCTCGGGCGGCCACGTCGGTGGCGACAATGATGTCAACCTGACCAGAACGGGCACGCTTCATCACACGGGTACGGGTGGCCTGATCTAAGCCGCCGTGTAAGGATTCGACGCTGTAACCACGGGCACGAAGGGCTTCCGTGAGTTCATCGACTTCCATACGGGTACGCGTGAAGATGATGGCTAATTCGGGGCTTTCCAAGTCGATAATGCGACCTAAAGCCGTGGTGCGGTAGTTGGAGCCAACCACGTAGCCGATCTGCGGCACGCGGGGAGCTTCACCTTCGGCGGTCTGTTCACGCTTGATGGTGATACGAACCGGTTCCTTGAGGTGGTTTTCCGCAATATTGGCAATTCGCGGGGGGAGCGTTGCCGAGAAGAGGGCGGTCTGAGCGGTTTCAGGAAGCTGCTCAAAGATGCTGTCGAGTTCGTCAGCAAAGCCCAAATCTAACATTTCGTCCGCTTCGTCTAAGACGACTGCCTTGATCTTGGAAAGATCCAACGTGCCACGATTGATATGGTCAAGGGCACGACCCGGGGTGGCAACAACCACGTGAGTACCGCGCTTCAAGCTACGGATCTGACGGGAGTATTCCTGACCGCCAAAAATCGGCGTAACAAAGACGCCAGCCTTCTTGGAGAAGTTGTGGAACGCTTCCGAGACCTGCAAGCAAAGCTCGCGCGTCGGGGTGATCACTAAGACAGTGGGTTCGCCAGCCGGCGTGTTCAAGCAATAGCGCTCGAGCAAGGGCAAAGCAAACGCAGCGGTTTTACCCGTACCCGTCGCAGCGCGACCGAGCACATCCGAGCCAGATAAGATGGCGGGAATCGCTTCCGTTTGAATAGGGGTCGGTTCTTCGAAACCAAGTTCCGTCAAAGCGTTGATGATGGTTTCAGAGAGACCGAGTTCGGTAAAAGTAGCCATGTGGTGGAATTTCTCGCAAACAAGTGCCACTCACCCTTAAAACACCCAGATATAAAACGAAGGAAGGGTAAACGGCAGAAATGATAAAAAGTATAAAAGTTAGAGGGAAAAAAACAGAACCCGAGGGAGAAGACCCTTCGGGTTCTGCTCATTCTTTATGAGGATACGCCAAAGCGCGTCCTCAAAGTCGTGCTAAATAAGAAATTATTCAGCAGCGGCTTCTTCGCCGACCGTCACTTCTTCAGCGGCCTTAGCGATCACGGAAGCGATCACAGGATCTTCGCCTTCAGGGGTGACAACGACAACGCCTTCAGCGACCGGGAGGTCGGAGGCCTTGATCGTGGCGCCAACGGTCAAGCCGGACAAGTCAACCGAAATGAATTCCGGAAGAAGCTTCGGCAAGCAGGTGACTTCAACGAAGGTCACGGTGTGGGAGATCATGGCCTTGTCGACCTTAAC
Organism: Sutterella sp.; assembly: GCA_020025955.1. GTDB lineage: Bacteria > Pseudomonadota > Gammaproteobacteria > Burkholderiales > Burkholderiaceae_F > Sutterella. The sequence goes on from JAHHRF010000015.1 coordinate 28,665, forward strand.
GGCCGGGCTTTCTTCAGCACCGTGGAAGTGCAACGGAACGCGCATCGTGATTTCTTCAGCGGGGTTAACGCGCTGGAAGTCGATGTGCATAACCTGCGGCTTGTAGGGATGCATCTGGAAGGTACGTAAAACAACGAGTTCTTCCTTGCCGTCAAGCTCCATCGTGAGGATGGAAGCGTGGAACTTTTCCTTCTGCAAAGCGTAGAAGATCGGGTTGTGTTCCATTTCGATCATCTGAGCGGCTTCTTTGCCACCGTAGATGATGCCGGGGAGCTTGTTCGCGCGACGAAGGCGGCGGCTCGCACCCGTACCTTGCGTCTGACGCGTAGAGGCGATGACTTTCATTGGATTCTCCAATTCAATAAAAAAATAAAGTCCCCGCGATCGCGACCAACCGCGGGGGCGTTTGCATAATTATTCGGCAAACAAGCTGCTTACCGAGTCTTCTCGTGCAATTCGAGAAAGCGTTTCACCGATGATGCTCGCCGTGGTAACTTGGCGGATCTTCGGGCAGGCTGCGGCGGCTTCGGTGAGCGGAATGGTATCCGTCACAACGACTTCGTCGAGCGCAGAATTCGTAATACGTTCGATCGCGGGACCCGATAAAACCGGGTGCGTGATGTAAGCGACCACACGCTTAGCACCGCGGGCCTTCAAGGCGCCAGCGGCATTGGTGAGGGTGCCGGCCGTGTCGACGATGTCGTCGGTAATCACACAGGTACGGTCCTTCACTTCGCCGATGATGTTCATCACTTCGGCCACGTTCGCACGGGGGCGACGCTTGTCGATAATGGCTAAGTCCACTTCGAGCATCTTGGCTAAGGCACGAGCACGCACCACACCGCCGACGTCGGGGGAAACCACCATCAAATCTTCATAACGCTGATCCACCAAATCGTTCATGAGAACGGGGGTCGCGTAGATGTTGTCAACCGGAATATCAAAGAAGCCCTGAATCTGGTCAGCGTGCAAGTCCATGGTCAAAACGCGGTCAACACCGGCGATCTGAAGCATGTTAGCCACGACCTTGGCGGAAATGGCCACACGAGCGGAACGCGGACGGCGATCCTGGCGGGCATAACCGAAGTAAGGAATTGCGGCCGTAATACGGCGGGCAGACGCGCGCTTCAAGGCGTCGACCATGATCATCAATTCCATCAAGTTATCGTTCGTCGGCTGGCACGTGCTCTGAAGAATGAACACGTCCTTACCACGAACATTGTCGATAATCTGGCAGGAAACTTCGCCGTCGCTAAAGCGGGTAACGTTAGCCTGACCCAGCGGAATGCTGAGGTAATTCGTGACAGCTTGCGCCAATTTCGGGTTCGCGTTGCCCGAAAAAATCATCATACTGTCCGGCACCATGGGTTCCATGTCTAAGCTCTTTAACAATTAAAGCGGGAGAGTAACTCTCGCGGTTGACAACATAACGGTTGCATTCAGCCGTGAGGATACAACAAAAATGCACGCCGCAAACAAAAAAGGGAGGATAAAAATCCCTCCCAAAGCAAAAAAAAGTGGCAGGGGTAGAAGGATTCGAACCTTCGAATGCCGGAATCAAAATCCGGTGCCTTAGGCCAGCTTGGCGATACCCCTAACCGATAAATTTTTTAGTCGTCTAACCAGTCTGCTAATGGATGGCGGGTGAGCAGTTTGGCTTCAAAAGCCATCCAATCCTCTGGGAGCGACCGGAAATCTGTAATTTCCTCCGCCGGTAAGACACCGAAAACGGCGCTACCCGAGCCCGTCATACGGCAGCTTCGGCATGGTGCGAGCAACTCAAGGGCTTCTGCAACCCGAGGCTCAATCACCTTGGCGACGGGTTCTAGGTCATTTAGACCGAAGAGTTCTTTATCAGAGCTCAAACCCGAATCAGCGAAGAACGAAATTTTGCAAGATTCTCGGTTTCTTGTCAAGTCTGGGGAAGAAAAAATTTCGCTCGTAGCAATCCCTCGACCTGGCCAAATGACGCCAAAACGCATAGGCGGGATCGAAATGGGCGTAAAGCGTTCACCCACGCCTTCGACAAAGGCATTTTCGCCATTAATGAAAAAGGGAACGTCGGCGCCCAAGGTGAGCCCCAGCTCACACAAGGTTTGTCGGTTGAGCTTTAAATCAAAGAGGGTGTTGAGCCCAATGAGGGTGGTGGCGGCGTCTGAGCTCCCGCCCCCCATCCCGGCGCCCGCCGGAATCTGCTTTTTCACTTCAATTTCTACGCCGGCCTTAATCCCGTAGGTGGACTTTAAAAGGCGTGCGGCGCGCACACAAAGGTCACGCTCCACGTCGCCAATCACGTCCCCCGTACGACGCACAACGTCCTCGTCCAGTAAACGCAGGGAAATCGTGTCCGCTCGGTCGATTAAAACGAAGACGCTTTCTAAGAGGTGGCGTTGGTCCGCTTGTCGCCCGATAACGTGCAAAAACAAATTGAGTTTCGCCGGTGCCGGCAAATGGATCAGTTCACGAGGCATAACGGTTAGCGCGTCGGCGCTTCACAAAAAAGGCGTAAGGCAATCGTCGGGTCTCCGTCGCGCGTAATCTGAGCGCGTTTCAGTGACCCGTCGGGATAAGTCTGGGCTTTGTCTAAGCGCCACCCGTCTTGTTGGGTATTGAGCTTTTGCCCCTTTAACCAATCGGCTAAGAGGTAAACGGGCAATTCAATCCCCGAGGCTTCCGCTAAGAGCGTTTGAGCATCGTCCCCTCGGAAGTCGTCACGACCACTTTGGTAGCGAGCGCCTTTCGGGGAATAGGTGAGTCGCCCGAGCACACTGTAGATGGGGCTCAAGAGCGTGAGCACGGTTTTCTCCCCAAAGCGCTCCCAGGTGAAGCGCCCCGAGGTGCTGTACTGATAGCCCTCGGCCCACGTTAAGCGAATGGAGAATTTCCCCGCGTGCTTAATGTCAGGCACGGGCGCCCAGGATTGGCACCCCGTGAGCGTTAGGGCGGCGCCCAGTAATAAACAGGTACGTCGTTTCACGGCGTTTTTCCTTGTGCTTGACGGGCAAAGTGCGTGATCAACGGCACTTGCGTGCGCTCAATTAATTGGTCGGCTAACGAGTTGGCTTCCCCTTGGCGCCCCGAGTTCTGAAGGGCTTCAATGAGGCTTAACGCGCGAAATGCGTTGAACTGGTACTTGAGCGAGGTGTGCAAGAACGCAATCCCTTCGTAGGCGCGGTTTTTCTTCACCAAGAATTTCCCATAGGTGGCGAGCACATCCGCGTCCATCGGTTGCTCAGCAAAGAGTTCGTCAAGGCGCGCTTGGCTCGCGGCCATGCCTTCGTTTCGCTCAATGTTAAAGGTGATCTTGGCTAAATCCTTTAAGCGCGGTTCAGCTTCCGCGGGGAAGGTTTTCTCCAACACGTATTGGGCCAAGTCCGTGCGATGCAGGCTCGTTAAGACGTCCACCACTAAGTAGGAGACCTTGGCCGACTGGGCGCTCTCGGCAATGGAAACCGCGTCACGGGCAAAGTCGTTGGCGTTACTCGCGTAAGGCAACCAAATGAGCGCTAAGAGCCCAAAGTCATCCTTGTCGTTCGGGAAACGCGTCATCCCGTCGCGCGCCAAGGCGAGGGCTTCTTTGTGGCGCTGCAATTCGCTCAAGAGTCGAATGCGCTCTTTTTGGGCGGTGGCCGCGTGTTGACCTTGGGTCAATTGACTCAAGGCTTTTTCCGCTTGGGCGTCATTGCCCGCACGCTTATAGATACTCGCCAAGAATCGGTGCGCATCGTCCGCGTGATAGCGATCGGGGTCCTCTTCTTGGGTGAGTTCCAGGTACTTCGTTAAGTAGTGCTTGGCCGCCGCTTCATCCTGGGCTTCCATACTGATGGTGGCCGCGTTGTAGAGAAACATGCGGGTGTCAGGGAAGCGTTTTTCCAGGGCTTTCAAAAGGGCCAGCCCTTCTTCGTTTTCATTTTGACGAATGAGGGCACGCGCAAGGAGCAGCTCCGCATCGGGCGTACTCAACACCCCGTCGTAGCGCTTAATGTAGCCTTCGAGCAGGGTTTTGGCGCGATCGGGCGCGGCTTCCCAGCACACCAAAGCCGCACGGTTAATGGCGTCCGAGAGTTCCTCTTTCGGGTCAAAGCGCTTCACCGCCTCTTCAAAGTAGTGGCACGACGTATTGGCGTCCTCGCGGGCTAACAAGCCTTTCACAAAGAGGGCGTTTAAGTGGTCGTCTTTGGCGAGGGCTGCGCGGATTGCGTCTTGCGAAGCCGACGTAAAGCTGGCTTGATCTTCTAAGAGGCTCAATGCCCCCTCAAAGAATTCAAAGTCCGCCTCGGGCATCTGCTCGACGAGCTGCTTAAAGGCTTGCGCGACCTTTTCGGGGTTGCGTGCGGCGATGGCGCCTGCTAACTGCGCACGACTCAAAGTTTCGCTGGGCTCTGGGTTGGTGGCCTCCCAACGCTCTACGCTTTGAATAACCTTTTTATCATTATGGGTTTTGACCGCCAAGAGCCAGAGGCGTTGTGCGGTCGTTGGCGAGGGCTGTAAACGATACGCCTCGTCATAAGCCTGGTAGGCCTTATCGTAGGCTTTGTCGCGCATGTAAAGGTGCCCCGTTAAAAGGGCCTTTAAAACGGGACCTGTTAATTGGGTGGGGGCGCGCGTCTCGGCGGTGGGCTCGGGAGCGTCCGGCGCCGGAGCGGCCGAAAGCCCTAAACTCAGACCCAATAACGAACTCAATAAGGTGAGGCGGAACATAACGATGAAAAGTGGTGCAATACAAGTCAATAGTCTCTCTATTGTATTGTAGAGTGTCGCTTTAACCTGTCACCAAGTATTTCCATCGATGCCTCCCTTCACTCAAGCGCTTCTTGCGTGGTACGCCCAACACGGTCGAAAAGGCTTGCCTTGGCAAGTTCAAGACACGTGGTACACGCGACTTCTCTCAGAGGTTATGCTCCAGCAGACGCAAGTCAAAACGGTGATTCCGTACTTTGAGCGCTTTATCGAGGCCTACCCCACGCCGGAGGCCCTTGCGAGGGCCTCTGACGACGACGTGATGGCGCTCTGGCAAGGCTTGGGCTACTACGCCCGAGCGCGTAATCTCCTTAAAGCCGTGCGTGCCATTGTGTTTGATCGAGAAGGCGTGTGCCCCACAACGGCGGTAGATTGGGCAACGTTGCCAGGGATTGGGCTTTCCACTGGGGGCGCGATTGCTGCGTTTTCCTTTAAAGACCGCGCTGTGATGGCTGACGGCAACGCCAAGCGCGTCATTGCCCGCGCCTTTGCGATTGAGGGCTACACGGGGGAACGTCGCTTTGAAAAGGCGGTTTGGGAAAAGGCGGAAACCCTTTTGCCCGAGGCCGAAGCGATGCCTGCCTACACCCAAGCCTTGATGGATATGGGCGCGTTAGTTTGTAAGCGTCGACCGCTCTGCGACGTTTGCCCCTTGGCGACGCAGTGCCAGGCGCACGTGCAAGGTCGTGAAACGGATATTCCTGCGCCCAAACCCAAAAAGACCCGACCCGTTCGCTATGCGAAGTTGGTGTTTTATTTCACCCAGACGGGGCTCTTTTTGAAGAAGAAAACGGAGAAAAAAGGGGTGTGGCAGGACTTATTCTTGCCCCCAATGGTGGAAAGTGAGGACGCCAAAGTGTGCGAGGGCTGGATGCCGCCGTTACCCGAGGAAGCGTTAATCGGGAATCCGATCCGATTAACGCCGCACCCGCACGACTTCTCGCACTATCGCTTGATGATGAATGTTGAAGCCCATGAGGTTCGTCCTGAAACCGAGCTCGAAGGTTTTGACTTTGTCCCCTTCTCAGGGCTCGACAAGGTGGCGTTACCCGCCCCCGTGGCGCTTCTTTGGCGTGACGTGGAGCGAGTGCTCAACGCTTACTGGGCCTGAACGAGGCGCTCAGGGTTTAAGTGCGCTTTTTGGTCCACGATACGGTGACGAACGGCGCTCCCCAGCTTCTCTTTAAAGTGGGCTCCTAAGGCTTCCGCGATATAGACCGATCGGTGTTGGCCACCCGTGCACCCAATGGCCACCGTCAAGAAGTGGCGGTTTTGGCGGGCATATTCTGGCAACCACTTTTCAATAAAGGCCGTGATGTCCGAGAGGAGCGAGGCGGTTTCCGGCTGCGCCTTTAAAAAGTCCGCCACGGGCTGGTCTTTCCCCGTTAAGGGGCGAAGCGCTGGGTCGTAGTAGGGGTTGGGCAAACAACGCACGTCAAAGACTAAGTCGGCGGCCGTGGGCACGCCATGCTTAAAGCCAAAGGACTCGAAAATGAGCGTCATTTGGGCTTGGGGCTGATCCACAAAGGCGCGAATCCAGTGACGTAAGTGTCCCGGCAACAAGGCCGTGGTGTCCATGAGGGCGGCCCCCACGCTCAAAGGCTCTAAAAGCTCACGCTCTCGACCAATGAGTTCCAATAACGTTGCGGGGGCGCCTTGGCGCGCGAGCGGGTGCTGGCGACGGGTTTCCGAGAAACGTTGCACGAGCTCATCGTCAGACGCGGTGAGAAAGAGCGTGCGCACATCGATCCCTTCTTCGTGCTCAAGGGCTTTAAGGGCTTCGCGCGTATGACCGAAGGCATCTTGCGTGCGCGCATCAATGGAGACGGCCGCTTTTTTGATGCCTTGGTTTTTGAGGTGTTGCGCCACGGGACGAAGAAACGCCCCGGGGAGGTTGTCTACGCAGAAAAATCCACAGTCTTCGAGCTGTCGAACGGCAATGGATTTGCCACTCCCGGAGAGGCCAGTTACTAAGATGAGTTGCATCGTGATCGTCTCCTACGGAATGGATAGCTAGAGAAAACGGTTATTCGCCCGCCGTAAGGGGCTTGTCTTCACTCGGGTGAAGGCTCTCAGGCGGAACCCACCCATGAACCAATTCGCAAATCGTTTGCGCATCGGGGGCAGCTAAGAGTTGCTCGCGCATCGCGTCGTCAGAGAGCAAAGCAGCGGCTTCACGCAAAATCGTCAAATACTGGTTGGAGTCGTTATCGGGCACCAACAAGCATACGAACAAACGCACCGGTTCCTCGTCGGCAGCATCGAGCGCGATGGGCTCTAACGTACGAATGATCGTTAAGAGGGGCGCATCGAGACTCGCGAGTCGACCATGAGGGATCCCGCAACCATGGCCCACGCAGGTGGTGCCAATCTTTTCACGGGCAAATAAGGCATCAAATGCCTCGTTATGAGCAACGCCAGCACGGCGTTCCATCATCAGGGCGGCTTCTTCAAAAAGACGTTTTCGACTTTGTGCCGGCGAATCAACGCACACGGCGTCGAGCGGCAACAACGGAGCTAAAGCATTCATGAATAACGAGGCCACCGCGTCAGTGTAGCGTCACACGACGGGGGCAAACGATTGGTGGAGTCCACAGTCTAACGAAAAACGGCGTCGCTTGCGAATTCAAACCCCATCAAGGCGTTTACGCAGACGGGCTGCGGGGATTTGATGGAGCTCGCGATACTTGGTAACGGTGCGTCGTGCGCAGGTAATGCCCTGCGTTTTAAGCGCGTCCGCTAAGGCCTGATCACTCAAGGGTTTCGCGGGATTTTCCTCACGAATCAGGGCTTGAATCGCATCGAGCAAAACGTCTCCCGTTTGCTCCGGCGCCGTAAAGTTTGCTGCGACAAAGAGGGTTTTAAAGTCGACGAGCCCATGTGGGGTTAGAAGGAATTTCCCCGCCACAGCACGGGACACCGTGGAGGTGGCCAGCCCTAAACGCTCGGCGGCCTCTGACATCGTCAAGGGCTTCAAAGGGCGCGTTTTATCTAAAAGCCAATCCTTTTGATGGCGAACGACTAATTCCCCTAAGCGAAGGAGCGTCGCTTTGCGTTGTTTGAGTCCCGACAAAAAGCGACGGGCTTCCGCCAAGTGGGCGTCCACCACAGCCGCAGGAAGGGCTTCCTTTAGCGCGTCGAGCTCGGTTCCACTTTTTAGCCCAATCGGCGGCATGAGACTTTGGTTGAGTAACGCCATCGGGACCCCATCGTGAATGTGCACCAAAAGATCCGCCGTCACATAGGTCGTCGGATCGCGGTCATCACGCTGTAAGGGGTAGGGGGTCAAGGAGGGTAAGAGCGCAAGTGCTCCGTCGAGCACGGCTTCATTCCCATCGAGGCGCGCCAAGAGTTTCTTTCGGTCGTGCTGTAAAAGGGGCGCCAAGTCCCCGTCGATGAGGCGCATGAGGCCTTCTGCGGCGGCTTGTCTGTCCGTATCGCCCGAGGTTTGGGCGTGCTCAAGAATAAAGGCCAGTTGCGCTTGTAGGGCCGCTTTGGGGCCAGACGTCGCGAGCCCTGGCGGCTCAAAGCGCTGAAGCGTCGTTAACGCAGCTTGCCACTGAGAAAGGGTCACCCCCTCAAAGCCTTCTTCCTTTAAAAGGGGGGCATAGTCGCGCGCCAAGTCCGCTAAGGGCGTCGTGATAAAGCCGCGATCGTCGAGTTCATCCACCAGACACGTTAAAAGGAACGTCTCCAGGTCGCTCTGACTAATACAGCGGCAGTCACTTAAAAGTTCCTCACGGAAGTCTTCCGCTTGCTGAAGATGCGCGAGGTCGTCATCCGTTAAATAGTGGCTCGTTGGGGCGTGGGGTT
>JAHHRF010000016.1 GCA_020025955.1 Sutterella sp.
TACACCTTTGTGGCGCCAGAGGGGGTAGTAGGTGAAAAGAACGCCACGCTTGACGTCAACCTCACGGGGACGAGCCTCGGGGGCGAAGGGGAAGACTTCGGGATGGTGAGTGTGTTGTTGCCAGAGACCACCCCCTTGCGACACCTCACGCTTCGAGGGATTTCTGAAGTCGGTTGGGGGCTAGACACCCAGGATCCTAGCGATCGTGATTTTTTAGCCAAACTTCCCAATCGCGTGATTGGGTGGTTGGATGAAGACGCCTTTATTAACGAAACGGAATTGCCCGAAGGCTGGGAAGCAAGCACCTTACTTCTCAAACGCCATATGGCGTTGCCCTCAACCATGCGGGTGACGTTGGGAGACGTGGGTGACACGCAAGCGGATGCCGCCCCCGCCCTCTGGGTCGGAAAGGGCGGGGTCTTGAGTGTGCCGGGGGCGCTAACAGACAACGATGGTCCCGATGGTCTTACGGCACCCGCTGCTATGACCTTTGAAAAGGCGGGAGCGCACGTTCGGTTTGAACCAGGAAGTGTTCTTTTTGTGACGCAAAGTGGGCCGCAAAGTCTGGTGCCCTTGTGGGGGCCTGACGTGAGGGTCGAAGGCGTAGAACACGTTAAAGTCGGGTTCGAACAAGAAGATCAAAGCGTCCTTCCTGCCGAACTCATCTATACGGCGTCGGGCTGGGTGGCGCGCACCAAAGGAGACGACCGCGTTGAAGCGCTTACGCCCCCTGACGCCGTACCTCAACCCGTGACACCTTTCATGCCCTCCTCGTTAGGGGACGTGTTAGCGAAAGCCCTCGAAAGTGACCCCGACTGGGGGACAAGGTTGCCCGCACTCGGGTCAACGGCCGCCGCCCACTGGGGCGAAGTGGGGCAAGGGGCTATGGAAGCCGTTCACGATCGGGCGGATGCGCTCACGCACACGGCGATGACCTTTTCGATTTTGGATGGGTTTACGAGCGCCCAACGAGAAGCCCGACACGCTTGGGTGCGGCGTCAGCAAAATTGGTCGACGTTGCGTCACAGCCCAAGCGTCCGGTTTAACGTCTTTGAAGGGAATGACAGCGATGACGATACACATCCTCAGAACGACGCCAACGGCTGGGGCGTTACCGTTGGGATTTCTCGCCTCACTACAAACGTCACCGAGCGCGCCGGTCACGATGACCTCACGGGGACCGTCTTCTTTTTAAATGCCGTGGACCCGTGGGTGCCCACCCGCCATTGGGGCTTAGGGCTCGTCTCGATGGATGGGGACGGATCAGGGCGCGATGCCCGCTGGACGCGACAGCCGACGAAACACCATGTGGACACCAAAGGGTGGGGGCTTCATGTGTCAGATAGCGTAGAAGACATGCGTTTGAGCCTGGACTGGTTGTCGCTCACGGGGAAAGGTCGGGGGACCTTGAGCTTTACCGAGAACGACACCTTTCGTGCCCGCACCACGTCGCGCGCTCACCTGGTGCGCGTGCGCGGTGACGTGCCCGAGGTTGCGAAACTAACGCTGCTTGGGCAACCCCTTTTGATGGGTTATCACGTTGAAGGAGGGGTGCTCTTTGGGCGCACCAAGAGCGAAACCACTCAGGGCTTTGGCGCTATTTCGTGGGATCGTGACAAACGCCACCATCGCCTGGGCTTTGTGGGGGCTGGCGTGTCGGCAGGCGCCTTGTTGGGGTTCGTGGAAGACGGGATGGTGACGGTGTCAACCGAACTCAGTACTCGCGCCTATCGCACTCATGCCCGAGGTGGTGATTGGACGGTGTTGGGCTACCACGCGGGGAGCATGTCGAGGTCAAAATCGTCGCTTGAAGGGGGTGCGAGTTTGGCCTTTGGGTGGCACACAAAAAGCGCTGGAGTGAGCGTGAGTTTTGAAGAAACGCGTAACAGTACCCACAAAAACTGTCGCCGAATATTTCTCGAGAGTCGTTTGAGTTTTTGATTCTGTGTTTTAGGGCTACAATCAAAGAGCGGGGTCAACGATTGGGGTCGGCGTGACCCGTGATCCCGCCAAATTGACTGCAACCCACGCCAATCAAAGGAGGGATACCCTTTATCAACGGGTGATCGGCGCCTGCTGCTTAGACCGGGCCCGAGCGACAACGCACCACGTTGGGGTATCAGACAAGATGACGAGTGAGAATCAAGGACCGTTGACGGCCCCCGATGATTCGGGGTCGTTAACGAAGTCGGTCGATGCGCAACAAGCCAAGGCCATGTGTGAGCCCCTCTATGCCGATCGCGTTTTGCCTACGGGCGAATCCGTGATTGCGCATGCTGATGGGGTCGTAGAGATTTTGACGGGGGTCCGTCCCGATAGTGACTTATTGGCGGCGGCTTACCTCTTTTACGTGCCCAATTGCGTGACCAATTCCGACGAGTGGATTGAAAAAGCCTTTGGGGAAAAGACGAACACCTTAGTGCAGGAACTCGGTCGTCTTGACCGTTTGAGCCAACGCGCGCGCAGTGAAGACAAAGAAGCCAATGCCCAGTACCAGGCAGAAGCGTTCCGAAAGCTGTTGCTCGCCATGTGTAATGACTTACGCGTGGTGCTCTTAAAGCTCGCGAGCCGCCTGCAGACGCTTCGCTACTTTGCGCAGAAGATGCGTGAAGGCGAAGACGCCCCCTTGGCGCAACCCTTCGGTCGCGAAACCAATGCCATTTATGCGCCGTTAGCGAACCGCTTAGGGATTTGGCAGATGAAGTGGGAATTGGAAGATTTGTCCTTCCGCTTCACCCACCCCAAGGACTATCACGAGATTGCCCAAAAGTTAGCCGCCTCGCGCGAAGAGCGTTTGGATTTGATGGCCACGGCCGTCAACCACATCCAGACCCTGGTCGCTGAGCATGGCATTGACGCGTCGGTCTCTGGCCGCCCCAAGCACATCTATTCCATCTGGAAGAAGATGGAGCGCAAGCACCTCACCTTTGAGCAGCTCTTTGACGTGCGTGCCATTCGTGTGATCGTGGGAAGCCTTGAAGAGTGTTACGAAGTGCTCTCCATCATTCATGAGCACTACACGATTCTCAGCAAAGAGTACGACGACTACATCGCTAAGCCCAAGCCCAACGGCTACCAGTCCTTGCACACGGTGATCACGGACGACAAAGGTCGCCCCTTTGAAATCCAGATTCGCACCCAGCAGATGCATGACTTTGCGGAGTTGGGGGTGGCCGCCCACTGGCGCTACAAAGAGGCGGGCAATTCCAACGGGGTCTCAAGCGCCGACGAACAACGTGTCGCCTGGCTTCGTCAGCTCCTAGCTTGGAGCGATGACGTTAAGCCCCAGGAAGGCAACGTCGAAGACGATCGCATCTACTGCTTAACGCCTCAGGGTCGTGTGGTGGAGTTGCCGCGAGGGGGCACCCCTGTGGACTTCGCCTACATGGTGCACACGCAACTGGGTCACCGCATGAAGGGCGCCAAAGTCAATGGCGTGATGGTGCCCTTGAATACGCCTTTGCAAACGGGTCAAACCGTGGAAATCATTGCGGGGAAAACGGGGCAACCGTCGCGTGACTGGCTGATGCCGGATCTTGGCTTTACGGCAAGCCCTCGCACGCGCAACAAAGTGCGTCAGTGGTTTAACGCGCAGTTAACGGCCGAAATGATTGCCGTCGGGCGTGAGCGACTCGACAAAGAGTTGGCGCGCCTTGGGAAAACCTCGATTAAGCTCGAAGAGCTCGCCAAGCGCTTAGGCTTTGACAAGGTCGATGAACTCTATATCGCCTGGGCGCGTGAAGAGATTTCGGTCACGGCCTTGGCCACCGCCGTGCAACCCCCGAAGGTGGAAGAAGAAGCGCGCGATGAAGAATTCGTGCGTGACGCGCGCCACAAGCAAGGTAAAGGCGAAGTCTTGGTCGTAGGGGTAGGGGACCTTTTGACGCAGCTTGCCCGCTGCTGCCACCCGGTGCCGCCCGACGAAATCGTCGGGTACGTTACGCGCGGTCGTGGGGTGAGCATTCACCGAGCGGACTGCCCCAATGTGCGCAACATGGCTAACACCGAGCAAGAACGCTTGATTGCCGTGAGCTGGGGGGAACAGGACGAAAAGAGTGTCTACCCGGTCGATATCGTCATTGTTGCCTCCGAGCGCCCTGGGCTCTTGAAGGATATTTCGGAAATCCTCTTACGAGAAAAGCAAAACCTCGTGGGGATGCAGAGTCAGCGTCGACGCACCGATGTGCTCTATCGCTGTACGATCGAAATTCCCAATCAAGAGAGCTTGCGCCGCGCCCTTCAGGCCTTGCGAGAGCTCAAAGGCGTGTTAATCGCCCGACGCGCGTAAGCGCCCCAGAACACCTCAATCCTCCCAAAAAAAGGGGATTGGGGTGTTTTTCTTTTGTTTTTCTTATTTTTCAAGGAGTTAAGCTAATTTGAAGCTTTGGTGACGGGGGTTTTTACGCGAAATTCGCCCTTTTTTTCTTTTTCGGGCTTGCAATTTCTAAAACTTCAGGCATAATACGCCTTCTCACAACGACAGGCACGTAGCTCAGTTGGTTAGAGCATCACCTTGACATGGTGGGGGTCGTTGGTTCGAATCCAATCGTGCCTACCAGTTGCTTGTGAGAGAAGCGGACGGGTCCGCCCAGGCTAGAGTCAGTTTGCAAAACACAAACGGCTTAGGCATAATGGAAATACCTATAGGCACATAGCTCAGTTGGTTAGAGCATCACCTTGACATGGTGGGGGTCGTTGGTTCGAATCCAATTGTGCCTACCAAAATTATTTTTTACGGACGTTGACATGCGCTCATACTGCTACAGTTGCGAAACAACACCCTTCGTTTACTGAGGGTGTGGCGTAGCGCTGTCAAACAGTTCCGAATGTAAGAAAGTGCGGCCATGCCCGCACTTTTTTTTCGCCCGTCACTTTTAGAGGATCGAAAATGTTGGCAATTACGCTCCCTGATGGCTCCAAGCGCGAATACCCCGGCGCGGTGAGCTGTGCAGATATCGCCGGCTCCATCGGTGCCGGCCTTCTTAAGGCGGCTTTAGCGGCTCGCGTGAACGGTAAGCTTGTTGATTTATCTACCGTTGTAACTGAAGATGCCGAAGTGAGCCTCATCACAGCTCGCGACCCCGAAGCCCTTGAGATCATCCGTCACTCCACTGCACACTTGATGGCTCAGGCCGTTAAAGAGCTCTTCCCGGACGCCCAGGTTACGATTGGCCCCGCTATTGAAAATGGCTTCTACTATGACTTTAGTTATAGCCGTCCCTTTACGCCGGAAGACTTGAAGGTGATCGAAGCGCGTATGGACGAGATCGTCAAGCGTGACTTGCCCGTGGTGCGTGAAGAAATGCCGCGCGATGAAGCCGTGGAATTCTTCAAGCAGATGGGTGAAGCCTATAAGGCGGAGATCATTGCCTCGATTCCGACCAATGAACCGATTTCGCTCTATCGTCAGGGCGACTTCGTGGACCTTTGCCGTGGCCCTCACGTGCCGCGCACGGGTGTCTTGAAGGTTCACAAGTTGATGAAGGTCGCTGGCGCTTACTGGCGTGGCGACAGCAAAAACGAAATGCTCCAGCGTGTCTATGGCACGGCTTGGGCAACGAAGGACGATCAGGCCAAGTATTTGACGATGTTGGAAGAAGCTGAAAAGCGCGACCACCGTCGTTTAGGCAAAGAATTAGACCTCTTCCACTTGCAGGACGAAGCCCCCGGCATGATCTTCTGGCATGGCAAGGGCTGGGCCCTTTGGCAGGTCGTTGAACAGTACATGCGTCAGGTCTACCGTAACAATGGTTACGAAGAAGTGAAGGCCCCGCAGTTGTTGGATCGCTCCTTGTGGGAACGCTCTGGCCACTGGACGAAGTACCGCGAAAACATGTTCACGACGGAAAGCGAAAACCGCTACTACGCCTTGAAGCCCATGAATTGCCCGGGTCATATCCAGCTCTTTAATGCGTCGCTTCGCAGTTACCGTGAACTTCCCCTTCGCTTTGGTGAATTCGGTCAGTGCCACCGTAACGAACCCTCGGGCGGCTTACATGGTCTCATGCGCGTTCGTGGCTTCACCCAGGACGATGGTCACATCTTCTGTACTGAAGAACAGATTTTGAAGGAATGTCAGGACTACACCCGCTTGGTGCAGGCTGTTTACCGTGACTTCGGGTTTAAGGAAATCGCCTACAAGGTCGCAACTCGCCCCGAAATGCGTATCGGTGAAGATGCTGCATGGGACAAGGCGGAAGCTGCCCTCTTTGAGAGCTTTGACTCCCTCGGGATTCAGTACGAAGTCCTCGAAGGCGAAGGCGCTTTCTACGGTCCCAAGATCGAATACCACTTGAAGGACTGCTTGGGTCGCTCCTGGCAGTGCGGGACGATTCAGGTCGACTTCCAGATGCCGGGCCGTCTCGGTGCGGAATATGTGGCAGAAGATAACACCCGCAAGACCCCCGTCATGCTCCATCGTGCTATCCTCGGTAGTTTGGAACGTTGGCTCGGCATGATCATCGAAGAATATGCCGGTGCCTTCCCCACTTGGTTAGCCCCGGTGCAAGTCGCTGTGGCTAGCATCACGGATGACCAGCAAGACTACGCTCAGGCTGTAGCGAAGAAACTGCATGACGCAGGGATTCGCGTACAAACGGATTTGCGTAGTGAAAAAATTAGCTATAAAATTCGTGAACTTAGCCTTCAGAAGCTCCCGTACATTTTGGTCGTGGGCGGTAAGGAAAAAGAAAACAACACGGTCGCCATCCGCGTACGCGGTGGCAAGAACCTCGGTGTAATGGACGTTGATGCCTTCATCGAGCAGATCGTAAACGAAACGGCAAGTCGTGCCCCTTACGCGCACTAAGACTTGTCCAAAGATTCACTTTTTAGGAGTACTGTCATAGCTCAAGATCGCAAGCATCGGATCAACAATGAGATCCGCGTTCCTGAAGTCCGACTGACCGGCGTTGACGGCAATCAGATCGGTATCGTCCGCACGTCGGAAGCCCTTCGCATGGCGGAAGACGCTGATGTGGATTTGGTGGAAGTGGCGCCCAACGCCCAGCCGCCCGTCTGTCGTTTAATGGACTACGGTAAATTCCGTTACCAGGAACAGAAGAAGGCCCAGGAAGCCAAGGCCAAGCAGAAGGTCATTCAGGTCAAGGAAGTGAAGTTCCGCCCGGTTACGGACGAAAACGACTTCCAAACCAAGCTTCGCAACCTTGTGCGCTTCTTGAACGACGGTGATAAGGTCAAGGTCACGGTTCGCTTCCGCGGTCGTGAAATGGCCCATCAGCAGTTCGGTATGCAGATCATGGATCGCATCAAGGAAACGGTTGGCGAGGAAGCTCAGGTGGAACACCACCCGAAACTCGAAGGCCGTCAGATGATCATGGTCCTGGCTCCTCGAAAGAAGAAGAACTAAAAATTTGGGGATTTTTCCCACAATCGTTTCGATTTTGGGTAAAATTCCCGCTTCACTCTTCTTGGAAAACCGCACCACGCACGTGGCGCGGTTCTCATTTAAACAAGAAGGGTATTTCACTAAAAAGTGAGCCCGTGGCTTATTGAAGTGTCTCTCAGGCTGAGAGAACGCCCGCGGTTCATAAATTAAAGAGGTATAGGCAAATGCCTAAGATGAAAACCAAGCGCGCCGCTGCCAAGCGCTTTAAGCCTCGTGCTAGCGGTTCTATCAAGCGCGGTCACGCTACGAAGCGTCATATTCTCACCAAGCGTACTACGAAGAACAAGCGTCAGCTCCGCGGCATGGTCAACATCCATGACGCCGATATGGCTTCCGTTCGTCGCATGTTGCCTTACGCCTAATTAAAGGAGAAATAAAGATGCCTCGAGTTAAGCGTGGTGTGACGGCCCGTGCCCGTCATAAGAAAGTTTTTGCTCTTTCCAAGGGCTTCTGCTTGCGTCGCAACAACGTCTACCGTGTTGCTAAGCAGGCTGTTATGCGCGCCGGTCAGTACGCCTACCGCGATCGCCGTAACAAGAAGCGTGTGTTCCGCCGTCTCTGGATTGCTCGTATCAACGCTGGTACGCGCGCCAACGGCATGACCTACTCGGTCTTCATGAACGGTCTCCGCAAGGCTGGGATCGCTCTTGACCGTAAGGTTTTGGCTGACATGGCTATTTTCGACAAGGAAGGCTTCGCCGCCCTCGTCGCTCAGGTCAAGGCTGCCTAATCACTCGTTGGAACGAGTTGACGTTAACTCACCCTGGGCACCCTTGTGCTTAGGAAGTTAACGGACAAGCGATTAAGAAGAGGCTCGATGATTCGTCATCGGGCCTCTTTTTTTTGCTTTGCGCCGCGAGTTCGTCCCCCAGTGAGGGAAAATTCAAGTAAAATCAAAGACTAACCCACGTTTTCGTGGGCTTTTCCTTTTGGCTTTTGAGGGGCTTTCCCTCGAGGACCAACTCGAACCGCGTCGATTGGGTCGCTTTGGGAGAGGGGGATGCGACGCCCCTTCTCCCAAGACGACCCCGTACGAAGACGGGCACTCGTCGAGCTCCATCCCCTGAAAGGGAGGGGCTAGAACGGGCGACGAGTCTTCACCCACGGGCGACGTCGGTGCGTTTATGAAAAGGAGAAGCGAGAGCGCCTGAAACAACCATCCCGCTTAAAAGAAGTCTTTTTAAGCGACGGCATGGCGGGGCGTTTTCGGTCTCCTTTTTTCTTTTTTTCACGTTAACTTTTAGTGCTCAAACCCACCTGATGGTGGCGCCCTTCGGGTTGGCTCCTTTTTGGTTCACTGGGTGAACCGTTAGGGGGCAACAATAACCGCGGCGCATCCCACCCCCGTCGGGTTTGACGGAGATACGTATGCAGGAACTTTCCGCCCTCGTTGAGTCCGCACGACTTGACTTTGCGGCTGCCCAAAACCCGGCAGCCCTAGAGGATGCTAAAGCCCGCTATATGGGCAAGACCGGCCAGGTCACGATGATGATGAAGCAGTTGGGCAAACTCGCCCCTGAAGAACGTCGTCAGCGTGGTCAGGAAATCAACCAGACGAAGGGCCAGATTGAAGCCCTGTTAAACGCCCGTCGCGACGAATTGGCGCAGGCCGCCATGCAGGCGAAGTTGAGCCAGGAAGCGATCGATGTGACGTTGCCGGGTCGCATGAGCCGTGCCGGTGGTATTCACCCCGTGATGCGCACTTGGATGCGTATTGAAGAAATCTTCCGCTCGATCGGTTTCGAAGTGGCTGATGGTCCCGAAATCGAAAGCGACTGGTTTAGTTTTACCGCGTTAAATAATCCGCCGAACCACCCGGCCCGTTCCATGCAGGATACGTTCTACGTGGACCGTGAAGACGAAGAAGGGCGCCCGATGCCCCTGCGTCCTCACACCTCCCCCATGCAGGTTCGTTATGCCCGTACGCATGAAGCCCCCATCAAGGTGATTGCCCCGGGTCGTACGTACCGTGTGGACAGCGACGCCACCCACTCCCCGATGTTCCATCAGGTCGAAGGCCTTTGGATTGGGGACGATGTGAGCTTTACCGACTTGAAGGGCGTTTACAGCAACTTCCTTCGTCGCTTCTTTGAAACGGACGACTTGGTCGTGCGTTTCCGTCCGAGCTACTTCCCGTTTACGGAACCCTCCGTTGAAGTGGACATGATGTTTACGAGCGGCCCCCGCAAGGGCAAGTGGTTAGAAATTTCGGGCGCTGGCGAAGTGCACCCCAACGTGGTGCGCAACTACGGGCTTGACCCCGAACAGCACATCGGCTTTGCCTTTGGCTCCGGGCTTGAACGTTTGACCATGCTTCGCTATGGGATCGATGATTTGCGACTCTTCTTCGAAGGCGATTTGCGTTTCCTTCGTCAGTTCCGCTAATCCCCTTTGAGCCCCCAATAAAGGAAACGAAAAAATGTTATTTTCCGAATCTTGGTTGCGCAGCTTCATCAACCCTGCGCTCACCACGGATGAGCTCGCTGAAAAGTTAACGATGGCGGGTTTGGAAGTGGAAGACGTGACCGCGGTCGCGCCTGAATTCAATAACGTCGTGGTCGCAGAAGTGGTGACCTGCCGCGATCATGAAAACTCTGACCACTTGCACGTCTGTGAAGTCAATGCCGGTACCGGTGAATTGCTCCAGATCGTCTGTGGCGCCCCCAACGTGCGCGCGGGCGTGCGTGTCCCCTGCGCTTTAGAAGGCGCGGTGATGCCGGGCGGCTTCAAGATTAAGAAGACGAAGTTACGTGGCGAATTGTCCCGTGGCATGCTCTGCTCCGCCAAGGAATTGGGCGTGGGCGAAGAAACGGGCGGTCTTTGGATTTTGCCCGAAGACGCTCCCATCGGTCAGAGCATTCGTGAGTACGCTGAATTAGACGAAAAGGTCTTCGAAATCAAGTTAACCCCCAACCGTGGGGATGCTTTGTCGGTCTTGGGCGTCGCTCGCGACTTGCAGGCGATGACGGGGGAGAAGATGGTGCTCCCCAACATGGAGCCGGTGGAACCTACGCGCCAGTGCAAGATGCCTGTGCATGTGGAAGACCATGACCTTTGCGGTCGCTTCACGGGTCGTGTGATCCGTAATGTGAACGCGAAGGCCGAAACCCCTGACTGGATGAAGCGTCGCTTAGAGCGTGCGGGTCTGCGTCCGATTTCGGCCTTGGTCGACATCTCCAACTACGTCATGGTGGAATTGGGTCGTCCCTCGCACTTCTACGACATGAAGAAGCTCGCCAACAAGCACCTCACCGTGCGTTGGGCAAAAGATGGCGAAACCGTCAAGCTCTTAAACGGCGAAACCGTGGAATTGAGCCCCTACTATGGGGTGATTTGCGACGGCGACACGCCGGAATGCTTAGCGGGGATCATGGGTGGGGAAGCCTCCCAGATTTCGCTCGACACGACGGACGTCTTTGTCGAAGTCGCCTTCTGGCAGCAGTTGGCCATTCAGGGTCGTTGCCGTAAGCTCAACTTCTCGACCGATGCCGCGCACCGCTATGAGCGTGGTGTGGACTTCGCCTCCCACGTTGAATACATGGAACGCTTAACGCGTTTGGTGTTAGAGATCTGCGGCACGGACGATACCCAAGTGGGGCCGATCGACGACCAGATCTTCAACCTCCCGAAGCGCGAACCCGTCACGATGCGTGTGGCGCGTTGCTTGAAGGTGATTGGTATGGACATCCCCGTGGAGGCCATGCACGACACCTTCCGTCAGTTGGGCTTTGAGTTCACGTTTGAAAACGACGTCTTTACGGTGGTGCCGCCGGCCTATCGCTTTGACATCGAAATCGAAGAAGACTTGATTGAAGAAGTGGCTCGCCTCTACGGCTACGAAAAGTTGCCGGATCGTCCGCCCTTGGCGCGTATCGCCATGAAGAGCGCCTTGGAAAATACGCGTAGTGCCCACGCCCTTCGCTTAGAAGCCGCCAACCTTGGCTACCAAGAGCTCATCAACTTTAGTTTCGTGCCGGAAGCCTGGGAAAAGGATTTCGCCAACAACGAAACCCCGATTCGCTTACGTAACCCGATCGCCTCGCACTTGTCGGTGATGCGCACCCAGTTGATTGGGGGCTTAGTCGACATCCTCAAGTACAACTTGAACCGTAAGGCCGAACGCGTTCGTATCTTTGAATTGGGTCGTGTGTTCTTAAACGATCCGACCGTGTTGGATGGTCCCTGGTCCGTGAAGGGCATTCGTCAGCCTCAGCACATCGCTGGTTTAGCCTACGGCACGGCCGACGACCTTCAGTGGGGTGAGGCCGCTCGCAACGTCGACTTCTACGACGTGAAGGGGGATGTGGAACGCTTGGTTGCGCCCTTGTCCGCACGCTTCGTGAAGGAAGCCTTACCGGGCCTTCATCCGGGCCGCTCGGCTGCGATCTACATCGGTGAGCACAAGGTGGGCTTCATCGGGGAATTGCACCCCGCGTTAGCGCATCAGTACGACCTTCAGAAGAGCCCGATCGTCTTTGAATTGGCGATTGAACCCTTGATGACGGTGGAGCTCCCGCGCTTCTCGGGTCTTTCCAAGTTCCAGCCCATGCGCCGTGACATCGCGGTGGTGGTGGCTAACGACGTTGAAGTGGAAACGCTCTTTGACGCCGTGCGTAACGCCGCGCAAGCCGATGTGCGTTTGGCAAACTTGGACGACTTCCGCCTCTTTGACGTTTATCGCAAAGAGGGGAGCGACGAGAAGAGCCTCGCCTTTACGGTGGAAATGGGTGCCCGTAACGACGTCGCCGTGGACGATAAGACGGCGGACGCGTTGATGACGGGGGTCATTGAAGCCTTGGCAAGCGTTGGCGCACAGCTTCGCGCTTAAACACCGGAATTACGAAAGGGGAGGGACTTCTCCCTCTCCTTTGCCACAACCTTTCTCTACATAGATATGACGGAACAAACCATCAACAAAGCCCATCTCGTTGAGCGCCTCTGTGTCGAACACAATATCGAACGCACCTTGGCCAAAGAGATCGTGGAAGAATTCTTTAAGATCGTGCTCGAACAGCTTCGCCAAGGCAATGCCGTGAAGTTGCCTGGCTTGGGTAACTTCTCGGTTCGTGAAAAGAGCGCCCGCCCGGGTCGCAACCTTCAGACGGGCGAAGTCGTTACCATTAACGCTCGCCGTGTCGTCAAGTTCCAGCCCTCGGGCACCTTGATTGACCGCGTCACGAAGAATTTGATTCAGGACTAATGACTTATCCCCTTTTTGCGGTATTTGTCGTGTGACAACTTGCCACAATCACGGGGTTCAGTCATAATCCATCTTCTCGGGGCGTAGCGCAGCCTGGTAGCGCACTTGCATGGGGTGCAAGGGGTCGCGAGTTCGAATCCCGCCGCCCCGACCAAATTCCAGGAAAGAGGTAATCTTCACAAGAGATTGCCTCTTTTTTTGCGCCTGAAGAAACACCGCCTCTGGGCGCCACACAAAATTGACAGCCCACCAGTCTGACGCCCCAACTTGAAAACGCCCTTAAAACCCGTATAATTAAAAGCCTCGGGGCGTAGCGCAGCCTGGTAGCGCACTTGCATGGGGTGCAAGGGGTCGCGAGTTCGAATCCCGCCGCCCCGACCAAATTTCCAGGAAAAGAGATGTGAAAGCATCTCTTTTTTTTGTGCCTAGGGAAAAGAGACCTTCTTCTAAAAAGAAAAGGACGTGTACCCTCACGAGGTAAACACGTCCTTGGAGATTTAGGCGGCGTTACGGCACTGTCCAACTCAACATCGCCCAGCGCGACTGCCCTTGGCGAATGACGGTGTTGGTGGCCATACGCTCATCGTAGAAGACTTTGAGTTTGGCGAGTTCTTCAGTGGTCAACGCCCCAATCGAAAAGCCTAAGGATTGGGCGAGCTCTTCAAACGTCCCCTTAAAGGGCATGGGGGGATTCTCAATAAAGCGCACTTCGCACTCAATCCCCATCTGGTAGAGGCGGTTAACCGTATAGATATAGGTCGGGAACCCCACCTTATCGCGCCCGATGGCATCAAAAATCCCTTCATCAAAGAAGTGGGGCTCGGTAATGGCGGTGATCACCACGCGGCTGCGGGCCTTCGCGTTTAAGCGCTCAATCATGCCGTCCAAGTCGCCCACGAGGGTTGAGCGGGAGGCCACCACCACGTCCACTTCTGGGACGTCATCCCAGTTGTCGCTCCAACTCTTTTGTAACGTGGTGACGTTCGTTAAACCGCGGTCTTTGGCTTCCTCCGCCACGATTTCCAGCATCTTGGGGGAATAGTCCAAGGCCCACACGTGCTTGGCGTCTTTGGCTAAGGGCAGCGCTACAGTGCCCGGCCCACAGCCCACGTCCAGCGCCGTTTCGTGGGGTTGAATGTTGATGGTGTCGAGGAGAATGGGCAAATAGCCCGGATTACAGGCATAGACCTTTTTACGCATCTTCTGGGCTTTGTTGTCCCAGTGGCTGGCCGGAATCTCACTGTACTTGGCTTCCGCTTGATGGCTGGCGTAAAGCGCCTGGAAGTCGATGTCATGAATCGTTTTCACAAGGTGTCTCCTAAGAGTTGGCAAAGGCGGGCTTCACTCAAATTGAAAATACCACTGAGGGCTTGCGGGGTGAAGAGGGCATCGACCGTGCCGGAGCGAAACCCCGTCCCCTTTTCAATGAGCGCTAAGCGATCGGCAATGAGCCGAACGTGTGAGGGCGTGTGCGTGGTCACCAGCACCGCCATCCCACGCGCCTTTAACGTTTGAATATGGTCTAACACGCGAATCTGGTTCCCAAAGTCGAGACTCGCCGTGGGCTCATCCATGATAAGCACTTGGCTTTGTTGGCAAAGGGCGCGGGCAATGAGGACGAGCTGCTTTTCCCCGCCACTTAATTCCGTATAGCGTCGAAGGGCCAGGCGGGTAATGCCGAGGCTATCGAGTGCCTCATAGGCCCGATCACGATCTTCGGCCTTGGGGGTTTGGTACCAGTTCACATCGGCACTGCGCCCCATTAAGACCATTTCTTCGACGAGAAACGGAAAGGGCTTGGCGTGCGCTTGAGGGACGTAGGCAATGGCCGAGGCAATTTGCTTGGGACTTAGGGCCGAGAGGGGCTTCTCTCCCACCGTAATCGTCCCTTGGATGGCCGGTTGAATCCCCAACAACGTTTTTAAAAACGTGGATTTCCCCGCGCCATTAGCCCCCAAGAGGCAGCAAACAGACCCCGCTTCCAGGGAAAAGTTAATGTGCTCCACCACGGCGACGCCGTCGTACCCGACCGCGAGATCCTGGGTCGATAAAAGGGTGTTCGCCATGGGCTTAGACCTTCTTTAAGAGTAAGTAGAGGAAAAAGGGTGCCCCGAAGGTGGCGGTGATGATCCCCAAGGGCAACTCAATGGGAGCGAGGGTGCGTGCCATGGTATCGGCCACCAAAAGGAAGGTCCCGCCTAAGAAACACGACGTGGGCAGGAGCACCACAAAGTTAGCGCCCACAATCATGCGCGCCATGTGCGGAACCAACAGCCCCACCCAGCCGATGATCCCCGTCATGGAGACAACGCCCGCCGTGGTTAGCGTCGTCAAGAGAATCAAAATCGCACGCGTTAAGCGAATGGGCACGCCCAAACTCTTGGCTTCATCATCGTCCAACGTGAGGAGATTGAGTCGCCAGCGAAGTAAAAAAAGCGGCGTCATCCCAACCAACAGAATCCCCGCCATGAGCCCCAACGCCTCCCAGTCAATCGCCGTGAGGCTCCCCAAGAACCAGAAGGTAATGGAGGGGAGTTGCGTGAAGGGATCGGCCAAAATCTTCACCAGCGAAATCCCCGCGCCCAAGAGGCTCCCCACGGCAATCCCCGCTAAGACCAACACGAGAACAGGGTCGTGACGGCGTGCGCGCGTCCCTAAGAGCGCTACCATGCTCACTGCCCCCAAGCCCCCGATAAAGGCAAAGCTCTGCACGTAGACCATGGGAAGGTCAAAGAAAAACGCCAACGAGGCACCGAGCCCAGCGCCCGCCGACACCCCGAGGATGTCTGGGGAGACCAAGGGATTTCGAAACATCCCTTGGTAGGTAGCGCCTGCGGCTGACAACGCTGCCCCCACTAACACCGCGGCAAAGAGTCGCGGAATACGAATGCTCCAGAGCACCGTCTCGACGTTAGCGTTGGTGGGTTCGGTTTGAGTGGCGTGCGCCACCAGAGAGTCCCACAACTGGCTGGGACTCACGGGAAATTGCCCGAGGTTTAAAGCGACCAAAAGCACCCCCACCAAGACGCCAGTGAGGCTTAAATAAAAGCCGACGGGCGAGCGGTAGAAAAAGGGGCGCTTCGGGTCGTGTTGTTGTGCGTTGGTTTGCGTCATTCGTTGGCGTCAAGAAGGGTCATTGCTTGTTCATCCGACAAGTCGTAGTGATAGAACGTCTTGTAGAAGCTCTTCACCTCAGGGAGCATATCGGCTTTGGGCTTACCGTCAAGCTTAGCGGAAAGCCACTTGAGACCCAAGAGACGGTTAATACTGGGGGGCGAATCCACCCAGTTAAAGGGAACGGCCGGCACCACAAAGATTTGTTTGCCCTTGACCGCCTTTAAGCGAGCCCACTTCGGGTTCGTGTAAAAGAGTTCACGCACCGCAGGGTACTCGGTAAAGATCATGTCCGGATCCCACAAGAGCAATTGCTCCGGCGAAATCTGGGTGAGCCCCTTGTGGGTGCCTGCGACCACATTCTTTAACCCCACCTTTTCCAAGGTTTCCGTATGAATGGAACCGGGTTCCCCCGTCTGAAGGCCGTCATTGCCACGCGCTAAATACACCGTGCGCGTTTCATGAGCGCGATGCTTGGCAGCAACGGCTAACGCAGCTTCCGCCCACTGAGCTTGCGGCTCCGTGGTGCTCGTTACATCGAGGAGTTTGCCTGCTTCACGAAGCATGGCAGGCGTTGCGTCGAGCCCCCCATTTAAAAGCACATAGGGGACCTTCGTTTGCACGTGGGTCTTCTTGGCTTGATCTTTGTAGTTGGGGGTGAAGTTCCCCAAGTCCACGATTAAGTCGGGCGACAAGGCCACGATCTTCTCGGGGCTCAAGGTGCTGCTTTTCCCCGAAATCTTCCCGAGTTTGGGCTTCTTTTGGATCATTTCAGGGAAATAAATCCCACGTTTTCCATCAAGCTTAAACGCAGAAAAGCCCTCGAGTTTCTCGGGGGCAATGGCAAGGAGTAAAACGTCAGAAGGCTTCCCAGCGGAAAGGAGTCGCTTAACGGCTTGGGGTTCGGGAGCACTGCCCGCAATAAAAGCCAATTCATCCGACGTATACGTCTGGGCAAAGGGAGCGCTCGCGCCCGACAACAGCGCCGCCGCTACCCAAAGGGTTTTCTTTAAATTCATCATGTCAATTCCAAGAAAGGGCGGACGCCCACAAACAGGTGTCCGCCCCTAAGGGATGCTGAATTAGTACGTGTACTTCACGTTAGCAAAGAACGTACGGCCTTCTTCAATGTAGTCACGTTCGAAGAAGTTCTTACGGTCGAAGAGGTTCGAGACCCCAGCGTTAACCGTGAAGTTCTTGTTCACGTTGTACGTGGCCTTGAGGTTGGTCGTGTAGACCGTCTTCATCTTGTCCTTGTCGTTAGCCTGGTCGTAGAACTTGGACTGGAATTCCTGATCCACGTAGAAGCTCAACTTTTCAATCGGCGTGTATTCAGCCCAGAGGGTGAACTTGTGTTCCGGAATGTTACTAACGTGGAGGTTCTTGTTGGTGATGTTCTTGGCCTTCAAGTAGGTGTAGTTACCACCCAACTTCACGTTGTCAATGGGTTTCACAAAGGCAGCCAATTCCAAACCATAGCGACGGACCTTACCGACGTTCTGGTTCTGGGACTTCTTCTTCGCGATTTTGACGGATTCGACGGCGTCGCGCGTCTGAGAGTAGAAGAGACCCGCCTGAACCTGAGCCGTTTCGCCCCACTTCTTGGTGGTGTTGGCATCAAGGTGGTAGGCGACTTCAGGCTTCAAGTAAGGATTCACCTCGCTCTTGCCCCCTCTTTCGGAGTAACGATCCTTCATGCTCGGGAAGTGGGTCTTGCGAGCCACGCCCACGGAAGCATCCCAACCGTCTTCGATCTGATAGATCGACTTGAGCTGGAAGTCCACCGCGTGGGTCTTCTTCACTTTAAAGGATTGCGTATCCGTCGGGGTGCGATGACTGTAGCCAACCCCACCCACTAAGGTCAAGCGATCCGTAGCACTAAAGGTGTCTTCGAGCGCAACCGTAATCGTGCGATCCGCGTCCTTAATCTGAGATTTAGACCCCTTCTTGCCCTTATGCACATCGTGGGTCACTAAGAAGGAGCCCTTTAAGTCGTGACGCTCAGCGATCGTCGTGCCACCTTCAAGACCGAAGCCGATCGTGTGATCGCGGTATGTGGAGCGTTCACCGGCCTTGCCAGAAATGACATTGGCGTACTTATCGGGCGTCGTGAAGTTGACCGTAGAGTTTTTATTGCCGTCACGGGCAACGTCCCAGCTATCCATGTCATTGTTGAACTGGGTGTAGAAGAGTTTGCCGTCCACGTAGGTATCGGTCTTTTCATCGAGCACGGTGTGGCTTAACGCGTAGACCATGGTACGGTCCCACTTCGGCCACTGCCACCAGCGTTCCGCGGACTTATGTTTGCTCTCGCCACCGAAAAGGGGCTGCTGCTTGTCACCGTGCTGATGGGACACAACGAGGGTGTATTCGTCGGTGTCGTTCGGGGTGAAGCCCACCTTAGCCTGAACCTTGTAGTCCTTGTGCTTGGAGTTGGGGATGCGCTTGCCGTCCATCGGGTGATTCTTATGAGCATGGTAGCCGTGCGGGGACTGCATGCCGTCATCATTGATCGTGCTGAGGCTCAACGCACCGTACCAGGCTTCCTGACGGGTGCCTAAGTTAGCGTAGAGGTGTTCGCCGTGCGTGTGGGCATTGCGACCCGTCTTGACGCCAGCGCCAACCGTGGCTTCGAAGGGCTTGGAGGGCTTCATCGTCACGATGTTCACCGCACCACCCATGGCATTCGGGCCATAGAAAACAGAACCCGTACCCTTGCTGACGTCGATGGTGGAGACGTCAAAGATGGAGTAACGGCTCAAGTCATTCGTGCCGTCGTAAGCGACGTAAACGGGGATGCCGTCCACGAAGAGGGGAACCTGATCGGGACCAAAGCCACGAACGAAGATGTTGTTGTCACCACGACCACCCTGGCGGTTCGTGTAGACGCCCGGCACAAACTTGGCGATCTGGTTGACGGTCTGAACGTTGTTGAGTTCGAGCGTCGACTGATTCACGTGGGCGCTAGAGAGCATGTCGCGAGCCTGAGCCACGACTTCAATCTGACCGAGCTGGAATACTTCGCTGGCCATGCCGGTCAACGGTGTGAAGGCAAGGGCGACACCAGCCGCCAACAAGGACTTCTTCATGGAATGATTCTCCGAGAGGTTGAGGTCTTGCACCGAGTTCACTAAGGAATTCAAGGCAAGGTTTCGAGGTAAATTCGCCGTTATTCTCGTGTGGAATAACGAATAATTTCCCCGCTATTCTATTTTGGGATAGCGACGATTACAAAGCACAACACATCGATTACGTCCAAATAACTAGGGGAAACCTGCCCCTTTGGGTATGAAATCCTGTGTTTGTAAGGCTTTGTGTTGGTGTAAGAAAGCAACAAGGAAAAAAGGCGTTGCCAAGGCAGGCGACGTTTGAGAAGGGCGTTCTTGACGAAGCACGCTGGGGTAATCGAGTACAATACCTGCACTTTTGATTTTTCTAATGTGGCGAGCTTGCTATTGCCCCATCCCGGCTGACTGGGGTGCGGGCTTTTTGGCGTTGGGTTTTCTCCCCGCCCTCGCAAGGTCGTCCTTTTCTATGATTCGCCAGTGAACATGAAAACCAGTGAACGAATTCGTGCTCGCCTCCTTGAGGCCGGCGCACCGTTTAAGGCCAATGACAACATTGCCGACTTTCTTGAGGACGGTGATCGTGAGGCCATTCGTGCCGAAGTAGAAGGGCATATGGCGGCGGTGTTAAAGAGCCTCGTCATTGATGTGGACAATGACCACAACACCCAAGAAACCGCCAAGCGTATTGCCAAGATGTTTGTCGAAGAGGTCTTTGCAGGGCGCTACGACGCCATGCCCACGGTCACGGACTTCCCTAACGCCAAAGCCTTGGATGACTTTATGGTGGTGGGCCCCATTGCGGTGCGCTCCACGTGCTCGCACCATTTCGCCCCCGTGTTGGGTGAATTGTGGGTGGGCGTGGTCCCGGGGGAACGCGTGATTGGGCTCTCGAAATTCTCGCGCCTTTGCGCTTGGATTATGAGCCGTCCTCAGATTCAAGAAGAGTCGGTGATGCAGTTAGCTGACCTCTTAGAAGCCAAGATGGCCCCGAAGGGCTTGGCCTTGGTGGTTAAGGCTTCGCACGCCTGCATGACCTGGCGTGGGGTCAAAGACGCCAACTCCCAGATGACCACGACCGTAATGCGCGGGGTGTTCCGTGAGGACGCGTCGTTACGTCGTGAGTTCTTATCGACGGCGCGCTAATTGAAAGGATGAATTGATGATTGTTGCGACTCGCTACCATGATATTTCGTGCGGCCACCGTGTGGCTGGTCACGAATCGAAGTGTGCCCACCTGCATGGCCACAACTACCGCATGACCTTTGATTGCGCCGGGGAATTGGATGACCTGGGGCGTGTGATTGACTTCTCGGTGATTAAGTCGACGCTTTGCGCGTGGTTAGAAGACCATTGGGATCACCACTTCCTCGTCTGGGAAAACGACCCCTTAAAAGAGGGCTTGTTGGAATTGGACCCCACCTGTGTGGTGACGCCCTTTAACCCCACAGCCGAAAACATGGCGACCTATTTAGCCGAAGTCATTGCCCCCGAATTATTAGCGGGCACGGGCGTAAAAGTGATTCGTTGCCGTGTGGAAGAGACCCGTAAGTGCGCAGCCGAGTGGAGACTCTTTGATGCTCTTCGTTAATGAGCTCTTTGCCTCCATTCAAGGGGAAGGGTCGCTCACGGGGGTGCCGGCGGTATTCGTGCGTATGCAGGGGTGCCTATGTCAGTGCCCGTGGTGCGACAC
Source organism: Sutterella sp. (assembly GCA_020025955.1). GTDB lineage: Bacteria > Pseudomonadota > Gammaproteobacteria > Burkholderiales > Burkholderiaceae_F > Sutterella. The sequence continues at coordinate 20,481 of JAHHRF010000016.1, forward strand.
CAAGTTCACTTGGAAGTTGGGTGACAAAGACCGTGGGGTGGCGCTCAAAGACATTCTCACCAAAGCGGATCGTCCGGGCTATGCCGCGACGTCGGCAGACGAATTGGCCGACCATATCATCGAGACTTATCCCTTAATTCCCTGGGTGATTATCACGGGTGGGGAGCCGTGCCTCTTTGACCTGACCGAGCTTTGCCAGCGCTTAGAGGCGGCCGGGAAACGCATTCAGATTGAAACGAGTGGCACAGAGCCCGTTCGCGTCACGGCGTCCACCCACGTCACGGTGAGCCCCAAGGTGGCGATGCCGGGCGGCAAAACCGTCTTAACGTCTGCGTTAATGCGCGCTGACGAAATCAAGATGGTGGTCGATACAGAGGCGGACTTGGTGACGCTCAATGCGATTTTAGAGCGCGCGAACCCCCAAGCGCTGGTATCCCTTCAGCCCCTCTCGCAAAAGCCAGAGGCCACGAAGTTAGCGCTTGAAACCGTGATGAAACGCGGTACCCGCTACCGCCTCTCGGTGCAGACCCATAAATACTTAAACGTTCGCTAAGAGCGAAGAGAAGGAGATCGAGAACGGTCTCCTTTTTCATTAGAGGGGAGAGAAAAAAGAAAACGGGCACAAACTCATAAAGAGCCGTGCCCGTGCTGTCAAACTTTTTGACTCTGACGGCGACCAAGCAAACATTCAGAGCTTACTAACGTTCAAGAGGACCTCATCTCTTTTAGGTGAACGTGAGTTCGTTTTTTCAGTGTCTCCAGTTTATAACGACTTTCTTAAACGAGTTTTAAAGCGGGAACTTGAGTTGTAACGAGTGCGCGCAAGATGTAAACAAACGTTATAACAACGCCCGTTTTCTAGTGTGGCGCGTAGAAGGGGACGGATCAGGAGGGGGTGACCCCGAAGCGCCAAAAACGCGCCGAGCCCTCAGAAGTGCTTCGAGTGCGAATGAAATCCATTAAAATTTGGTGGACGTTCATCGGAAGGCGTGTGGGATTCGAGGGTGCTTTCACTCCCGAGTCAACCTCACCCTTTTCTTTTTCGACCGCGGACTATCTTTTTCAAAGGAGAAACTACTATGCGTCGTCGTCAAGTCGTTTTAGGTTTAGGCTTAGTTGCCACTGCGTTTTTAGCGGGTTGCCGTTCGGCTGTTATGTCGGAGCCGGGCTGGAAGTTTGCGCAAAAGACCAACCGCGAAGCCGTGCGTGAAGCCATTATGAAAGGGCTTTTGAAGCGCAAGTGGCGCATTTTGTCGGATAAGCCGGGCGAAATCGTTGCGCGTTACTACCGCGCTGAAAACATCTATGCCACGGTACGCATTGAATACTCCAACACGCAAATGAAAGTCCGTCCGGTGCCGGAACAGACGACCCTCATCAACGAAGAGGGTAAGGTGCATCCCAAGTACAACGCTTGGGTGCGCAACATCATTAATGACACCACGCGTTACCTTCAGGCCAACGCGCTGAAAACGAAATAATTCCTGGACATAAATAAAAAAGAGAAACCATGAAGACCTCCCCTCGCCGTAATCCCCAGTCCGCCTTGGCGGCCTTAAGTGATGCCCATCAGTTAGCGATGGCGCCGTTTGCGTTCCAGACGGCCGCCTCCTTAAAAGACTTTGGCATCTTGAAAGCCTTAGATGAAAAGGGCGCTGACGGGTTAACGCCCGTTGCGCTCGCTCAAACCCTGGGGCTCGACGACTACACGCGCGATACCTTAATGATCGCGGGGGAGGCCTTCGGGTTATTGGAAACGGTAGAAGACCGTGTGCGTTTAACGAAGATGGCGTATTTCTTCGTGAACGACCCCTTAGTGCAGGTCAATTTCGACTTCTCGCGTGACGTCTGCTACGAAGGCTTAGCAGCGCTCACGGACTCCTTTAAAGAAGGGAAGCCCGTGGGGCTTAAAGTCTTTGGGGAGTGGCCGACGATCTACCCCAAATTGCAGAGCTTGCCGGAACCCGCTCGCACGAGCTGGTTTGCGTTTGACCACTACTACTCCGACGAAGCCTATGCGGCGGCCCTTCCCTATGTCTTTGATCGTCCCGTGCGGGCGCTTTGCGACGTGGGTGGGAACACGGGGAAGTTTTCGCGTGCCGCCACGGACTATAACGACACGGTGAAGGTCACCATCGTGGACTTACCTGAGCAGTGTGAAACGGCCCAGGCTAACGCCAAGGCGATGGGGCGCGAGGATCGCATCAACACCTTCCCCATTGATTGGTTGTCGGATGCGGTGCCCGCTAAACGCGATGACGCGGACGTCTGGTGGATGAGCCAATTCTTGGACTGCTTTTCGCCAGCCCAAATCATTTCCATCTTAAAGCGCGTGCGTGAGGCCATGCACGATGACGCTCGCCTCTTGGTGTTAGAACCTTTAGTGGGTCGTCAGCCCTTTGAAGCAGGGGAAGCCTGTGTGGCCGCGTATTCGCTCTACTTCACGGCCATGGCCAACGGGACGAGCCGCTTCTATCGCTATGAAGACTTCTTAGCCTTCTTTGAGGCCGCGGGCTTTGTGGTGGACGCCACCCATGACGGGTTAGGCGTGGGGCACACCTTAATGGTTTGCAAAAAGGCCTAAGCCATGAAAACGGTCTTGGGACTCAGTGGCTTATCGGTGATTGCGCCAGGGCTCGGTAACGAACCTGGGCGCATGGCCTGGGTGCGTAGCCCCTTGGCGGTGCCGGTCGGTGACCTTCAATTTGAAAAGAAGCTTCCCATGATGGTGGCGCGTCGTATGGCGCCCGGGAGCCGCTTGGCCGCGGAAATTGCCGTGGCAGCCTTAGAGGCAGGTCACGTGGACGCCCTCATTTTTACGAGTCGCCATGGGGAGAGCCCGCGCGGGGAAAAGCTCTTGAGCTTAATTGCCGAGGCGCAACCCCTGTCGCCGACGGACTTCATGATGTCGGTGCATAACGCGGCGGTCGGTATGGTGACGATTGCCAAGCGCCAACACCTGCCCACGAGCTCCATTTCGTCTGGGGCTGATAGCTTTCATGCGGGCGTTGTGGAAGCCCTTGGGATGTTGATGGATGGCTTTGAGCGCGTGCTCTTAGTCGACTTTGAAAATGCGTTGCCCCCGATGATTAAGGCGGGGTTTGAGCCGATGCCCGATTTTGCCTATGCCGTGGGCGTGGTGATTGAAAAGACCGGGGACTGGACCCTTTCCATGGATTGGACGGGATCGGCCACGCAGGAACCTGCCGTGCCCTCGAGCCTTGGGTTTGCCCATGGGTTCTTGGGTGAGGCGTCCGCCTTTACCACCCACGGGGCGATGAGCTCCTTTACGTGGAGACGCGGGTAATGGGAACCGTAAAGTGCGATGACCGCGTCGACGACGGGCTCTTCGCTTTTCAGTGGCGACGCCTCAAGACGGGCTTTCTTTGGGTGATCTTTGGGCTTGGGGGCTTAGCGCTTACCTTTACGGTTTTTCCGTGGGTGCGACTCGCTCACGCTGACCCCGAGCGCCGTGCCTTAGCGGCACGCCGTTGGATTCAACGAACGTTTCGTGGCTTTATGTGGTTGGCGCGTACATTGAACGTCGCCGACTTGGACGCGAGCGCTGTGCGGGGGCTCCAAGGCGTGAAGGGCGCCATCATTGTGGCCAATCACCCGACGATTTTGGATTACGTCATGATCGCTTCGGAATTGCCCGAGATGGACTGCGTGGTGAAGGCGGACTTAAAAAAGAACCCGTTTTTGCGCGGTCCAGTGCTCTCCGCGGATTACCTTTTTAACGATGCGGCGGAAGCCATTCTCGACGAGGTTCAGGGGCGACTCAAAAAGGGGCATAATATTTTAATTTTCCCCGAGGGCACCCGAACGGTGCCGGGCTCACCTTTGAAGTTACAACGTGGGGTTGCGCATTTAGCCTTGCGACTCAACTGCCCCATCGAAGTCCTCCATATACAAGCGAGTGACCGTTGGCTGGATAAGTCGAGTCAGTGGTACGAAATCCCGAAGCGCCGTCCCAGTATTACGATTGGGCGCGGGCCACGCTTGGTGCCAGCGGACTACGTGCGAGACACCGATAGTGGGTATTCGCTCTCGAGTCGACGCTTAACCCGAGCTCTAACAGAACAATTACAAACTCAACCTTAAAAAATTACGGAAACTGTCATGGAAAATCTTGAACACGAGATTAAAGCGCTCATCATCGAGTCTTTGAATTTAGAAGACATGAGCCCTGAAGAGATCGATACCGATGCCCCCTTGTTTGGGGAAGGGTTAGGGCTCGACTCCATTGATGCGCTCGAATTGGGTTTAGCCATTAAGACGCGCTTCAATGTGAAGTTGGCCGGTCCCTCGGACGAAGTGAAGGCTCACTTCAAGAGCGTGGCCACCCTTGCCCAATTTATCCGTGAGAATCAACCCAAGGAATAAGACGATGAAAAACTACACGCAAGCCGAAATGCTCACGGAAATCCAGAAGTTGATGGAAGAGCTTTTCGAAATTAACCCCGACGACGTGACCTTAGAGACGAAGTTGGTCGAAGACTTGGATTTGGACAGCATTGATGCGGTGGACATGATCGTGCACTTGCAGAACATGGTGGGGGCGCGTATTAAGCCCGAAGACTTCAAGGCGGTTCGTACGGTGGGTGACGTGATTGACGTCCTCACGGCCTTGGTGGAAAAAGAAAACGCCTAATGCACCGCTCGGTTAATGAACGGGGGGAGGTCACCGCTGACCGCCCCTCACTCATCCAACGAGGGCTGGGGTGGCTGTGTGCCCTCTGGCCCTTAGGTCTATTAGGGGCGCTCCATACGGGCTTCTTTCATGAAGCGGTTTGGGTGCTCGCCGTCCTTTTAATCGCACGGGGGCTCTTAGGGCTTAAAGCCCCCTGGCGCGACGCCTGGCGTGAGCGTTTGTTAGGCGTTTTGGGGCTCGTCGTTGCGCTGGAAGACGTGGTGTTCGCGTCGTCCGTTACGGTGCTCTACTACCCCGTGATCGTCAATAGCGTCCTGCTCTTTTATTTTGGCGGGAGCCTGTGGGCCCGAGAAACACTCGTTGAGCGGTTTGCGCGCTTGATGCACAAAGGCCCTGAGCCCTTCCCTGAGGACGCCGTTCGCTATACGCGCCGCGTGACCCAGGTCTGGTGTGCGTTTTTTCTTTTCAATGGCGCGGTGGCGCTCTTTACTGTGCTCAACGGGGACATGACCCTCTGGGCACTCTATAACGGCCTCGTGAGCTACCTCTTGATGGGGGGCTTAGCAGGCTCTGAATATCTTTACCGTAAGTGGGTGTTACATGTTTAAGCCGATGGGTTTAGCCACCTGGCTCGATACTTCGCGCGATGACGAGGTGGTCCTTCGTCATCCCCTGAAACGCATTCGTGATTTACGTGAGCGTGCCACGCAGTACTATGCGGGCATTAAAGCCTATCCGGACGCCGTTTCTCGTCTTGCGTTGGACGCGGACAATGCCTACGAATTAACGGCGCAGCTCTTGGCCATTCTGGCCGCCAACGCCACCCCCATTTTGTTTGCCGACCATACGGTGGGCTGGGAAAAGTTCAAAGACACCTATGACGCGGTATTGAGCCCCGAGGGTGGAAAAACCTTTCCGCGCCCGGTGATTGGGCCAGAAGATACGCCTGCGTCCCCCAACTTTTCTGGGGTTGATTCGTCGCAAGTCGTGCGTCTCTACACGTCGGGCTCCACGGGGGACTCCAAGGCCGTTAACAAAACCGTGGCGCAATTGGATGCGGAAGGTCGTATTACGGGGGCGCTCTTTGGGAAAACGCTCAAAAATATTGAAGGCTTAACGGTGCTCTCCACGGTGGATGCGCATCACCTCTATGGGCTCACGTTTAATGTGTGGATGCCGATGAGCTGTGGCTTGCCCATTGCCCTGGAGCGCGTGCGTTTCCCTGAAAATTTAAGTGACACGGCGGGTCCCATTGCGTTGATGACGACGCCCACCTTCTTGCGCCATTTGGATCCAGAGTTGGCGGTGCCCGACCTTCGCTTTGTGTTGTCGGCCGCGGGGAAACTCGAGCCCACCGATGTCAAAGGCCTCTTTGACTGGAGTGGGGCGGTTGTAAACGAAATCTACGGAAGTACCGAGACGGGGGCGATTGCTTCGCGTGAGCACACGGAAGGGTTGTTGAACACCGTGTGGACGCTGGTCCCCGAGACCACGCTCGAAGAAGAGCCAGAGGGCTGGCGCTTGACGGGGCCCTTGGTCGAAGGGGGAAGCCGCTTACTGGACGACAACTTAAAAACGTTGGATGCCACCCACTTTGAACTCATCGGTCGCAAAGACCGTATCGCCAAGATTGGCGAAGTGCGTATTAGCCTCACCGAAATTGAGCGCGTCATTGAAGCCCAGTATGGTTTTGAAGTACGTGCCATGGTGGTAAAGCAAAAAGGGCGTGACGCCATTGGGGTGGTAGTCAACGGGGAAAAGAGCCCCACCTATGACGACACCCAAACGCAAGCCTATCGCCAAGGGTTGGTGAACTTTTTAGAACCCTTAGCGTTGCCCCGCTTCTGGCGCTATGTGGAAACGTGGCCCGTGAATGCGCAGGGCAAGATTTCCGTTCCTGTTTTACAGAGTTTGTTTGTATGAAAACCTCTTTTGAGCGTTGGGTTAAGGTAGGTGCGATGAGCGCCACCGAATGTCGAGCGACGGTGACGTTGCCCGCTGAATTGCCTGAGTTTGTGGGGCACTTTGAAGAAAAGGCGGTGCTCCCTGGCGTCGTGCAACTCGCTTGGGTACGCTTTTTAGCGAGCCACTGGGCGGAAACGGCGTTAGTGCTCCAGTCGATTGGTCAAATGAAATTTACCCACCCGTTAACGATTGGGGACGAGGTCTCGATCGCCCTTCAAAAGGACGAAGGCGATTGGGTGCCCGGTCTCAAACAAACGCTTCGCTTTACTTACACGATTCACCGTGAAACGGGCGACATCGTGGCGAGCCAAGGACGAATTAGCTTATGTGCGTAAAGCCCTTTAATCCCATTATTGTGATCCCCTGCTACAACCACGGTTCGACCTTGGCGGCGGAGTTAGACGCCTTGGCGGCGTTGGCGTTGCCCTGCGTTATCGTGGACGATGGGTCCAATCCCGAGACCGCCCAAGAAATCAATCGCTTAAGCGACGTTTACGATTGGGTGAGCGCTGTGCACCGCGATAAAAATGGCGGGAAGGGCGCAGCCGTGATGACGGGGCTTCGTTGGGCACTGGAGCACGGCTACACCCATGCGCTTCAGATTGATGCGGATGGGCAGCACGATATTGCGGACGCTAAAAAACTTTTAGCGATGAGTGAAGAGACGCCCGACGCTCTGATTTCGGGGCAACCCGTCTATGACGAGACGGTGCCCAAAGGGCGCTTGATTGGTCGCTACTTTACGCATGTCTGGGTCTGGATTGAGACCTTGAGTTTTGAAATCAAAGATAGCCTTTGCGGGTTCCGCGTGTACCCCTTGGCGGACACGTGCGAGATTATTCGTCGTGCGCGCCCGGGCAAGCGCATGGACTTTGATCCCGAAATCATGGTGCGCCTCTTCTGGCAAGGGGTGGACGTACGCTTTTTGCCCACCCGCGTGATCTATCCCGAAAATGGGATTTCGCACTTTCGAATGGGCAAAGACAATCTGCTCCTTTCTCTCATGCACACGCGCTTGGTGTTGGTCTCCCCCTTATATTGGCCCGCCCGCCTTTTACGCTTGACCCGCAACCTTCGTCGCGGAGGCGTTCGTCGATGAGTGACGTGCACTGGTCCCGCCAAGAAGAGCGTAAGAGCCTCACGGGGATTTTAGGTTTCAAAATCCTTTGGGCGCTCTATTGCCTTGGGGGGCGACCCTTGTTTACCGCGGCGCTTCTCCCGGTGATCCTCGTCTTTTGGTTGACGGGGAAAACGCAGCGACAGGCCGTAGAAGGGTTTCTCACGCGTATGGAGCGAGAACGCAAAAAAGCGGGGATGGCACCGTCGGGTACAACCTCCTTTGAGGTGTTCTTTTCCTTTGCACAGAGCATTCTGGAAAAGATGGTGGCGTGGCGCTCCGGCTTAAAGTGGAACGAGCACGTCGTCTACGGGGACGAGGAAACGCCCAAGCTCCTCATCCGCTTAGCCCAAGCTCCACGGGGTACGCTCGTGCTTGCCTCCCACTTAGGGGTGGCGGAAGCCTCCCGCGCACTCTCCGAGACGCAATTTAAAAAGACGGTCAATGTGTTGATGTTTGACCGTCATGCGCCTCGATTCAAGCGCATGATGGACGAGGTGGCGCCTGAGGCGAGCCAACACATCTGGGCCGTGGACGAGCTCGGGCTGGATACGGCAGAGCGCCTTCGCGAAGCGATTGATGCGGGCGACTGGGTGGCGATTGCCGCTGACAGAACGCCTTTGGGGGAGCTCGATGATAAACGCACCGTGGCGGTGCCCTTTATGGGGGACGACGCACGCTTCCCGGTGGGTCCCTTTGTTTTGGCCAACCTTTTGAAGTGCCACGTGATTACGATTTTTGCCTTGCGTGACGCGGGCAAAATCAAAATCTTTGCGCGTGACTTTGCGCCTGAGGTGGCGTTAGGGCGTCGACAAGAACGCCCCGAACGCTTAAAGGCGTACGTTGGGCAGTATGCGCAAACGCTTGAGCACTTTGCCATGCACTACCCCTTGAATTGGTTTAATTTTTACGATTACTGGGCTCGCCCTAACTCAAAGAAGGACGTTTGATGACGGAAAAGACCCTTCCCTCGGTGACGATTGAGATCATCCCGAGCTTTCATGATGCGGACCCCATGAACGTGGTCTGGCATGGCAATTATTCGCGCTACTTTGAACGCGCTCGTGAAGCGCTCTTTCGTGCGTTTGAGTATGGCTATGCGGAGATGGCAGCCTCGGGCTACCTCTACCCCATCGTGAATTTAGAAATCAAGTACCGTCGTCCCGCCAAGGTGGAAACGCCGATTTTGGTCACCGCGACGCTCAAAGAATTCGAAAACCGTGTGGTCGTGGACTACACCTTGAAAGATAAAGCCACAGGCACGCGCCTCACCACAGGGCGCACGGTGCAGTTGCCCGTTTTAGCCGAAACGGGGGAAGCCCAATTGGTGGCGCCCAAGATCCTCTTTGATAAATTAGGAGTGACCTACCCATGGTAGTGCGTAGAAAATGGCGCGCGTGGGTGACGGGGCTCTTTACGCTGGTGGGATTCACCTTGTCGCAGAGCGCTTCTGGCTGGACCTTGAGTGAAGTCGAAGCCGTCTTAATGGAACCCACCCAGTACACAGTGACGCGCGAGTACTCGGAAGTGCGATGGCTCGCGAAGGATGCCCTCTCGTTAAAGAGCGAAGGGGAACTTACGATTACGCCCGAGGGGACGCTCACCTGGGCGCAAACGGAACCCTTTCGTCAGACGCTCACCTTTACGGAGACCGCGTTAACGCTTCAAGTGGAGGACGACCCCGCGGAAACCATCCAGAAGGCCACCCACCCGGAAGCCTTTGTGTTGGTCGACTTTATGCGCTCTTTGATGGGTGGCAACTTAAAGGCCGTTGAGGCGACGTTTGAGGTGGCGCTCACGGACAAAGCAGGGGCTTGGGTGCTCACTTTAACGCCCAAAGCCTCGGACTTACGTCGCTTTATCCAAACCGTCACCCTTCGTGGGAAAGACTCCCTCACGTTTGTTCGCTTAGCCGATCCCAAGGGAAACCTGACCACGGTCAATTTTGACCACCCCGCCGAGCCCTAAGGCTTAAGGGATTTTTTGATTTACCGCTTTTTTAATTCATGACGACGTCCTCACCCCGCCCGTTAAAAGCCCTGAGCCTCGCCCTTCTTTGGGGGGCGGTGTTGGGGTTGCTTTGCGTTTTTCTCGGGGTGCGCTTTACGAGTCAAACGATTGAAACGGACGTTTTAAAGCTTCTGCCCGCCACGCCCACGGCGCCCGTGTGGCAACGTGCGGAAAGCACCTTTTTGAAGCGACTCGACCGTCAGGTGCTGGTGGCGACCACGGCCGATACGGCGCATGCGCGACTCCTTGAAGCGCTTATTCGTAGGGAGCCCGCGGTGGAGTGGGTTGCAGGCGAAGTGACGCCGGCCACCCAAAACTATTGGGGCTACCGTCTGCGTGAAAACGCCTTGGCCCTCTTGGCGTTGGATGAGAAAACGAATCAACTGTTGGATAACCCCGCGCGCTACGAGCGTTGGTTAAAGGCACAAGCCTATTCCCCTTTAAGTGGTGCAAGTGCCCGAGAGGTCGCGAACGACCCCTTCCTCATGGTGCGTCGCCTTTGGATGAAGGGGGCGCCCTCCGCTTTAACGCTCAAAGACGGGTGGCTCACAGGGGACTTTGAAGGGAAAACCTGGCGCTTCATTGAGGTGACGCTCAAACCCAATACGAGCGATGAAGCCTTTGAATCCTTAGCCAACACGATTGAGCAGTACGACAGCGACCATCCGCAAATCGAGATTGCCCGACAGGGCTCACGCTTTTATTCCATCTGGGCGCAACGCCAAGCTCAACGCGATATGACAGTTCTCGGGGGCGCGAGCTTAGTGCTCTTAACGCTCCTGCTTTGGGCGGCCTTTCGATCGTGGCGCGCCTTAGGGCTTTGCTTTATCGCGGTGGGCGCGGGGGCTGTGGCGGGGCTCTCAGCGGTCGTGGCCTTTTTTGGGACCTTGCACGCCGTGACCCTGGTGATGTGCTTGAGTTTGATTGGGTTGGCGACCGACTACACCACGTACTATTTGGCGGCCCGACAGCATCGCACGGACCCCAAGGAATCCGCTTGGCGAACGTTAGCCCGTTTGCGACCCAGTCTGTTCCATGCGTTTTTAAGCACTTTGGTGGCGTATGCGTTACTCCTTTGGGCGCCTTTCCCGGGGCTTCGACAGCTCGCCCTCTTTGCGGTGGCAGGTTTAAGCGCGGCGTGGATGACCGTGATGGTGCTTTTTCCCTTCTTTGTGGAAGGGGTCCCCGCACGCAGCTTGCCGGCGTCTCGCTTTTGGACGGGGCTGGTGGGGCTTTGGACCCAGAAACGCCAATGGATGGCGGGAGCCGTGGCGCTCTTTAGTGTTGTAGTCGCTATTGCGCTCACGCACGTCCGCGTGGACGACGGGTTGGGGACGCTCTCTCAGGCGCCAGCCGATCTCGCGCGCGACGAAGCCGTGATTAAGGGGTTACTCAAAGAAGACTTTTCGCAAACCTGGTTAGTGGTGAAGGCCCCGACCCCCACCGCCCTCTTTAATCGGGTGGATGCCCTGCGTCCAGAACTGGACCAGTTAGTGAAAGACGGTGCCCTCCAAGGCTGGCGCGTGCCGCCCTTTGCGGGGGAACTCGCGCAAAAGAAACTCTTTGAGAAGGTTGAGGCGTTGAGCCCTGAGGTAAAGCGCCTGTGGACGGGGCTTGGGTTTTCAGTGGAGAACCCCCGCTACTTTGTCACCGACGTCTATCACTGGGTGTTAACGCCGCAGGGGCGACTGCTTTCCCTCACCTTTGGTGCACTAGATCGGGAGTGGGCTTTGATGATCCCCGCGCGCGGGGTTAACGACTCCGCTCGCATTGGGGCGTGGGCCAAAGAAAAGGGCCTTGGCTGGGTGCACCGTCGTGCGCTTTTAGAGGCGAGCTTTGCTACCACGAGAACGCTCTTGACCACGTTGATTGCGGTGGCTTGGGGGGCGATTGCCTTGGGGTTCTTGTGGCGCTTTGGTTTGAAGCGTGGCGCCATGGCGGCGTTGAGCGTATTGCTTGCGCTCTTGAGCGCCGTCGCGGTATCGGTTCCTTTGGGGATCTCCTTGAATTTATTCAGTTTATTTGCGTTGATTCTGGTCCTGGGGATCAGTGTCGACTACGCGGTCTTTTTCTCTAGCATGATAAAATCACCCACGCCCGTTCTCTTTGCCATGGGGGTAGCCTTAGCGACCACGTTGGTGTCCCTCGGGATATTGCTTTTGAGCCAAACCCCGGCCGTTGCGAACTTCGGCTGGGTACTGACCGCTGGGGTGGTCGTGGCCTTTTTCACCGCCCCCCTTTCTCTCCTTTTCCCTCACGACTAATATGACCAGTTACGTCCATTGGGTGTCCCTTATGAATAGTTTGGGGACGACCAACGAAAGCATTTTGGCGAACCTTGAAAAAGGAACAGCACTCGGGCTCAAAGCCTGCGAAGGGTATCGAATTGATGGTTCAGCCCCCGTTTTGGGGACGATCCCGGGAGTGCTCTCCACCCACTGGCCCGAGTGGGCTACAAGCGTCGAAGCTTCTCGCAACAATCAACTCCTCTTAACCGCGGTAGAGAATCGCCGTGCGAGCCTGGAGGCGGCGCTGGAAGGAATTCCGCCGGAACGTATTGCTGTGGTGTTGGGAACAAGTACCTCGGGGAGCGAAGAGGTCGCTCACTACATTAAGGCGACGCTCAACGATGAGGTCACCCACTTTTCCTCGCGCCAACAAGAAATGGGGGACCCCGCTCGCTTTGTGGCGCGTCTCTTGGGCACCAAAGGCCCCAACTTCACGATTTGTACGGCCTGCACCTCAAGCGCCCGTGCGTTTATCACCGGGGAGCGCCTCTTAAAGGCGGGCCTCGCGGACGCCGTTCTCGTTGGGGGGTGTGACACCTTAGCGAGCATGCCCATTAACGGCTTTGAGAGCTTAGGGGTGTTGAGTCCTACGGTTTGCGAACCCTTACAAGCCTCGCGCCATGGCATCACCATTGGGGAAGCTGTGGGGTTGGTGCTCTTAAAGCGTGAAACGAGTGACGTCGCCTTCGTGGGCTATGGAGAGTCGAGTGACGGCTACCACATGAGTAGCCCCGATCCTGACGGGTTGGGCGCCAAGACTTGCGTGACGGATGCGCTTCGTCGTGCTGGGGCCGAACCCCAAGACGTCGTTTACGTCAACCTTCATGGGACGGCGACGCCTGCGAACGACGCGGCCGAAACCGCGGCGCTCTTTAGTCTCTTCGGGGACAAGACGCCGATGAGCTCCACCAAAAACCTCACGGGGCACACCTTAGGGGCGGCGGGCGTAACGGACGCTGGGCTTTTGATTTTGATGCTGGGCGCGAATCGCCCTGTGACGCTGCCCGCGCAGTGCGAGAGGGCCCAACTCGATCCGGCACTTCCTTCAATTGATGCCCTGGTTGAGCCTCGAGCGATTGCCCCTGGCCTTATGATGAGCACCAACTTTGCCTTTGGTGGCAACAACACCGCTTTACTCTTTACCCGTACACCATGACGACTTATTTAGCTCCTGAAGCGTACCTTCCGCATCGCGCGCCGATGTGCTTAATTGACCGCGTCATGGACGTGAGTGAGGATGCCGTGCGCGTCGAAACCGACACCGATCCTGAGGGGCGCCGTGCGCCCTTGATGGAAGCGGGCGCGCTTGCTCCCGAATACTTGATTGAAATGATGGCGCAGGCCATTGGTTGCTGGTCAGGCTACTGGCGCGAGGCAGAGGGCGAGACGTCGACTGAAGAAGACATTGCCAACATTGGGCTTTTGTTGAGCGTGCGCCAAAGTAAGCTCTTGGTGAGCTCCGTGCCCTTAGGGACGACGCTTTCCATTACCATGGAAAAACAGATTCAAGATGGTCGCTTGGCCGGGTTTGCGGGCTATGTCACCGCGGGGGACGAACGCTTGGCCGAAGCTAAGGTCACGGTCTACCAACCCTTAGAAAGCGAACTGCAACAGTTATTTGGTTAAATTTTGGAAAAGAAACGTATGACGACAGAGAAGAAAACCGTACTGGTTACGGGCGCCTCGGGCGGCATTGGCCGCGCGTGCGCGTTGGGGCTCGCCGAAGATGGCTTCAATGTGGTGCTCACGTGCCGCAGTGGTCAAGAGAAGGCGGAGGCCCTGGCGGAGACGATCCGTGAAATGGGGCGCGAGGCACGCGTCTTAGTGTTTGACGTCTCGAACCGCGAAGAAACCAAAGCCGTGTTAGAGGCGGATATGGCCGAGCACGGCGCCTATTGGGGCGTGGTGAGTAACGCGGGGATGACCAAAGACGGGGCGTTTCCTGCCCTGGAACCCGACGATTGGAGTCGCGTCATTGATGTGGACTTAAATAGTTTTTATAACGTCCTTCACCCCTTAATCATGCCCATGGTGCGTACGCGCCGCGGGGGTCGTATTGTGACGATGAGTTCTGTCTCGGGGATTACGGGGAACCGCGGTCAGGTGAACTATTCGGCCGCGAAAGCCGGCGTCATTGGGGCCACCAAAGCCTTAGCCATTGAATTAGCCAAGCGCAAGATTACCGTGAACTGTGTGGCCCCAGGCCTCATTGACACGGGGATGGTGGACATTAACGAAATGGCGATGGAACACGCCATGGCGATGATCCCCATGCAACGTATGGGCAGTCCTGAAGAAGTCGCTCACGTGGTGCGCTTTTTGATGAGTGACGGTGCCAGCTACGTAACCCGTCAAGTGATTTCTGTTAACGGAGGGATGGTATGACCCCGCGCCGTGTTGTTGTCACCGGGATGGGTGGCATTACGTCTTTAGGTCACGATTGGGCCACGATTAAAGCCCGCATGCAGGCGGGTCAAAATGGTGTCGTCACCATGCCCGAGTGGGATATCTTTCAAGGGTTAAATGCAAAGCTCGCCGCCCCCGTGACGGACTTTACCTTGCCAGAGCACTACACCCGTAAGCGCATTCGCTCGATGGGGCGTGTGTCCTTGTTGTCGACTCGTGCTACGGAATTGGCGCTCGAAAAAGCCGGGCTCCTTGAGGATCCCGTGTTGACGAGCGGTCGCACGGGGATTGCCTACGGGTCCTGTACGGGGAGCACCAAGCCCGTGTGTGACTTTGGGCAGATGCTCTTAAACCATACGACGCGTCAGATTACGGCGACGTCCTACGTGCAGATGATGCCGCACACGACGGCCGTCAATACCGGGCTCTTTTTTGGGATTACGGGTCGCGTGATCCCGACGAGCACTGCCTGCACCTCGGGCTCGCAAGCTATTGGTTACGCGTACGAAGCGATTAAATACGGTCAGCAAGACGTCATGATTGCCGGGGGCGCCGAAGAGCTTTGCCCGTCAGAGGTGGCCGTCTTTGACACGCTCTTTGCCGCCAGCAATAAAAATGAAGACCCCGAACACACGCCACGCCCCTTTGATAAGGACCGTGACGGGTTGGTGATTGGGGAAGGGGCTACGACCTTAATTCTCGAAGAGTACGAACGCGCCCGTGCACGCGGTGCCACCATCTACGCCGAGATCGTGGGCTTTGCCACGAACTGCGATGCGCAACACATCACCCAGCCCAATCAGGTCACCATGCAGCGCTGTATGGAAAATGCCCTGCGTGATGCCGGGTTAGACGAAGCGCAAATCGGTTACGTCTCCGCACACGGTACCGCCACGAGTCGTGGCGACATTGCCGAGTCGAATGCCACGGCCAACCTCTTTGGGAAGAGCGTGCCCATTTCGTCCTTGAAGAGTTACTTCGGGCACACCTTAGGGGCGTGCGGGGCTATGGAAGCGTGGCTCGGCATTGAGATGATGAACGAGGGCTGGTTTGCGCCGACCCTCAACTTGGATAACGTGGATCCAGAGTGCGGTGACCTGGACTACATCCGCGGTGAAGGGCGTGCGATTGACACGGACTATATCCAAAGCAACAACTTCGCTTTTGGTGGGATCAATACGAGTTTAGTGATTAAACGCGTACGCGATTAACCCCCAACGCCAATTCCTCCGACCCAACCCCCGTTTCTTCTCGAACGGGGGTTTTGTTTTATTGGACGAAAGTGGGGTCTTTCGTACTGGGGAGAGGGGGTGACGGTCGTTGAGAAGGACT
>JAHHRF010000017.1 GCA_020025955.1 Sutterella sp.
GAAGCAGGCCCTCGCCATCCTCGAACCGAAGCCCGCTAAGAAGTAATTCGAGCGTAACTTGAACGAGGCGAGTTTGAGTCTGAGGCTTGCTTTCAGAGTCGCTGCTCGCCTCCAACGAGTTTAGGTACTAGAAGTCCTGTGTGTTCTTTGAGCATGCAGGACTTTTCTTTTATCTGAATATTTAGAAAAAGAGGGGAAGAGCGGGGGTGACGCGGTCAGTTTCGCCGCTCAAGGCATTAAAAGGCAGGGTTTTCGATAGGAAAAAGACTCCCTTAAGGTTTCTCTGCAAATCTCTCTGCTATTAATGGGAAAAAGTGCCTAGAGGCCTAGTCTTTCGTGAATCTTAAACGAAGCACGATCTGGCACTGAATTCTTAAGACCGCCCCTCATAGGAGATAAACAACATGACCGCCCTGTCCTCAGTGGCTAAAACCCTTTGTCTGGCAACCGCGTGTGCGGGTTTACTTTTGGGTAACGCCGTGGCCGGCGAAACCAAGACGCAAGACGCCCAGTCCGCCGCTGCCGCCAAAGAATTTAAGCCCATGGCGCAACCCTTGCCCTTGTCCGTTTATCGCATCCAAAAGACCTTAGGGGCCGAAAACCTCTACCTTTTTGACTGCAACCCTGAATACCTCTACGAACGCAGTCACTTGCCGGGCGCGGTCCATGTCAACGTCGTTGACTGGGAAAAGCGTTTACCGAAGGATAAGAAGAATGCCTACTTGGTGTTTTACTGCGTCAATAAGCTCTGTAACGTTTCGACTGAAACGGCCTTTGCGGCCTTAAAGCTCGGTTACTACAACGTTTACATCATGCCCGATGGGATCCAAGGCTGGATTCACCATGGCTTTGAATATGAAGGCACGGGTCGTAACGACAAGGCTTTGACGGAAAGCTTGGCGAAGAAAGCCGCCAAGGAGATCACGAGCCCGGTCAAAATCATGAAAAAGACCGAACAATAAACGGCTCTCACGATTTTGCGTAAACCCTATTCATGATTAAAAAGGAGAAAGCTCATGAATAAGAACAATTTCTTAGGTGGCGGTTTAATGCTCCTCTTGGGGGCTGCGTTAACCTTAGCGGTGCTCTTTTATTTGCCGCAATGCCATGCAGCGCACCCGATGAAATGTAATTGGATGGTGCGAGCTGTCGCCTACATGGGCTTCCAAGTGGCGGTGTTGGGGCTCATCCTTCAGTGCGTCAAGAACGCCGCCATGGCCTTTGGTATCCAGTTGGCACAGTTCTTAAATGGTTTAGGGATTGTGGCCTTGGCCACCTTTGTGATTGGGCCGTGTAATTCGCCCATGATGCATTGCCACACGGAAACCCAGCCCATCGTCGTGGTGTGGGGGTTAGTGATTAGCCTGGTGGCGCTCTTTAGCCTTGTTTGCTTAAAGAAGCGCATGAATAAGCTTTGCTAATTGAGTAGACCAACCACTCAAAAGAAGAAACGACCCCTTACCCCGAACTTCAAATAGAGGAGAGACTATGCCGGGCTCGCTTGGCACCCTTCGGTTAGCAATGGCTAACCTCTTTAATCGCCCCCTACGCAGTATGCTTTTAGGCGCCATGGTGGCCTTGTTTGGCTTTGCGCTCTTTGTGAGTGCCATGGTGAGCTTAAACTTACAGACGGGGATTTATTCCTTGTCCGAGCGCTTAGGTGCTGACCTCTTGGTCGTGCCGGATGGTGACGGGAAGAAGATTGAAAATGTGCTGCTTCGTAGCGTGCCCACGACGTTTTATCTTCCGGAAGAAATCCTAGGGACCGTGCAATCGGTCCCCGGGGTGGCTAAAGCGTCAGGTCAGCTCTTTATCTCGAGTCTCGAAGCGCAATGCTGTTCGGTCAAAGTGCAGTTAATTGGGATCGACATGGCGACGGACTTCGTCGTGGCGCCGTGGCTCAAAACGCGTTATTCGGGTGAACTCAAAGATGACGAAGTCATCGTTGGGAATTACATCGTCGGCGACATTGGGGAACGTATTCGCTTTTACGGGAAAGACTTCAAGATCGTGGCGCAGTTAGAGCCCACTGGGATGGGCTTTGACGCGTCGGTCTTTATGACGGTAAACGCCGCGCGCCAGTTAGGCAAGATTGCCAGCCCCGATAAGGCAGATACCATTGCGAAGAGCTACTCCTCGATTTTGGTTCGTGCTGAAACGGGGACGGATCCCATGCTCATCACGGACGAAATCATCGACCGTTTAGGGCTGGGGGCGCGTGTGAATTTCGTCTACGCCTCGGCGTTGATGAGTGACACCGCCACGAAGCTTCGTCGCGTGGTGGATGTGATGATGTCAGCGGCCGCCATTCTCTGGGGCTTGGCACTCATTATTTTGTTGACGGTTTTCTTCTTTGCTGCGAACGAACGCGTACGCGAATTTGCCACGCTTCGTGCGATGGGGGCAACCAAACTTAAGGTCCTCTCCATCCTCTTGGTTGAAAGCCTCTTCTTAGGCCTTATGGGCAGCCTCGTCGGGGTGGGTTTAGGCGCGATTGTGGCGAACCTTTTTTCGCCCGCGATTGCCAAAGCCATTGAGCTTCCTTATTTGGCCCCTGGTCTCATGGCCTGGTTTACGAATGGTTTCTGGGCGGTATTGCTCGGCACGGTGACGGCACCGTTGGCGGCCTTGCCGACGCTCTGGAAATTTAGTCGAAACGATATTTACGCACAGATGCGTGAGGGCCGATAAATGACGACGAAGAAGAATACGCTCTTATTAGAATGTCATGAACTGGGTAAACAATTTACCCGTGGGTCGCGCGAGTTCTGGGCCTTAAAGGGCGCGAACTTGACGCTCAATAAAGGGGAGTTTGTCACCCTTTTAGGTAAGAGTGGTGCCGGGAAGTCGACGCTACTTACCCTGTTAGTGGGTTTACAAGACCCTACGGAAGGGACGGTTCGCTTGAAAGGGGAGGATCTCTTTTCGGTGAAGGACGATGAACGATCTGCTCGCCGTAACGCCATTGTGGGCTACGTCCCGCAGGGCGCTGGCATGATTGAAAGTTTGTCGGTAATTGATAATGTGCGTTTGCCCTGGCACTTAACGGGGGGACGCGGGGAAGAACCTGAAGGGCGTGCGCTAGCGCTTCTGGACGCTTTTGGCCTCAAAGCCTTAGCCAATGAAATGCCCAAGAATCTCTCGGGCGGGGAATTGCGTCGCGTGTCCATTGCCCGCGCTTTGATGAATGATCCGGAAGTGATCATTGCGGACGAGCCCACAGCGAGCCTTGATGGCGCGTCAGCCCAAACGGTGATGGAACACTTCCGACAATTAGCCGACAAGGGGATTGGTGTCTTAGTGGTGACCCATGACACGAACTTCCTTCACTTATCCGATCGAATTTTAGATATCGAAGCAGGGTCCATCAGTGCCCATCCTGCGCAATAATTAGATTTTTCAAGACCTCAAGTTTTCCTTAAAGGAGATAAAACCATGTTTGGACTCAAGAAACTCGTGCTGGGGGCCTCCTTAGCCCTGACGGGGACGATGGCCATGGCAGCCGCAGACGGCATGCCCCCGTTAGCCACGGGCGACAATGAACCCTTCCCGGTGCCGGGCTACGTCACGGTCGTGGACTTTGGTGCTGAGTGGTGCGCTACGTGCCCAGAAATGGTTCAAGTGTTTAAGGACCTTCAGAAGAAGTATGGTCACTTGGCGAAGTTCGTCATCATCGATATCGATGACTATCAGGACATCGAAAAGAAGTACGTCTTAGAGCAGCTCCCGTCCCAGATCTTCTTTGACAAGACGGGTGAACCGATTTGGGAACACGTCGGTGTAGCGACGGCTGAACAAATTCTTGAACGTGTTGCCGTTTTGAATGCGCGTGACATGGACGGCAACGAAATCGAAAATCCCCCCAGCCACTTAGACAAAGACTTGGGCGTGGCTAAGGCACGTGCTATGAATGCACACTTGAAAAAGCCCGCGGCCAAGAAGAACGCGGCTGAGGTGAAGTAAGTTCATCATTGACGCTTCTCGCACTCATTGAGTGGCGTGACCGTGCCCACACAAGGCGACTGGATTTCCAGTCGCCTTTTTTGCGTTGGTGGGAACGCGTTAGTGGCGAACGTGTAGGGAAGAACCAGAGAGCGTTTGAAACGAAGGGGTGACCCGTTAAAAGGCGCTGTAGCGCCCATTTAAAGCGTCTGAGGGGGAGTAAGAGTAAAGAAAGGGCGAGACGCCTGGGCGGTACACGATCGCTTTCGAGCTCGAGCGAAGGGCGATCAGGGGGGTGAAGGGGGGTGAAGAGGGCGTTTTCTTTTTAGTTCAGTTTAGTTAAACGCCACGACACTTTTGCGTCGCTATTAGAAACCAGAGAGGAGGGACGGCATCGGTCGAGCACACATTTTAGTCAAGTGGGACCGTTTGATGTCAAGCGAAACGAATGTGGGTCAACGCTCGTAGAGGCGTCCTTGAGGTGAGGTGTCTTTGTAGTGAAGTCCTTCGCTATGCAACTCTGCAACAGTGTATAAGCGATAAGTAATTGTCCAACTATTGGGTAGGGCTGTTCGATAGTCAATTTTTATATTTCGACGAATTGTGTAGGTCATTTTGATGACAAAAAATCGGGTAGACCATGTTTAAGTAAAACCGAACTTACAATTTGAAAAAACCAATCTGTACGCCCACTTTCAAGGGTTAACACTATACCGATATCAACAATAGCAAATAGTCAATCTTAAAATTCGGAAATGATTCTGCTACGGTGTACGTCCTCCGTTCGTCGTAACCCTTGATGGATACATAATGAGAAGCATTCTCATCTCCAATGGCGGGGGTTTTGAGAAATGTAAACGTCGTTTAGAAAAATAATGCTTTTTGTAAGTCGGTGATAAATAAGGAGACAACGCGATTCGATATGCCCGTACGATTCCATTTGGGAGAGGAGTGACTAGTTATTTGGTTTAAATCAAATCTTTGTTCAGATTTCGTTTTTTAGGTCTACCTTAAACAAAGATTAAGCAATAAAGTTGGAGCTGTAAAAAGCCTCGACCTACTCAATGCTGACTTTTTACAGACCTCGGTGTCCGGCACGTCCTGTATATAGACGGTTCCCCGGATGAATAAAACCTTTAACCTGTTATGAGACGAGAGGAGCAGATATGACCAAGCAATCCAAGCTTCTGTCTCTGGCCGCATGTTTGACGGCTGGTCTCGGCGCGTCGTCGGCGTTTGCCTTGCAAACCATTGACTTCCCCCGTGACCTCGACGGCTATGTGGCTCAGGATCAGGCTTTCTGGAACTACCTGAAAGCAAACCATCCGTACTTTAAGCACTATCTCCCCAACAATCGCGTTGTCGGTAAGTTCAAGATGAGCGACCGTAACGAAGAATGGGTGGAATTCGGTGGTGGTAAGAACTTCCATGAAGACTTCGGTCGCAAGGGTTCTATTACCTACCGTCTGCCGTACGAATCCTTCCTCGACCTTCCGAATAACTTCGTCGGTCCGAAGAAGTGTGGCGAATGTCACGTGATTCAGTATGAAAAGTGGTCGCGTTCCCGTCACTCCAAGATCATCCGCTTCCCCGACCAGCTCGAAGAAGTGGGCGGTGCCGCTGGTGTGAAGAAGCCCATGTACAACAGCCAAGCCACCATCCTTCCGGAAGGTATCGAAGCTGATGACGTGTTCGCTGTCGTGGGGACCCCGCGTACGAAGTACGGTTTTATCGACAAGTGGTTGGTCCGTGGGACCTATCACATCGAAGGTGGCTCGTTAAGCAAGGGCACGGGTAAGATGGTTGCCGGTGGTAACCAGTTCTCCCGCGGCTGGGCTGAATACTTGACGCCTGAAATGGCCAAGCGCATTAACGCTTGGGACCCGACCTTCCCGGTTAAGTTGGAAGACTTCGGTGCCCAGACCTCTAAGGTTTGGGGGCTTAACTCTTACGGTGCTTCTAACCGTACGGCCGCTATGTTCCAGCCGGGTACGTCCTACTGCGAAATCTGCCATACGTGGAAGTTCGACTTCAAGAGCCAGGACGAACTCTTCGCCGCCTTAGGCGATTCGAAGAAACTCCGTGAACATACCATCTCCCAGGGTATCTCCTGTGAAGAATGTCACGGTGCGGGTGCTCACCTTTACGGTGCCCGTGGTGCTGGCATGCCGTCCGATTGCGAACGTTGCCACCAACGTATCGTTTACAACCGCGACGATGCGAAGAAAGACGCTAAGAGCCCGTTCAACGTTTACTTCAAGAGCTTCTGCCCCGCTTGCGGTACGGAAGGTGCTCAGATGCTTTACACGAAGCATTACAAGAAGGGTATGCGTTGTACGACCTGTCATGATCCGCATGAAGTCACCGCCAACGATTGGAAGAGCTACTACACGGTTCCTGGCCTGAAGAAAGAATGTCAGGACTGCCATACCACGGCAGCCGAATTCTTCCAGCAGGGTGGCACGCATAGCCGCAACGCTTGCGCGTCCTGCCATATGCCGAAGATGGGCTCTTGCGAAAACTTCGCTTCCATCCAGCGTCCTGACATGGCCGGCTTCGACAACGTTCGTGCCTCCCATATCTGGCGCATCCTCGTTGACCCGGAAAAGAAGACCCTCAATCCGCCTGACAGCCAGAAGGATCGTCAGCGCAAGGGTAAGGGTTGGAAGGTCGCCAAGGACGATGGTCGTCCCTACCTCGATCTGATGTGGACCTGCGGTCGTACGTCGTGGCCTGATAAGCATCTCGCTGATGCCTTCGGCTGCCACAGCCCGGTCCAGTCCAAGTTCCCTGAAGCCATGCGCTTCAAGGACCAGCGCACGATCTACAACAAGGTCAACGCCTGGCAGACCCCGGTTAAGGAAGGCTATGCCAAGATCAACGCCAACTTGATCGCTATCAATGACATGCTTGCTACGGCTAAGATCGACGACGCTCAGCGCGCTCAGGTCGCTTCCTACCTCACGCAGGCCCGTCAGATCGTAGCCAAGATCAAGGACGACGGTTCTTGGGGTGTCCACGCTCCGAAGTACTCCAAGGAATTGGTCCAGAATGGTTTGGCCCTCACGAAGCAGGCCCTCGCCATCCTCGAACCGAAGCCCGCTAAGAAGTAATTCGAGCGTTGCCATAGTGCTAGCGGCGAGGACCCGATGACCGATTTCAAGTGTCTTGCCTCTTGATTGAAGACTGAAAAGAATCGCCCTAGTACCTAGGTTCCAATGAAACCCTGTATGTTGACTAAGAACATGCAGGGTTTCTTGCATTTAAAAAGACTGACTCGGTGACGTCGCTCTGGGTACGACACGAAAAAAAGGCGAGACGCTCGTTTGAGCGTGTCGCCTTTAATGTTTTTGTGCGTCTTAATTAGTAGAGGATTTGCGGGCGGCCATCGTCCATAAAGGTAATGCAGCCACTGCGTTTCTTATCTTGATCCAAGTACCAGTCAGGCACCACCCAGCGCGTGAGCGGACCCGTGAGACGGACGCCCGGCTGCTGAATGTGGGCATGAATCACGGTTTGCGTTTGCGCTTGACGGGCTTGCGCTAAGACGGCGGCCTCATCAATCGTCATGCTCTTTGCGTCCTCGAAGGGGAGGTCGGTGGCGAGCATGGCTTCGTCGCGCGCCTCTAAGAGCATCCCCTGGCGGCGTGTGATGGGCGCCGAGCGCACTTGGGCACGCCACGTGGTGTCGTCGGTTAAGGTGCGCCACACCTGGTGCGTCGCAGATCGCGTACACCAACGGTCCCCATGAGAGAAGAGCACAGGGTTTCCGCGCACCGTGGTGGCCCAGACGTCAGGCAACTTCTCTGCCCCCGACGCATCAAAGAATTCAGGCCCTAAGAGGAAATCGCAGTCGCCAGGCATCACCAAGACGCGACGCCCCGAGCTCGTTAACAAACGACATTCGGCGGCCACACTCTGCGCGAGGTCCGTTTCCATACTGATGTCACCCAACCACCCGTCAAACAAGTCGCCGAGGATCACGAGCTCTGAGAAGCGCGGGGTGATGTTCGAGAGAAAGCGCAAAAACCCAGCGGTTGTCGCCGGTCGGTCATCGCTTAAATGCAAGTCCGCAATGACGACAGGATTCGTTAACGGTAAGGGCAAGGCGTCAGTGGTCATAGGGAAACGGTTTAAGAGGGGGTGGTCGAAGTTAAGCGTTTGCGGGAGAAGTCTTCCCGCCGCAGTGTACGTTTTATTGTACCGACTTCCGTCAAGAATGCTCAATGGAGGGAAACGTCAGAAACGGCTACCAACAAAAAACGCGTTAAGTCGGCGAGACTCAACGCGTTCTTCTCTAGTTCGTTTCCTTTAATTAGGCAACGACTTCAGCCTTTTCGATGACGATGGGCTCTAAGGGCACATCACCATGGAAGCCGGCCTGACCCGTGCGAACACGAGCGATCGTATCGACGACGTCTTCGCCTGCCACAACGCGACCGAAAACGGCATAGCCCCAACCCTGAACGGTGGGCGCGGTGTGGTTCAAGAAGTCATTGTCAGCCACGTTGATGAAGAACTGAGCGGACGCGGAATGCGGATCGCTCGTACGAGCCATGGCGATGGTGTACTTATCGTTCTTTAAACCGTTATCGGCTTCGTTCTGGATCGGAGCCTTGGTTTCTTTCTGATGCATGTCAGGCGTAAAACCGCCCCCCTGAATCATAAAGTTCTTGATCACGCGGTGGAAGATCACGCCGTCGTAGAAGCCTTCTTCGACATAGTCTTGGAAGTTCTTGGCGGTGATGGGAGCGTGTTCGAAGTCGAGTTCGAGGTCGATGACACCGAGGTTAGTCGTCAAACGAATCATGATTGTCCTTCATGTGCCGAGGCGCTTTTTAGAGTCGTCTAAAAAAGCGGTTCGGGTGTTAAAAGCAAAACCGTCAATGGGAAGCCCACTGGCGTTTGCCAAAAAGTTTTAGTGAGTTAAGTACTGCCTTATTTTGGCATAAACGCACGGGGAACACCAACCCTTAGCCCTTTTTGGGGAGCGCTGAAAGTGGGACGTTCCTCAAGAGGGGTTAGGGCAGACGGCGTACGTGTTTAATGACAACGGGCTCGCGCGGGACGTCCTGCATGCGGGTGCGCGGATGAAAGCCCGTGGGAACTAAACTAATCATGTCCGCGACAGACTGGCCTTCAATCACGCGACCAAAGGCGCAATAGCCCCAGCCGTCCGGGCTCTTCTTTTGGTTTAAGAAGTCGTTATCAGCCACGTTAATAAAGAATTGGCTTGTGGCGGAGTGCGGATCACTCGTGCGGGCCATGGCAATGGTGTACTTGTCGTTATTAAAGCCACCCGCAGCCTCATTTTTGATGGGCTCGTGGGTTTCTTTTTTCGCCATCGTGCTCGTAAAGCCGCCACCCTGGATCATAAAGCCCGGGATCACACGGTGAAAGACCGTGCCATCGAAAAAGCCCTCATCGGTGTAGCGCAAGAAATTCTTCACGGTTTCCGGGGCACGTTGGGGGTTGAGTTGCACCACCATGTTGCCCATCGAGGTTTCAATTAAGACCTTGGGATTGGGGGTCACAGCCTGAGCGCCATTGAGCCCCATCATGAGGGGCACTAAGGCTAAAAGCGGACGAAAACGTAACTTCATTCGTGGGGTTCCTTTTTTTCATAAAGAAGGGTAGGTTTCCCAATCCTACCGACTTTTTCGCCAACACGCGACCAACCCCCTTGGCCTAAGCCGTGCGAACGGGCTTGAGAAGGGCGTATTTAGGCTAAAAAGCCCTCAAACGGGTATACTTCGAAGGATGTATTAGCGCGTTGTGTTTTGGCCCCTTTCGCTCAAGAATGGAGACGGGCGGGGAAGACTCCTAATGACGCGTTTGTTTTTTTGTCCTTGAGGCTAGCTCCTCTCGCGTTTTCAACCATAAGGATGCCCATTATGGCCCTGTCGATTTACTCGTCGCTTAGTCGCGAACTTACGCCCTTTACCCCCTTAGAGCCCGGTCATGTACGTATGTACGTCTGTGGCGTGACGGTCTATGACTACTGTCACATTGGGCATGGTCGTACGTTTGTTGCCTTTGACGTGGTGCGTCGTTGGTTGGAAGCCAGTGGCATGAAGGTCACCTTCGTTCGTAACATCACGGACGTGGACGACAAGATCATTCGTCGTTCGGCTGAGCGCGGGATTACGCCTGATGAATTGACGGCGGAATTTGGTAAAGCCATGCAAGACGACATGCTCGCCTTGGGTTGCTTAGCCCCCACGATGGAGCCGCGTGCCACGGACTTTATTCCGGAAATGCTGGGGCTCGTGGAAAAGCTCGAAGCCAAGGGCTTGGCCTATCAGGCCGAAGACGGTGACGTGGACTTTGCTGTGCGTCAGTTTGCGGGCTACGGGAAGTTATCGGGTCGCAGCCCCGACGACATGCGTGCGGGCGCTCGTGTGAACGCTAACGAATTTAAGCGTGATCCCCTGGACTTTGTGCTTTGGAAGAAAGCCAAGCCGGGTGAACCCGCGTGGGACAGCAAGTGGGGCGCTGGGCGTCCGGGCTGGCATATTGAATGCTCGGCCATGGCCTGTAAGCTCTTAGGCGACACCTTTGATATCCATGGTGGCGGTCCTGACCTTTTGTTCCCGCACCACGAAAACGAAATTGCCCAGAGCGAAGGCGCTACGGGTAAAGACTTCGCCAAGGTGTGGATGCACTCGGGCGCGCTTCGCGTTCGTAATGCCGACGGCTCTGAAGAAAAGATGAGTAAGAGCTTGGGGAACTTCTGGACGATTCGTGATGCCTTAAAGGACACCAACGCCACCTACGGTGAAGGTAACGGCGCGGAAGTTCTTCGCTTCTTCCTCTTAAAGAGCCACTACCGCTCTGCGATTGCGTTCTCCTCTGGCCTCATTGAAGACGCCCAGAAGGGGTTGTTGCGCTTATATGGCGCTTTAAATGCGGTTCAGGCTGACAACCAGCCCTTAGACTGGACGGAAGACTATGCCCAGCGCTTTAAGGCCGCCATGGATGACGACTTTAATACGCCCTTGGCCGTGAGCGTTCTTTTTGAACTCGCTAACGACGTTAACCGCACCAAGAGCCCCGCGCAAGCCCGTCAGTTAAAGGCTTTGGGGAACATCTTGGCGATTTTAGAGCGTGACCCCGAAGCCTTCTTAAAGGGTGGGGCAACGCAAGCCGATGCCTCCCGCATTGAAGCCTTGATTCAAGAGCGTCAAGACGCCAAGAAGGCCAAGAACTTTGCCCGTGCGGACGAAATCCGTAAGCTCTTAGCCGATGAAGGCATTGAGTTAATGGACTGCGCCGAAGGGACGACCTGGCGCTGCCTCTAAGTCGACTCATCTCTCTCTTTTATTCATCCCAAGGATCACTCTTTCATGGCGAAACGTGTCTATTTAGAGTTCGAGCGCGAAATCGAAACGCTTGAGACCAAAATTGAAGAATTAAAGGCCTTAAACGACGAAGCGCCCGCTCATGATGCCAATCTGGATGCGGAAATTGCACAGTTAGAGGCGAAAGCCAGTGCCCGCTTAAAGAAGCTCTATAGCGAATTGAGCCCCTGGCAAATGAGCTTGGTGGCTCGCCACCCGGCGCGTCCCTATACGTTGGATTACACGGAGTCGGTTTTCACGGACTTCCATGAACTCCATGGGGATCGTCACTACGCGGACGATGCCGCCATCGTGGGGGGCTTAGCGCGCTTAGCTGACATGAACGTCATGGTGATTGGTCACCAAAAGGGGCGTGACTTAAAAGAGCGCACGTTCCGTAACTTTGGGATGGCGCGCCCTGAGGGCTATCGCAAAGCGTTACGTTTGATGAAGTTGGCGGAAAAGTTTGATTTGCCCGTCATCACCCTTATCGACACCCCGGGGGCGTACCCGGGGATTGGCGCTGAAGAGCGTAGCCAAAGTGAAGCCATTGGTCGCAACATCATGGAAATGAGTCAGTTGACCGTCCCCGTCATTAGTTGTGTGATTGGGGAAGGGGGCTCGGGTGGCGCCTTAGCGATTGGTGTCGCGGACAGCGTCATGATGCTCGAATATTCGACCTATTCCGTGATTTCTCCCGAAGGGTGCGCGTCCATTCTCTGGAAGGATGCCGCCAAAGCCCCGCAGGCGGCCGAAGCCCTGGGGTTAACCGCTGAAACCTTAAAGACGGTGGGCTTGGTGGATCGCGTGATTGCCGAACCCATTGGGGGCGCACACCGTGATCCGCGCTTGATGGCCATCACCTTGAAGAAGGTCTTAACGGATAACTTACGTGCCTTAAAGCAGCTGAGCGTGGAAGACCGCTTAGCGCGCCGTGATGCACGCCTTCGTGCCTACGGGCGCTTTATTGAGGAACAGGCTCAATGACCGAGCCCACCCCTCAAAAGGGTTTGGCGGGTCACCGTTTAACTGCGGACTTGACCCGTCGTTTAATTGAACCCTTAGAGTGGCTCGCCGAAGCGCGTGCACGTGAAGACGGGCAAACGGACGCCTTTACCCTTCAAGCCCTCAACCCCATTCGTGCGGTGGTGGCGTTGTCAGGCGGTAAGGATTCGATGGCGCTCCTCGACATTGCTTCTCGCCTTTGGAAAGACCCCCATCAACATTTGATTGGGCGCTTGGCGGCCGTGCATGTGCACCATGGCTTACAAAAAGAGGCTGACCTTTGGGCAACGCACTGCCAAAAAGAGTGTGATGCCCGCGGGGTGGAATTTGCACTCCTTACCGTGAAAGTCGACGAAAAGGGCCGTGGCGTGGAAGCGGCGGCGCGCGAAGCGCGTTACCGCGCACTCACCCGTTGGGCAGCTGACCACGACTACGATGCCGTGATTACCGCGCACCATGAAGACGATCGACTCGAAACCTTTTTACTTCAATGGATTCGAGGCGCGGGTCCTGAGGGCTTAGCGGCCTTTCCGACGGTTCGCACCTTAAAGGACGTAGAAGGGGGACTGCCCGGTCGCAAACCGGAAGCGGCCTCTCGCATTGCACTCGTTCGCCCGTGGGGGGACGTGAGTCGCGCCGACTTACACCGTTACGTACGTCAACGCCGTTTAAAGAGCGTTGAGGATCCGAGTAATGCCGACACGCGCTTTGCTCGCAATTACGTGCGCCATAAGATTTTGCCCGCACTCGAAACCTTGCGTCCTGGCTTTAAAAAGGCGGCTTCCCGCAGTATCGAATTAACCGCTCAAGCGGTAGAAGTCCTGCAAAGTGTGGCGAAAGAAGACGTGGCACGCTGTCAGATTGCAGACGACCCTACGTCCTTGTCGATTAGTCGCTTATTGAGCCTCGTTCCTGCTCGCCAAAGCTGGGCCCTTCGTACTTGGATTCAATCGTTGGGCTTTACGGTGCCAAACCGCGCTCGGCTGGAGGATACCCTTCGCCAATTGCGCGAGTCGGGTCACGATGCGCAAGTGGCCATGCAATTGGGCACGGGTCTCATGCGCCGATGGGGCGATCGATTAAGCCTTCGCGCCGAAGACCTTTCGCCTGTTCCAGTGGGCGCCACGCCCTTGGTGTGGTCGGGGGATTTGACGGTGACGTTACCAGACGGGCAAAACCTTCGTGCAGAACGGCTCCCCGAGGGGGAACCCGGCTTAACGCATGAGGATTTAATGCGCGGTCAATGGACACTTCGTCCCCGTCAAGGGGGAGAGCGTTTGCGTCTTTTCCCGCATCGTCCCAGTAAAGCCCTTAAAGACTTGTTTGCGCAAGCGGGCGTCCCGCCCTTTGATCGCACCACCTTACCCTTGGTTTGGCATAACGACGAATTGATTTATGTGGCTGGCCTCGGGATGGACGTTCGACGCCTGACCGACGCCAAAGCCGGCGAAGCCCGCTATCGTCTCTACTATGAAGCCCCTGCCCAATTGTGGAGCGACGTTAAGGACGACGATTGGCAAGTGAGAATGGCCAATGCCCCCCGTCAGTAAGCCTTGAGGCGCTTTGTATTTTGGACGACTTTTCTCTATAATTCCCAGACCACTAGGAAGAGTGGCAGAGTGGTTGAATGCACCGGTCTTGAAAACCGGCGAAGGTTAATCCCTTTCGTGGGTTCGAATCCCACCTCTTCCGCCAGATTCTGTGTAAAGCCCTAAGGATAAAACCTTGGGGTTTTTGCTTTTCTTGGCCTGAGCGAAAGGGAAGGAGAGGGGAGTGTGGTGGTTGAAGGATGTCCCTTCTGGATTAGTTGAAAACCTCCGTCTAACCACCACTCGCCTTGGGGACGCCACTTACTCAATCGATTCGGGGTCGACCCCGACGTTCTTGGCGGCGTTTTGCCCCGCAACGCGTCCCATCACTAAGCAATCCAAAATGGCGCAACTCCCCATGCGACACGCCCCATGAACGCCCCCGGCGCATTCCCCGGCGGCAAAGAGTCGTGGGATGGGGGCACCGGTTTTCGCATCAATGCACCGCGCTTGAATGTCGGTGTAGAGCCCGCCCATGGAGTGATGCACCTTCGGGGTCATTTCCGCGACGTACCACGGTCCCTCCGTTAAGGGTTCGGGACACTGCACTGGACGGAAAAAGTCCATGTCTTGTTTTTTGAGAATGCCTTGGTTGTAACGATCGAGCGTTTGACTCAAATGTCCAGCAGGAATTCCCCAAGCGGCCTCAATGGCGTCAATCGTGGGAAAGACGTCGATATAGCCCTTCTCAATCATTTCGTCTAAGTAGCCTGGGCGAATCTTGTCGAGTCGTCGTTTACTCAACGCATTCCCAATCGCCAAGGCTTTATGCCCTTGGTGGTGTTCGTTGAGAACGGCTTCCGCTGACTCTTTGCGATTTCCCAGTTCGTTGGTGAAGCGATCCCCTTGGGTGTTGACCCAGAGCCCCGCATCTGCCCCCACGTAATCCGAAAAGAGCCATGCACGGCCCATTCCCGGTTCTTTGGGGTTGGACCACGGGGTGCACTGAATGCGACCGGCTTCCATCATCATGCAACCGATGCGTTCACTCTCGCGCCACAATTCCCCGGTGGCGCCCGGATGGTTGGTGGTTTCGTAGTTGCGAAGGCGCTCATCAAAGCGGGCACGATAGTCGGGGTCCGCAGAAAAGCCCCCATAGGCCAAAATCACCCCTTTGGTGGCACGTAGGTACTGTAAGGTGCCGGACGCTTCATCGGGAAAGGTGTAGCCCGCTCGCACCACGACGCCATAGACGCCGTTTTCATCACGATCAATGGTTTCGACATAGTGTTGGCATCGCATTTCAATGCCAAGGGCTTGGACGCGCGCAAGGGCTTTTTCGTAGATTTCACGCCCTGACCCCGTCTTTACCGTTAAGGTGCGCGGCACCGAATGGCCCCCTGCCCACGTCACCACGGGAAGCCACTCGAGCCCCAATTCTTTGACGGTCCAGTCGTAGAGGCGGGAAGAGGCGTTGGCGATATAGGTCACCTTGTCACGGTCATTGAGAAACTCCCCGTTTTGCAGCATGTCATTGGCTAACAATTCGGAGGAGTCCTGAATGTGGCGCTTCTTTTGTTGGGGGGAGAGCACCACGGAGAGCATCCCTTCATCAATGATGGAATTGCCCCCTGGGGTGGGCATTTTTTCAAGAATGAGCGTTTTTGCGCCTGCTTTCCCCGCTTCAATGGCGGCGGCCATCGCGGTAAAGCCAGAGCCCACAATCACCACATCCCACGTTTCATGGGGCAAGGTGTTAAAAGACGGTCGAGGGTGTTCGGTCATAAGGGTGGTCTTTGCAAAAATAACTAGTGAGCGTTGCGGTTTCTTTTAGGTTTAGGTCAAGCACCCGGGCGTGTCCTTCCACAGCGTTTTAATGGCCACAATAAGGCGTTGTGTGGCGAGGTCGGGGAAGCGTTGGGGAAGCCTTAGGAGCCACACTTTTTGGGTTTCCATCGACCAGCCGGGCAAGAGTCGCACCAGACGGCCGTCGTCGATCGAGGGTTGCGCTAAATAACGCGGAATCCCGACGGCAATGCCAGCGCCCGAGAGCGCCGCAACCAGCAGCGACAAGTCCGTGTCGTAGCGCGTCGTAAAGGGCGAATTCACCGTGTGTTCATGCTCCCCTTGAAAGAGCGTTAAATGGCCTCGTTTATTCATGAGGATCGGGTGAAAGTTAAGGTCACCTACCATTTGTGGGTCGCCGTTCGCGGTTAAGTAGTCGGGGCTCGCCACCACGACGTAATCTAAGGACCCTAGACGCAGAGCAATCACGTCCGCGTCAGGGGGTGTCTCGGCAATCCACACGGCCAATTCCGTCGTGAGGTGCGGTAACCCAATCTCATCGTGTAGGGGGGTAACCGTGAGCGGCACGTCCGTGGGGGCATCCGGGTTGAGTTTTAAAAGAAGGTTGGGGAGCTTAGAAAAGAGCACAGACCCCAAGGTCATGGGGGTTTTAAGCGTCAACGTCATTTTCTTTTGCCCGCCAAGCCCCGCTTCTAAGGCTTCAAACTCACGGATTAAGGGCGCCATTTCACTCATGAAGCGTAGCCCCGCAGCGGTGGGCGACACGCCATCACGGTGACGGTCACAAAGCGTCACCCCTAAGTCCGTTTCCAGCGCTTTAATACGGCGAGAAATCTGACTCGTGGTCTCATTCATCTGGCGTGCGGCACCCGAAAACGACTTCGCTTTGAGGCTTGCTTCTAAGGCATAAAAGCGGTCAAACAAATGTTTAGCCATAAGCTTGCTCCCAGGCGTTTTGAAGGGCTGTGAGTGAGGCTAAGAGGATGGCGTCATCGGACGCATCCGCTCGTCTGTGCAGGGCCAAGGGGGGCAAATAAAGGGAGCGTTCGGGCATGAGGTGAACGAGCTTGTGTTCACTTGCCAGACGTTTAAAGTGCGCCCAAGGCAGACCCGCTGCCACCCCTTCATGGTTGAGTAACTTCACGATGAGCCCGTCGAGCGAAGGCATCGTCGTGTGGCGTCGGACGGTGACGGGGAAGCGTTCTGCTTCTTTAACAAGGATCACACGGTCACTGTGCGTTTTCCCCCACGTGAGTAACGTGTGTTGACGTAAATCTTCGGGGTTAGAAGGGGTACCAGCCGTTTCGAGATACGTGCTCGTGGCGCAGAGTACCGTTTTGGGTGCCTTGAGACGAATCGCGGTTCGCGAAAGGTCCGAGTGCGAGTCGATCCAGAGATCGGGTTGAAGCACGTCGAGCTGGCGCTCGTCTTCAACCAGCACCACATTAACCGTGAGTAAGGGATAGGGTTGGCGAAGGGCTAAAAGGGCAGGCTCAAGCCAAGCGTCACCTACCCAACGGGGGAGCGCCACCGTTAGGGTGTGAGGGGAAGCTTCTAGCGAGGCAACATCGTGTTGGCGGCCTAGCACCGAGAGCGTTTCGTCCACCAAGGGACGCACGCGCGCATAGAGGTTGCGCCCCGCTACCGTCATCGTGAGGCCATTTCGCCCACGAATGAAGAGTTGCATTTGTAGCGCCTCTTCCAGGGCATCTAAGCGTCGTTTTAAATTGGAGGGGTCAGTCTCCAAAAGTCGGGCGGCGCCAGTAATGGAACCCTCGGTAGCCAGTTGGCAAAACACCCGCCAATCTTCGAAGGCGATTCGTAGCAACATGGTCAGAATTGCAATGGAAAATGGTAGTTTAGACTATTTCTGCAAGGGTAACAATGATGGAAGAATGGGTGGGGCGTAAAGGGGAACGTGTGAACGGGACTGGTTCTAACCCCCTTCTACGCCTTGACCATTTCTTCCTTTGAGGACCCAAACCATGAAAAAACTTTTCGCTTTGACGGCGCTCCTTTCCGTGACCAGCGCATGGGCGCAAGATATCCCGGCGCATGAACAGTTTGCCTATCAAGAACCCTTGTATGTGCCCCGTTGGTCGACGCCGTATTTGCCGTCGGACACGATGCCTGAGGCGTGCGCAAACCCCGAAGTGGAGCGTTACATCAAAGATTGGGAAGCGGGCAAGATTGACTTTAAGACGATCAAGGCCAATGACTCGATCCCAGAGGATCAACGCTTTTGTAAGAGTTTGGACGACAACGGGAACATTCTTGAAGTGAAGAGCTGCCACTTTAAGGATTCCCCCGTGGGCTACCTCTGGAAAGACTTGTCGGATTACCCGATTGTGATCGGGATTACCGATGGCGGGATGTCGGACCATGATCCGCACTTCCATGCGCAGCCCGAGTGCTACTACGTCGTCAATGGTGAAAGTAAAACCTTGGCTGACGGTCGCTTTGTGGACTTAAAGAAGGGCCAGTACTTCTATATCCCGGGGAACACCATTCACAATACGCCCATTTACGAAAAGGGCTTAGGGGTGCTCTATTGGTACCCGAAGAATTCACACTTTGCGGGCTTTAACTACCATTGGCGCCGTGACGTGAAGTACCTGCAGCCCGCGGAAGCTGCCTTTGACAAGGTCGATGAAGTCCGTGCTCGAGACCTTCACATTGGGCCCTATGGCACCAACGATAAGATCTTTAAGAAGTAAGACGCCCTTGAAGCGTTAACACCGTTTGAAGCGCTCCAGCAATGGGGCGCTTTTTCATGTTCAGAAGACGGGGCGGGAAGCCCTAAGGTTTGCTTTTTTTACTAGACGGCTTTGCAACGTGGTGGGTTTCTCTTTAACGGCGGGTTTTCGGGTTTAGCTGAGGAAAGCACTCTTCGACAGTCGTTCTAAAAGAGGAAAAGCCTACTCTTCGTAGTGATTGAGGGATTGAGGTTGTTTTGACTTGAAAACGTTTAAGACGGCAGTGTTTGTGGTTAATTTTGCAAAGCGTGTTAGTTTTCGGGGCTATTTCCGCAAGGGTGACGCTTTCCTAGAATGACGGTATACCAAATGTTTATGGCACGCCTCCAGGTGAAACCGCTTAGTTTCAAGCGTGTCATAAACCCCTTTTCTTACAAGGAGACCATTATGTCTATCTCTCGTCGCAAGTTTTTTGCCTTCGCTGGTGCCAGCTCTGCTTTAGCGTTGGGGACCTCCACGGCACAAGCCTCCACCAAGGTGCCCGCCAAGTGGGATGAAACCTTTGATGTGGTGATCGTGGGGTCGGGCTTGGCTGGGATGTCCGCTGCGGTGGAAGCTTCTAAGGCTGGTGCCAAGGTTATTGTTTTAGACAAGATGGCCTTATTCGGTGGTAACTCCATCCTTAATGCCGGCGCCATGGGTGTGGCCGGTACGCCGATGCAAAAGAAATTGGGGATCAAGGACTCTGCTGAACTCTTCTACGAAGACATGTTCCGTGAAGGCTTGGGCTTAGGGGAAAAGGCGCATGTGAAGCTCGTTGCTGAAAAGAGTTTAGACGCTTGGAATTGGACGCGTGAAGTCTTAGGCGTTGAATGGAATGAAGACACGGTGATTGCTGAAGGTGGTCACTCGGTGGCACGTGGCTGCTTAACGAAGTCGGGCACCGGCGCTACCATCATCCAGAACGGTTTGGATTTAGCCAAGAAGCAGGGCGCTGTGCTTCGCAATAAAGTCTATGTGGAAGAAATCATCCGTGAAGAGGGCGGTCGTGTTTTAGGCTTAAAGGTCCGTGAAGGTTACAAGTTCCCGAAGGAAGGGACGGGTACGGTCAAGTACATCCGCGCTAAGAAGGGCGTTGTGCTCGCTCACGGTGGGTTCGGTGCTGACGTCAAGTACCGTTCTATCCACGATCCGAAGCTCTCCAATCGCTTTGAAACCACGAACCAGCCGGGGGCTACCGCTGAAATGTGGCGTCAAGCGGCTGACGTTGGTTGCACGATCATTCAGGCCGACTGGATCCAGTGTGGTCCTTGGGCTTCGCCCGATGAACAGGGCTTTGGTTTAGCTGTAGGCTTTGCTCAGGACTGCTGCGCCATGTACGGCTTGTGGGTCAATACCACGACGGGTAAGCGTTTCGTTAACGAATTGGCCAACCGTAAGGTGCGTGCTGACGCCATTATCAATCTCAACAACAAGGATCAGGAATGTATCGCCATTTCCGATACCAACGCCTTTGAAGGGAGCTTGAAGATTTCTCGCCCCGGTCACTTGGAAAAGGCCTTGGACAAGGGCTGCGTCTTTAAGTTTGATTCCTTGGAAGCCATTGCGAAGAAGTTCAACATCCCGATGGACGCTTTGAAGGCTGAAATTGACACCTACAACCAGCACGTTGCCAACAAGGCCACGACTGATGCCATGGGTCGCACCATTCAGGTAGGCGCTCGTCAGTTGGGTCAGGGTCCCTGGTACGTCTCCCGCTTAGCCCCGAAGGTTCACCACTGCATGGGTGGGATCCGTATCGACACGGAATGCCGTGCTTTGGATGGGGTTACCGATCAGCCGATCCCGGGTCTCTTCGCTGCCGGTGAAGCTACGGGGGGTACCCACGGTGCCGTTCGCTTAGGGACGTGTTCCATCACCGAATGTTTAGTCCATGGTCGTATCGCCGGTCAGTCTGTTGCGAAAGCTAAAGGCTAATCGCTAATCGCCTAGAAAACTAAATTCCCAATCGGTGCGCTTTATGGATCAAGGTCCGTAAGGCGCACTTTTTTATGGCACGCCCAACAGGGGGCGTATGAATCTTGTGTGACAAACTGTGTGGGTTTCGGGGGCGGTCTTGTCGCAGTTTTGCCACGGTGACTATGACAGAGTAGGGCAGGCTTAACCAAAGGTTAATAAAAGAAATGTTTTATCGATGATAAAGCTGAAAAGCAAATGAACGGCTCTCATTGCCTCTAAACAAATGAAATTTAAAAGAAATGGTATTCCTAAGAATACAGAAGGGCGCGCGCTTTACCAGTTGAACAATCTAACCACAAAAGGATAAGGGTAACTATCTACCCAATAAACTGGACATATCTGCAGGTAAAATTGAAAGACCAATGAAATCAAGTGATATGTCGAATACCTTTTGTTGAGAGTCTCCCCATGAAGACCCCGTTTATTTTGAAAGCTTCTGTACTGTTAATCTCCGCACTCATGATCAATGGGGTTTACGCGCAACATCCCGGTGGTCCTGGCGATCCTGGTGGTCCTGGCGGTCCTGGTGGTCCTGATGATTTTGATCCAGCGAACGCGCCACGTTATGGTGAGTTGCCGGATGATCTCTCCAAATTAAAGTTTCCCGTTGACCAAAACGTGAGTGAACTTTGGAGTAAAGAAACGACGGAAGAGACGAGATACCTTCAACCCCACAGCACGCATCACGTTTTAGATCCTAAGCATGGCGTTAATGTGTTCGATAAGGAAACGACGAGTGTTTATTCAACGGGTCCGGAGGGTTATTACCCTGCCATGACGAAGGACGAATGGGAAGAGGCGAAAAAGCGTAAACACACGCCGTTCGACGAAATGCGTGGTGATATTGATATTCGTCCCAATGTTGAAAACCCGACTGCTTTGGTTCGTACGGGGGCGAGTGGTTATACGTTCATGCCTGCCACGGTCGCTCACGTAAAGATGACCAAGCATCTTGAGATTACGGGTCCTGAAGTGACGACGTACGACCCTGACGTCGATCGAGATGCTTGGCCAGGGAGCTATCCGTATAAAGAAGTCATCAACACAGAAACGCGATTAATGGGTGAAGGCTTGAAGTACAACACCCGTATCGACTTGAATGGTGTGCACTTTATGGACCGCAACTTTATTACGCGTACGGGCTTAAATGCTGACGGGGATAAAGTGGTCAATGTGGCCGATGGTTTGATTGCGCATGGCTCGAAAGATGCCATTAACGGCGGTCAGCTCTATGACGAACTCCAAAAGCTTAAAACGGGGAACGTCAACATGAATCGCATCAATCGAATGGGGGCGATGGCTGCTGCCTTAGCGGGGCTCCATCCCATGGAATACGATGAGCGTCATCGTTTCTCGGTGGCCGCTGCCTACGGCAACTACCGTAACGGTCACGGGTTGGCCGCCGGGCTCTACTACCGCCATGACCACCGATCCATGCTCTCGGCAGGGTTGGCGGTGTCGCCGGGCGGGGACAAGATGCTTAACCTCGGTGCGTCGTATCGCTTAGGGGCGCAAAAAAATGAATACGCCTCGACCTTTAAGGACTTTGCCTCCTCGGAAGTCGCTCACCAACTTACGATTAAGCTTCGTCACGTCGACGAAGAAGTGCGTCATCATGCCCAGGAACTCAAAGCCCATCAATCGGCTTTAGATGCCCAAAAGAAGGCCTTAGAGAAGACGCAACGCGTAACCCAACAAAACGCCCAGGCCATTCGCACGACGAAGCGTGTAGTGGCGAAAAACGAAGCCAATACGGAGGCGAAATTCCAAGCCATGGAAAAGCGTATTGCTGAGTTGGAAGCCTTAGTAAAGCGCTTAGAAGAAAAGGCGAAATAAAGCCTCTTGTTGCGGTTCACATGAAGAGTCAGGGGAGACATCCTCTGGCTCTTTTCTTTTTTTTCAGGCAAAAGAAAAGGGCAATCCGTTGAGGATTGCCCAGGTGAGGCGGTTACTGAGCGTGATCCGTCAAGTCCACCACGTGGTCTGCGGCCGCCACCACTTCCGTTTGGTGCGTCACCAAAATGAGGATGGTGTTGGGAAGGGCTGCCTTTAAGGCGCCCATCACCAACATGGCCGAGGCCGTATCGAGCGCCGACGTTAATTCGTCCATCAACACCACCTTCGGGGCGTTGAGGATAACGCGTGCAGCTAAGAGGCGTTGCACTTCACCGCCCGAGAGACGCTTGGCCCAATCCGTGCGGTTGGCGTTAGTGAGATCGGGCAACACACTCGTTAAGCCCACGGCACGCAGGGCGCGCTCAGCATCCGTCACGTCAATGGCCGAAGCGGGCTGGGGATAGCTTAAGAGTTCCATCAAGGGGCGTTGTGCAATCCAGGTCGACTGGCTGATCCAGTGGGGGTTCGCGACCGGTAACGTCATCGTCCCTTCGGCATAAGGGTAGAACCCCGCCAGGGTTTTGAGTAACGTACTCTTCCCGATCCCCGAGGGCCCCACAATGCAGGTGAGTTCCCCAGGCTTGGCAACGACCTTCACGTTTTCCAACAAGGGGTTGGCTTCTGCGGTGGTGACCGATAAGGCTGCTTCTAAGTGCTTTTCGTCTTCCACATCGCGCGCCATCTTGCCTTCTTTTAAGGGCATGGAGAGGCTCGCCTCAAAGCCCGCCAGACGGCGCACCGTGGACTGCCACTTAGCCACGTCTTCGTACATGTAGATAAGCCACCCTAAGGTGCCGACCACTTGCCCGAAGGCCATGGAAATCTGCATCAAGCCCCCTAAGGTGGTTTCGCCCGCGATGAATTTCGGTAAGGCAAAGAAAATAGGCGCCAAGCTACTAATCTGATCAAAGACCGTCGTGAAGAAATTCAAGTTACGGGTCTTATCCATTAAGAGGCGCCAGTTTTTGGCAATGCCGGCAAAGCTCTTTGCTAAAAAGGTTTGTTCTGCCGCTTCCCCGTGCTGACCCGCGACGGCTTCGGCGTGGGTTTTGACGTTTACCAAATTCACACGGAAGTCCGCTTCTAAGCGTTGCTGCTCGAAGTTGAGTTTCGTCAAGGGGCGACCGATTTTGTGCGTCCACACGGTGCCAATCAAGGTGTAAACCAAACAGACCCAGAGCATGTAGCCGGGGATCGTGATGGCGTGTCCCGCCACACTAAAGGAAAGGGACCCCGACAAATTCCAGAGAATCGCCACAAAGCTCACCAGTGTTAAGACCGAACGGCAAAACGACACGAAGAGCATGATGGAGAGTTCAATCAAGAGCGCAATGTCTTCACTGATACGCTGATCGGGGTTTTCCGTTTCTTTCTTCTGAACTTGCAGACGATAGAGGCGAGCATCATGGCTTAACCAGCGGGCACATAAGTCCGAGGTCATCCAGGTACGCCAATCGATGATGAGCTTCTTTTTTAACCAATCGGTATAGACCGCCACTAAGACGTAGCCCCCGGCGATGACGCAGAACTCAAAAAGGAGGTTGTAGATCTTTTTCGTTTCTAACTGCTGGAGGGCGTCATAGAACTCCCCATTCCAGTCGTTTAAACGAACACTAATCCACACCACGGAGAGCGAGAGCGTGAGCACCAACAAAAAGAGACCTAAGGCGGCAAAACGGTTCGGGGCCGTTAACCAAAACGGACGAATCAAGGCCCAGAAGGTTTTTAAGGTCGCTTTCATCCCCGTCGGATGGGGATCGATCGCTTGAGTGAGGTCACGAATCTTGTCGAAGGCTTTCATAAGCGGTAGTCAATCGATGGTTTAGTTCTTTAAAGCTCAACAGTATAAAGAAGTTAATGAGAAACGTTTGCATTTTTGCATGAACCCAACGTTAATCAAAAACGAGGCTTTGGGATGGGGGTGTTGTATTCGTGGAGCGCGTTTCCCGTAGAATTTGACAGGTAAGGCTAGAACCCCCAACGAAGGAAGAAACGACGATGGCGCTCGAAATTGAACGCAAGTTTTTAGTGACCGATTTAAAGGCGCTCGGCACCCCCGAGTGCGCCAAGCACCTGGTGCAGGGCTACCTCAACAAGGACCCGGAGCGCACGGTACGGGTGCGCTTGGAAGAGCGACTCAACGCCGAGGGCGTAGTGTTGTCCGCGTTGGGAACCCTCACCGTTAAAGGGAAAACGTTTCAGGGCTCGAGGCTTGAAGAAGAGGTGGAGATTCCGGTGGAACAAGCCAAAACGCTCTTGGGACTAGCGCTTCCCCGCCTCATTGATAAGACGCGTTATGTCTTTAAAGCCCAAGGGGCGGTAGAGGGGCTCATCTGGGAAGTGGACGTCTTTCATGGGGAATTAGCAGGACTCGTACTTGCAGAGGTTGAACTTCCCTCAATTGACACGGCCGTTTTGATTCCTGAGGGGATTGGGGAAGAGGTCACGCACGATCCCCAGTACTTTAATTCCAATTTGAGTAACGCTTGACGCTTCAAAAATAAAAAAAGAACGCCCAGCCATCCACAATCCGGATCGCTGGGCGTTTTGACGTCAGGCGTAGTCGTGGCTTAGTTCTTTAAGCGAATCACGACATTACAGATGATGGCCGTTAAGCCCCCCGTGGTGATCCCCGAGGCGAAGATCGTACGGATGCTTTCGGGCGCCTGCGAGAGGATTTCAGGGGCTAATTCGACCCCGAGACCCAAGGAAAGACTAATGGCTAACACCATCGTGGCCTTACGGTCGATGTGTTGGCTTGCGATGATGCGAATGCCCGCTGCTGCCACCGTACCGAACATCAAGAGGGTAGCGCCCCCTAAGACGGCGTCAGGCATGATGGAGAAGACCGCCCCCACAGCCGGGAAGATGCCGAGTAAGAAAAGCATCCCAGCGATGTAGTAACCCACGTGGCGGCTCGCCACCCCGGTTAACTGAATCAAGCCGTTATTCTGCGCGAAGATGGAGTTGGGGAAGGAGTTGAAGATCCCCGCCAAGGCGGAATTAAGGCCGTCAGCGAGCACCCCACCCGAGACGC
This sequence comes from Sutterella sp., assembly GCA_020025955.1. Taxonomy (GTDB): domain Bacteria; phylum Pseudomonadota; class Gammaproteobacteria; order Burkholderiales; family Burkholderiaceae_F; genus Sutterella. Next base: position 25,271 of record JAHHRF010000017.1, read on the forward strand.
GGTCCAAGTACTTCTTACCCGTGATGGGCTGACCCGAAATCATGCAGTTCGCGGTAATGTCGCCCGTGGCTTCAATGGCGGTGATTAAGTACACAATCGCCAAGGCTAAGAAGCTGGAGATGTTGAAATCCAACCCATACTTAAAAGGCGTCGGAATCACTAACCAGTCGTTATCGATGGTGGAGAGCTTCGCGTAGTCGACCTGACCGAAGAAGGAGGCGACGACGTAACCGATGATGAGCCCTAAGACGATGGAGCTCATACGAAGGTACTTGTTGGGGGAGCGGTTAAAGAGCACCACCGAGATAATCACGGAGAGGCTCACCGTGAGGTAATGCCAGTGCCCGAAGGTGCCGTTGGCTTTGGCCGCAAAACCGCCACCGCAAGCAATGACGCCCACCTTAATTAAGGAAAGCCCAATCAAGAGGACCACAATGCCACTCACTAAGGGCGTGATCACTTTCTTTAAGTGTCGGAAGGTGCGCGAGACGATCATTTCCACGGGCGCTGCAGCAATCACACACCCGAAGATGAGGCTCAAGCCCCCCGTGGAGCCCGCGGCAATGATGGGGCCAATAAAGGAGAAGCTCGTCCCTTGAATGCACAGAAGCCCAGCGCCCACTGGCCCAATGCGACGGCATTGGATGAAGGTGGAGATCCCAGAGCCAAAGAGACTCATCGACACCAAGAAGGCTTTCGTGGCGGCGTCGAGTTGAAGGGCGCCCGCAATAATCAACGGCGGCGTGATGATGGCCACGAAGATGGCCAACAAATGCTGAATCGCAGCAAAGAGCGAATCTTTGACATTGGGCTTGTCGTCAATGCCGTAGATTAAATCGGTCTTTTCAATGGGTTGTGTCCCAATAGGTTCGTCTTTATTGATGGGCATGATACGTTCCGACGTCGAGAGGGATAACAAAAAAGGCACCCGACTCCCACAATGCGTGAGTATAGGTACCTTTGGTGGCGGAATTTGTCCGCACGCGTGCTTTGGCTCGCCATGAAATCAAGGGACACACGACTCGCGCACGTTCACCCAGTGGGTGGTCAATGAGCGAAAAAACGGGCAGTGTCAGCATGAATCGTTTGGGCGTAGATAAAAAGTCAATCGCGTTTTGGCCCGTTAATGCCTTAAGCCTAGAGCGTTGGGCGTTTAACGGAGTACGTATTATACAGATTGGACTGAAAATTACGAGTGAAAACCGAGGAATAAAAAAATTAGGACTTACGAGAGGGCGGTTTTTACCCTTCTGGAAGAGGGGAAAACAGCAAAGCGTCTTTCCCGAAAAGCACAAACCCGCTTTCTCACGAAAAGAAAACGGGTTTGAGGAGGTCTTAAGTTAGGGCGACTTAAACGAGACGCCAGGCGCGTTTGGTTTTGCCATTGCACCCGCACGTGCAGCCACAGCTCGACTCGATTTCGATGAGTTTGACTTGGCCTTTTTCAGCCAACTTCTCACACATCATGGCGATCATGGGGGCGGTGGTTTTAAAGTGCGCCGCCAAATCGTTTTCACCGGTCGTACCGTGTTCTTTCAAGTACGCTTTGATGTCTAACATCGATAACATAAGCACTCCGTTTTTTTGTTTTGCCGAAAACCGTCGGCTCGGGGTCGGTTTCCCGTCCGTGGGAAACGAACCACGAACGGAAAACCTGATGGGGTAGGGTGAAGATTACTTCGCGACGATGCGAATCACCTTCTTGGCCTTAGCGCGGTTGGCCTGAACATAGAGGCGCATCCACATCAAGACCGCACCCAACGCGAACACGCTCAAGGCGATAGCGCAGGTAGCGTAGACCGGATCCTGGGAGAAGTTGCAAACCTGCCAGAAGATCACAGCGGAGGTGTAACCCAAGATGGTCGTCCACAAGGAGACGAAGCACATCCAGGCAAAGCCCGCTTCACGGTACACCGCAGCCACAGCGGCCACGCAGGGCATGTAGAGGAGAACCATCAAGAGGTAAGCGAAGGCACCCGTTTCACCCGCAAAGAGTTTCTGCATGATGTCAACCGTGGTGACGTCGAATTCACCTTCTTCAGCCACTGCTTCCGTATCGGAGTAGTCGTCCACACCATTGACGCCTAACGGGTCGGTGAGGGCGCCAGCGAGGTCTTCAAGGTTGCCCTTGACCGCGTCGACAGCCTGCAAGAAGCAGCCACCGAAGGAGAAGCCTTCCGCTTCGCAGAGATCAGGTTCTTCTTCCTCTTCGTTTACAGCGGGTTCAGCGCCTTCCGGAGCCGCAGCTTCAGCGCCTTCTGCAGCCGCCATAGCGACCGGTGCTTCACCGTCAGCGGGCTTGGCGTCGTCTTCAGCCTTGGCGTTTTCAGCGTCAGCAAGACCGGCGTAGAGGGAGTTCAACGTACCGACCACGGCTTCCTTAGCGAAGATACCCGTGAAGATACCCACAGCAGCCGGCCAGTTTTCTTCCTTCAAGCCCAAGGGCTTAAAGATCGGCGTAATCGTCTGACCCACGGTCGAGAGGACGCTTTCTTCGCTGTCTTCGTGACCGAAGGAGCCGTCCGTGCCCATGGAGTTGAAGAACGAGAGCACCGCCACGATGATCACGATGACCTTACCGGCACGGCTCAAGAAGCTCTTCAAGCGGTCCCACGTACGCAAGCACACACCCTTCAAGGTCGGGATGTGATAGGGCGGGATTTCCATCACGAAGGCGGAGGTTTCACCCGGCAAAGCGATTTGCTTGGTTAAGAAGCCCGTGAGGATGGCGGCGAGGATACCAATGATGTACATGCCGAAAACCAAGTTCTGACCATTGGTCGGGAAGAAGGCCGCAGCAAAGAGCACATACACCGGCAAGCGAGCGCCACAGCTCATGAACGGAGCCATCATGATCGTGATGATGCGATCCGAGGCACGGTCCATGGTACGGGCAGCCATAATGGCGGGCACGTTACAACCGAAGCCCACGATCAACGGCACGAAAGCCTTACCCGGAAGGCCGATGGCGCGCATGATACGGTCCATCACGAAGGCGGCACGAGCCATGTAGCCCGAGTCTTCGAGGATAGCCAAGAAGAAGTACAAGAAGGCAATCACCGGGATAAAGGTGGAGACGGTCTGTAAACCACCACCGATACCGTTGGCGAGGATCACCGTGAGCCACTCGGGGGAACCAATCCCTTCGAGGAAGCTACCGAACCAGTTAACGGCCACACCACCCACGAAGACATCAAAGAAGTCAATGAAGGCAGCGCCCAAGTTCTGGGTGAAGAGGAACATCAAGTACATGATGACCAAGAAGATCGGGAGACCTAAGAAGCGGTTCAACACCACACGGTCGATCTTGTCGGTTAACGTCGTGGAGACTTCACCGGTGCGCTTGATGGCGGCTTCAGCGATCTTGCCCACGAACTGATAGCGCGCATCCGAGATGGCGATATCAACGTCGTGATCAAATTCAACGTCTAAGGGTTCCTTGATGGGCGCGATGGCGTCCTTAATCCCTTCGGGGAGCTTGTCTTCAATGCCCGGGGCATTTTCAAGGAGCTGTAAAGCGAACCAATGGGGACGATCCACACCCTTCTGGGCTAAGACGTCTTCCACCTTCTTAGCGGCGGCATCGATGCGCGGATCGAATTCGATCGACATCGGGGGCAGTTCGGGCTTCTTCAAGAAGGCATGGACCATGTCCTTGATGTCCTTACCGGACCCAGCCTTCGTGCCCACAACGCCCACAACCGGGCAACCTAAACGCGCTTCGAGGGCGTTTAAGTCGATTTCCATCTTGTGCTGCTTGGCGACGTCAAGCATGTTGACGACCACGACCATCGGCACGCGCATTTCGACGAGCTGAGCCGTCAAGAAAAGGTTACGTTCGAGGTTGGAGGCATCAAGAATGTTGATGATGGCTTCGGCTTCATTGGTCAAAATGTAGTCGCGAGCCACACGTTCGTCTTCGCCGCTGGTGGAGTTCGGAACGATGGAGTAGATACCCGGCAAGTCGACGAGTTCAACGGTTTCGTCCTTCCAGGTATAGAGCCCCGTCTTCTTTTCTACCGTAACGCCCGGCCAGTTACCGACGTCTTGCTTGCTGCCCGTTAAGGCATTAAATAAAGTAGTTTTACCGCAATTGGGATTACCAACAACGGCAACAATGCGTTTTTTACTCATGAGTTGTCCTTGTTTGGGGTTCTATGAGGGATTCGGAGAGCACTTAGTGCTTTTCGACTTCCATGATGGCGGCTTCGTCTTTGCGAACGGAGATGAAACTGCCACGGACACGAATTTCAATCGGGTCGCCTAAAGGTGCCACACGTACGATTTCAAATGCCGTACCAGGGGTCGCACCCAGCGAGAGAAGGCGACGACGATATTCGGGTTGCGACTTGTCGTAAGCCTTGATGACACCGCGATCTCCGGGGTTCAGGTCTTTAAGAAGCATAGTGTTTCCTTGGTAAGGGAAAAGTTAAGGGATGAATTAATAAACGTAGATGTTATGAGCGATGTCGTAGTTGACACCGATACGCGCATCACCGACAGCCAACAGGATGCTTTCATCCTTTTCGCCATGAAGAATTTCAATGGAGCAGCCTTGGTGAAGGCCGAGCTGAAGTAAGCGATTGGCCTCGCTTTCAGCAATCTTGAGTTTCGCCACAATGCCACGGGTGCCCTTGGGCAATTCCGTGAGACGAGAGATTTTGCGTGCAGAGGGTTGCATAAGTGGGTCTTCCGGAAAAATAGATGAACAATGCTATTGCGTCGTTCTTAAATAACTATTAATAAATGAGAACGACAATCATTGCTCTTAATGCGCAATGCAAGGATAGGCACAACAGAAAAGAATTGCAACACTCAAAAGCCCTGAAACAAAGGGGAAACCCCATTAGTCATTCGGAGGGTTTTGATTTATCTCAATCGAAAAGCTGTCTCATAGCTTTGATGTTTTGTGTTCGAAAAATCGATAAGAAAAACAAATTGAACACTCCCTCTCTTGGAGTAGGTTGAGTCGCAGTTTTACAATTCAACATCTTGTTTATCCTAGTCTCCGTTGTGTTTGCCCCGTATCGCGTGAAATGCCCCTAAATGTTCAAAGGAATTAAACACTATGACCATAGCGTTTAGTTTTTTAATTAGGTTAAGGGCGTTATGGTTGCGTTTTTTGTGCGTATGACTATACTCATGGGGTATCGAAAACCCGACCCCTTTGACGTGTAATCCCTTGCGTCATGGGTTTTCTGAAACGAACCCATTAGCCCCCACTTTTTCCTTCTTTTCGATTGTGATTCCACCTGCCGAAGCGCACATTGCGCAGTGTTATCAACGTCTCGCTGATCGCTTAACGCCACTGGGTCTTAAGCGTTTTATTCCGTCCGTTGGAGATGACTTGGATGGGATCAATGGCATTGCCTTGGCGGCCCGTTATAGCCGCCTCTCGGATCGTTATGTCATTACCGCGATGGTAGGGGGCTTTGCCACGGTGCGTCGTGCACTCTCTCCCGCGGGTCGTCACCCCTTCTTTGAGTCCTTACTCTTTTTAGTCTCGGAAGACCCTGAGCGCGAGATTGACCTTGAAGAAGTGCGAGACGTCGTGATGGCAGAAGGGGACTTCGTGGGGCTCTCGAAAGCCCTTTGCCATGTGCCCCCCACCGATGAGCGCTCCTCGGCGCATTTAACGTCCAATGACGAAAAGCGCGTGACCTACCAGTTAACGCAGCGTCGTGCGGATGCGCGTCTTTTATTAGACGAGCGTGGTTTAACGCTGTTGGCGGGAAGTAAAACGAGTCCCATGGATTCGCAGCCGGGCTTTATTCGTCCGCTTCGCCAACTCTTCTCTAGCATGATTGCGTCAGGGCAATTAGCGCCTGATGGCGCCGTGTGGCGTTTGACTACCGACGTTCCAGTGGCTGACTGCGCCTTGGCCGCGAGCTTAATGATGTTAACCGCGGGTACCGAAGGTCATTGGGTACCGTGCGAAGACGCTAAATAACACTTAAAAAACAAACCCCGCCTGAGACTCAAGCGGGGTTTCGTTTATCTAGCTATTGTCGGGGGAATTACTTCAGGTGCATGAAGATGTTCTTCACCTGGCTGTAATGATCCAACATCATCTTGTGGGTTTCGCGACCGATCCCGGAGCGCTTCACACCGCCGAAGGGGGCGTGTGCCGGCAATTCGTTATAGGTGTTCACCCACATGCGACCCGTTTCCACGGCGCGTGCAACCTTAATCGCACGGTCGATGTTCTGGGTCCAGACGGCGCCACCCAACCCGAAGTCGGAGTCGTTGGCCATGGCGATAACGTCGGCTTCGTCTTTGAAGCGAATCACGGTGCCCACTGGCCCGAAGATTTCTTCACGAGCAATGCACATCCCGTTTAAGCCAGCTAAGAGCGTGGGCGTCATAAAGGCGCCGGCTTCCGACTGACGGACGCCCCCGGTGAGAATCGTGGCGCCTTCTTCACGGGCGATGTCCATAAAGGAGAGGATCTTCTTTAATTGCCCTTCGTTAATCTGAGCGCCCATTTCGGTGGCGGGATCCATGGGGTCACCCACCTTCACCGCTTCAAAGGCCTTCACTAAGCGGGCGACAAATTCGTCGTAAATGGAATCCTGCACGAAGATGCGAGAGCCTGCGCAGCACACCTGACCCTGGTTAAAGAGAATGCCGAGCTTTGCCCCTTGAACGGCCGCATCCAAGTCGGCGTCTTCAAAGACGATGTTGGCGGACTTGCCCCCTAACTCTAAGGTGGCCGGAATTAAACGCTTTGCGGCGGCTTCGGCGACGTTGTAACCAATGTCGGTCGAGCCCGTAAAGGCTAACTTGTCAAAGCCCGGGTTATCCAACATGGCCTGACCCGAAACACTCCCGCGACCCGTGACGATGTTCACAACGCCCGGCGGCAAGATGTCGGCTAACACCTTCCCTAATTCGTTCAAGCTCAAGGGCGTCGTCGACGAACTCTTAATCACCACGCAGTTCCCCGCGGCCAAGGCCGGTGCCAACTTCCAAGCGCCCATCAGGAAGGGGAAGTTCCAAGGAATAATCTGACCCACCACACCAATGGGTTCCTTCAACACGATGGAGAGGGTGTGTTCATCAATCATCGTGGCCGTGCCTTCTTCAGCGCGCAAGCACCCGGCGAAGTAACGGAAGTGATCCACCGCTAAGGGGATGTCAACGTTTAAGGTTTCGCGAATGGGCTTACCGTTATCCAAGGTTTCACACTCGGCGAAATGTTCGAGCTTGGCTTCAATGGCGTCGGCAATCTTTAAAAGAAGGGCAGAGCGCTCTTGGGGGCTCGTCTTGCGCCAGGAGTCAAAAGCAGCTTTCGCAGCCTGCACAGCACGTTCCACGTCTGCAGCAGACGCATCGGCGAAGTCAGCGATCTTTTCACCGTTCGCGGGGTTAATCGACGCAAAGGTCTTGTCGCCTTCCGCGGGCACCCATTCGTTATTGATAAACAGACCGTACTTGGCATCAATCGACTTCAACATATCTTTTCCTATTCCAATTTAAGAAGGATTAAGGGGTAAGGACGCACTCAATCTAGTTGAGAGCCGTTCTTAACTGTTAATCCGAGTGTATAGGTCGGGATTGAAATCGTCTATAGCAAAAGGAAAAGGCATTGCGTTAACGCAAAAACGTATTCCGAGTAAGGGTTTTGTGAATTGCGCTCAACCATGTGTGTACCAAGGTGTTCACGAAAAACAAGGCTGTTTTACCTAGTTTTCTGGCATGCCTCGTTATGGGTATGTGCGTTCGCGCTTTTTATCGCCTTTCGGCGTAGAAGGTTTGCTGTTGTTTTCGAGTGCCTTTTGATTGAAGCGGTCGATCACAGGCAAAAATCGCCCCGTTGATGAGTCAAAGCTTAGGAAAGGGATGGAGGTGGCCTGTATTAGTTTTTCCATTTCGGTCGAGCGTGCATGGGGACCCAAAACAAAAGAAGACGGAAAGCGGTGGGGAAAGGGTAGAGAAGGGGGCAAGAAGACGCTGAGGAGAGAAGGAGGGAAGGAAGAAAGAGAAGAAGTAAGAGGGGAAAACATAAAAAACGCCGAGAGAAGGGGCCCTCGGCGTTCCTATCCAGTCGGTGCGCGGTAAAGCGCTAGCCTGACGGGTTTGGTTAATTCAAGTGCATGAAGATGTTCTTCACTTGGCTATAGTGTTCCAACATCATCTTATGGGTTTCACGACCAATCCCCGAGCGTTTTACCCCACCGAAGGGGGCATGCGCCGGCAATTCGTTATAGGTGTTCACCCACATGCGACCCGTTTCCACGGCACGAGCGACCTTAATCGCACGATCGAGGTTCTGGGTCCAGACGGCACCCCCTAACCCGAAGTCGGAGTCGTTCGCCATGGCGATAACGTCGTCTTCGTCTTTGAAGCGAATCACGGTACCGACGGGGCCAAAGATTTCTTCACGAGCCACGCACATGGTGTTGGTGCCCGCGATCAAGGTGGGGGTCATAAAGGCACCCTTTTCGCCTAAACGTAAACCCCCCGTTAAGATTTCTGCGCCGTCTTCGCGGGCGACGTCCATAAAACGAAGGATTTGCTTAAGCTGCCCTTCGCTTACCTGAGCGCCCATTTCGGTTTCAGGATCCAAGGGATCGCCCACCTTCACGGCTTCAAAGGTCTTCACTAAACGGGCGACGAATTCGTCATAAATGGCGTCCTGCACAAAGATGCGGGAGCCCGCACAGCAGACCTGACCTTGATTAAAGAGGATCCCCACCTTAGCGCCCTGAACGGCCTTATCCAAATCAGCATCCGCAAAGATGATGTTGGCGGACTTGCCACCTAACTCTAACGTGGCTGGAATTAAATGCTTCGCGGCGGCTTCGGCGACGTTGTAACCAATGTCAGTCGACCCCGTAAAGGCTAACTTGTCAAAGCCCGGGTTATCCAACA
>JAHHRF010000002.1 GCA_020025955.1 Sutterella sp.
TTAGCAAGATTTAGTTGGATTTAGAGCTGCTCCCGTTCGGGACCGACTCTAGATGGATCGGGAATTTGGGATAAACCGCTTTCCTGTCCTTCGCCGGATGGGAAGGCGGTTTTTTCTTCTGCCTAGCTCCCTGAACACCTTCCCCCCAACACTTCAACCCAAAAGCCCTCCATTTCGGGTTAAGAAATCGGGTACAACCCTTCTCGCAGTGGGGATTTGGCGAAATTCATTTGTTGTATTCGTCCGACAACGGAGCTTTGCCCCGGGACTTTTTCCCACTTCATAACCTCATTAGGCTTCCCCGTCTCTCCCTAAGGGGAACGTCCATTGCACCAGCGCAACAACTTCGTTAAATCGTCGCCTTTCCCGCTCGCTTTCCCTTCTCAAGCCCCCACGCATCCAGTAAGCTTCGCGCCCCTTTGAAGGGGATTCCGGTTTTTGCTGAGTCTTCTTCCCTACCCATTGCCATGGTTTGGATTCATTTCGGGCAGATCCGTTCAATTGCGCCGACGCGTCTCAAAGCTGTGGTCATGTTTACGCTTGACCCTTCTCTCTTCTTTTTTCTCTTATGTCTTTGGTTTTAAAGTCCACGCCCATCGCGTCTTCGTTATGGTTAGCCACCACCTTACTGGCCACGTCGTCTGCCTTCGCCCTCACCTTGGATGAGGATGCCGTGATTGAGTCGTCCCAAACCTTTACGGAAGCGGTGGAAGCCGATGGGGTGTTTTCGATTGGGGATGGTCAGCCCGTTAACGTTCGATTTGACGCGGGTCTCATGCAGTGGGATACGGCCCCCATTATGGTGAGTGAAGGCTCGAGCGTACACTTTGAAAAAGACGTCTCCATCGGGAACCTCTTTTTAGAAAACGCCAACACCGTAACGGTGGGCGGTAGCGCCAACGTGGACTTAGCCAAATTAGACCTTCCTCAGGGCGCCACGCTCACGGTAGACGAAAACGCCAAATTCATGGTGGGTGATGCGACGAGCCTTGAAGGGACCATCACGAACCGCGGCGCCATGACCTTGGGCACGTATCAGCCCCACACGCGTATTGAAAACGCGGGCACGGTCACCATTCAACAGTTGACCGTGGACTCCACCCCCTTCGTGGTGGACGCCGGCCACTGGGAAATCCAAACGATGACGCGTTTGTCGGACGTCAAATTTACGGGTGGCCGCTTAGTATTAGGCGCCCCGCAAAATGACGAATTCTTGCCCCTGTTGGACGCCGCCTTAATGGAAGAGCCCAAGGTCGCGAACAACACGTTGGCGCTCGCTGCGCCCTTAAATACGGTTGCCACCGAAACCCCCGACGGCTTTACCTTTACGAAAAACGTGCATTGGGTGCTCGATGGCGCCATGCAGGATCTCGGTGTCAAGAACCTCGACTGGGAATCGGGTGCCACGATTGACGTGATTAACTTCCGTGATGACACCGAGTTTCATGTCGAAAACTTCGCACAAAGTGCCTTAGCCAAACTCAAAGCCGGTGACACCCCGACGATTCGTTTGGTGGGCTACACCAATGAATTAGGGTACGAATACCACTTGAAACCCGTCTTTGAAGAAAACGGCGTGACCTTTACGTTAGAGACGCTCACGATGAAGGACACCTTCCCCACCAGCATTACGCCGGGGCTCGACGGGGCAACCTTTGCGCCCTCGAGCTTAGTGGGCGACGCCACAGTAGAGGGCGACAACAAGGACGCGTGGGGTTCGGTTATTAATGCGGACATTCAGAAGCAACCCACGAAGCGCGCCTTTGACTTGAGTTTGGCGACCCAACTCTTAAGTGATACGAACTTTGACCGTGACACGCGCGTCAAGATGTTGGATAGCATCACCACCTTAGGGGTCTTAACCCAGAGCGTGGACATCACGAAGATGAACCTGGACAACACCTTAACCAACCTTCACACGGCGTTAAATCGCCGCGGGGGCGACCAGCGTCAAGCATGGGCTCAGGTCTTCACGTCGAATGAAAAAACCAAAACCGCCAAAGTAGAACACTATGACGTGGGTCACACCACCCAGATGACGGGGGTTACTGTCGGGATGGATCGTCCCGTCAAAAACGCTCGCTTAGGGGTGGCGCTCACCCATGTGTCGGGGACGGTTAAGACGAACGGCCAGTTAATGCCCTCGCGCTCCAAAGTGAAGAGCCTGGGGGTGACGGCCTACGGCTACCATTGGGTTACGCCCAAGCGCCAATACCGTGCCATGATTCACGTCGGTCAAAGTCAGATGAAAACCGACATGGTTTATTCCGACTTCCCCATCCCGATGGAATTTGACACCAAAGCCAAAACGCAGACGGTTGCCGTTGGGTTCGATGCGCGTCATCAGTTTGAGGTGAAGCGCTTCTCGATTAAGCCCTTTGTGGGCGTCTTGGTGAGCCGCGTCAAGCAAAAAGACCAAACCATTCGTCACTTAGACGCGACCGTTTACACCCAAAAGGGGAAAACCTTCACGTTTGTGGACGTCCCCGTAGGGGTTAATGTGACGACGCGTCCTTCGACGGTGGGGAATTGGTCGATTGCGCCGGAAGTTGACGTCGCCATTACCAAAACCTTTGGCGACAAAACGGGTACGGTTACGGTAACGGGTGACTCTGGGAATGTGGCGCACTTAAACACCACTCACGTCTCTTCTGGGCTTTCCCAGCGCCTCCAAGCCGGTCTCGTGATGGCTTACGGGAAAGGCCTTCGCGTGGAAACCCGTTACACCTTTAAGCGTGGCGAGTCGAGTCTCACGGATCACCAACTTGGGATCACGGTAAAGACCCTCTTCTAATCCCAGAATGACCTGCCCCCTCCCTGTCGTGGGGGACAACATTCAACAAGCCAAGCGTACGCCTGGGGCCCACTCCCTAGGGGTACGCTTTTTTTCTTCTAGGCGAGACTACCCAAAAGGCCATTAAGCAACACCATTTATTTATACGTAGTTTTACGAATGTCACTTTTTAGGCGCTTTTACACAATATTCACCCTTTGACGGAACCTAGGTCCTCCTTTCGAACTATTGCAGATGAGAGCAATTCTCATCTAGGTGCGGATTTTTCTTTGAGATAAATCAAGTTTTCGATTAAAAACTGCCCTTTCTTTACAGAAAAGCGCGTCCTTACCCCCTTGACCGAAGCCAAAAAAGGCACAAACCGCTGCGCGTGGACTGTTTAAAACGAGAAAAAGAAATCCGCCGGATAAGGGTTTAATGCCCTTTCTAAGTAAAGGAAAAAACGCAAACTCGTCGGGATAACTGAAACCGACCTGGGGAAGTGATCGGGAGGCGACCTAAAGAAAAGACGAAGACAGTCGCGCTTGTGAACGGCCAGGCAACGGGCTTTCCCCCTTCTAAAGCGAGAAAGAACGTCCACAGCAGCGCAAAGTAGCGTAAGACGCCCTAGGAAGGACAAGAAAAGGATAGAGAAGAAAGAAGCGCGTAGACGCTTTATGAGGCGTGATCCCTTTGAGGGACGAGGAGCGGTCTAGAAAAGAAAAAACGAGGTGAACTCCCTTTCAGTTCACCTCGTAAAAATGTAGCGCTAAACGAAGCAGGACCAACCACATCATTTACGTTAGCGTTTGAGGAGCAACGCATTCAACTGGCTACGGAATCTACTTTACCCAAAGCCCTTGGGCGGCGCAAACGCCCCCAAAAGGGGTAAATTTTGTGGTTTTTTCATGAATTTAGCTTTTTGTTAACTACCGATTCAAGATTATTAAACCGCGGATTTTGTCCCCATTTAAACCCCAACGCCACCTAGGGGTTTAAAAGAAAACCCTCAAAAAGTACGTATTAATTACTAATTTCGCGAGAAAACGCCGTCGCGTTTGGGCGCCCTGTCATCTAAACGGATGAAGTGGGTTCGCCAAAAACAGGCACTCTGGTGAGTTCTCGGGCCATCCACACGAAGTTAAAGCGTCATTTCTATTAAAATGCAAGAATCTACCATTGTTTCTTGCGCCTCCCTTTGACTCGGGAATCGCGCACCACCTCTTTTTTCAGGATAGTTATTGTGAGCTCCGACACCCAGACGGCCCGCGAAATCGTCAAGAAGCGCGTTCAGGCGCTTGACCTCTTAACGACGTTGCCGGAACTGCTTGCGCAACACTTAACGACTCGCCCCGACGACATCGCTTACAAGTATTTCAACGCGCACGAAAAGGCGTGGAAAGACTTAACCTTCAAAAACGTCTTTGACATCGTTCACGAATGGCGTCATGGCTTTGCGAAGTGCGATTTCTTATCGAAGGGCGACCGTGTGGCCATGCATTTGCCCAACTGCCCCGAAGCGGTTTTCTTCGACCAGTCCGCGTTGGCAAACGCCTTAGTGCCGGTGCCCTTGCATGCGGTGGATACGCCGAAATCTTCCGCCTTCATCTTGAACAATTCGGGCAGTAAAGTGCTCGTGACGAACAAGTTCTTGAAGTGGAAACAGATTCGCGATGCCGCTGAAACGCCTGAATTGCGTTTGGTGGTCGTGACCGATGACGAAGGCGTGGACGATTTAGAGGCGCCAATCCCGGTGATGACCTTAGCGACCTTCTTAAAGCTGGGGCACGGCTCTGCTTTACCCGAAGAAGGTCCCAAGCCTGATGATTTGGCCTGCTTGGTCTACACCAGCGGCACCACGGGCAACCCCAAGGGCGTGATGCTCACGCACCGCAACATCATCACGAACATTCAAGGGGTGATGCGTAACATCAACCCCAATCCCCATGAAACGCTCTTGAGTTTCTTGCCGTTTTCGCACACCTTTGAACGCACCACGACCTATTACCTCTCCTTGGCGATGGGTTACACCGTGGGCTTTAACCGTTCGATCGCGACCTTACAGCAAGACTTCCAGATCATTCGTCCGACCGTCTTGATGAGTGTGCCCCGTGTCTACGAAATGATCTTCGGCAAACTCCGTGACGGCTTAGCCAAGAAGTCGGGCTTTGTGAAGTACCTCTTTAACTGGGCCGTTGAAGTGGGCTGGCGTCGTTTCTGCCGTGAAAACGATTTACCGGTGGAACCCAGCGCACGTGCCTGGATGGATCCGCTGGTCGCCAAGTTCTTAGATAAGAAAGTGGGTACGCAATTGCGTAAGGTCTTCGGTGGCCGTCCGCATATCTATATTTCCGGTGGCGCTGCCTTTAACCCGGCCGTTGCCAAAACGTTCTTGGCCTTAGGGATTGATATCTTCCAGGGCTATGGCATGACGGAAACCTCGCCCATTATCTCCGTGAACTGCCAGGGCCATAACCACCCCAACACGGTGGGTCCGGCCTTACCCAACATCGAAGTCCGTTTAGGGGAAGATGACGAACTCCAGGTTCGCGGTCCCTCGGTGATGAAGGGTTACTGGGGGTTGCCGGAAGCCACGCAAGCCATCATGACGCATGATGGGTGGTTGCGCACGGGTGACGTCTGCACGATTTACCCCGATGGCAACATCCGTATTACGGGTCGCATTAAGGAAATCATCGTAACGAGCACCGGGGAAAAGATTCCGCCGGGCGACTTGGAAGCTGCGATCTCCAACGATCCGCTCTTTGCGCAGGTGATGGCCATCGGTGAAGACCGTCCGTTTATCTCCGCGATTGCCGTGGTGAACCCGGATGCCTGGAAATCGGTGTGCGAAGCCTTGAATTTGGATCCGGACGACGACAAGAGTCTGGAAGACCCGGAAGTGAAGCGCTTAGCCATCCGTCGCGTCAAAGCGGCTGCCTCGGGCTTTCCCAACTATGGGGTTCCCCGTCAGGTGACGCTCTTGCGTGACCCCTGGACGATTGAAAACGGGCTCTTAACGCCCACCTTGAAGATGAAGCGCAAGGTCATCTACCAGCGCCACATCAAGGCGATTGAAGCCATGTACGACCTTCTGACGAAGAAGCACTAAGGCTCAAACGCTCCCCTTACCACCCCCGATTGGCTCATGCCCGTCGGGGGTTTTCTTTTGTGCGCAGCGCCCCTTTCGTTTAGGGAATCGATCACAAGCCAACGCTTCCCTGTTGCCACGTTCACATTGCCCCTCCCAACATCTCACTCCCTAATCTGTGTTGTATTCGAAACAAATCCAACGAAAAGTATGGTTTGAAAAATCGAACAATAGTGCAATGCTATTTTTCTTGTAATGCTTTTTGTTAATCGCCTTGAATTAACTCTGTTCTAGGCAATTTATCAACACTAGACATAACCCTTACAACAAAACCCTGACTTCAATTTCTTGGCAAAAATACGCCTTGTGGGCGACAATTTTCTTCTGTGAAATTTTGTGTAGATTTCAGTGACTGACAAAGGCCAATTTCTCAATTTATCATTAAGAGATATTTTCCAAATGTTTAGATAAATTGGGGAGGCACTTTTCCCCAGTTCGAGTGTTGGACGTGAACGCTACGCAACACTCAATAACACCTTAATAGGACCCTGCATGAATAAGATTTTCAAGGTGAAGTTCAATGTCCGTACCGGTGTCTACGCCGTGGTTTCTGAACTCATCACCAATAAGAAGAAAAAGAGTGAACAAGGGGCTGCGTCTACCCCTTCCCTTCTTGCGCGTACCTTACCCCTCTTAGCCTGTGGGCTTTTATCTGCCGCGCCTGCTAGCAGCGCCCCGCAAGCGGGCTCCTACAACAACGACGTGGTCGCCGGGGTTGACCTCCATATGGAGGACAACAAAAAGATTGACCTCGAGAATTGGGATCAAGTCTATTGGTATCTCAAGACCGTCCGTCCTAACGCTGTAGTCGTTCGTGGGGTCGAAAACTATGTGTTCGTGGGGAAAAGCAAAAACGATCATTACTCCCTTGGCAACTGGGGCGGTTCCGTCTTGGGCTCCTACAACCGTTTGGGGCAAAACAAAAGCTCGATTGTGGGCTTAAGTAACGTAATTGAAGGCTCCGACTTCTCCAACCCCAACACCCGCGTCCACCTGTTGGCTAACGGTCTCGTCGAACGCCAATCTAATGGCAACTTTGTGACAAACGACAGTTTTCCGGATGCCCCCTCACACCCCAAGGTCATTGACTTTATAGCGGGGAGCTCGGTTGTGGGCTTAAAAAACGCCGTCCTTGAAAATTCGTTCGGGGCGCAGGCGCTTGGGAGCTATAACGCGATTGGCATGCAAACGGGTTTTGCTAACACCATTGGCGCCTTTAACGTGGTGGGAGACAAAAGTGACTTCGTAACGACCTTGGGGGCTCGCAATAAGGTTGATCAACGTAACGCGACCACCTTGCTTTCGGGCTACAACAACACCACGGGGCAAGAAACCACGGACACCTATGTCACGGGGGGATCGAATACGCTCGGCAAAAAGAACGCCAAGATCAATCTCTACGGTCAACGTAATACCCTTCAAAATGGCATCGAGAAGCTCAACGTTTTCGGCTCTGACAATACCGTAGAAAGCGATGCTAACCAGTCCTCCAATACGTTCGCCTCTACCCTCTTAGGGGACGGGAACACCCTCAAAGCGGGTTCCCATGACAACACCATCCTAGGGAGCTCCAACACGATTGATCGAATCTCCCAAAAAGTATTCGTCTCTGGACGTAGCAATACTGTTGGCGTCAACAATAGCAACGTTACTTTTGTTGGCTTGACTAATACCGCGGGTGCAAACAACCAAAATATCTACTTCTTCGGGGAAGGGAACAAAGCGTCCAATGGCGCCAATACCATCTATGCCTTTGGTCGAGGAAACACGGTTGGGGATCGCGCTTCGCTATCTCTACTCATCGGGAATAATAACGCGGCTGGGGATGGCGCCCAGCAATCAGTACTCACTGGGATGCAAAACACAGTCAACGGGGTCCAAACTGCCGTATTGACTGGCGTTAACAATACGGCTACCGGTGGCAATTGGGCTTCCGACTTCGCCCTCTATGGGATGAATAATTCGATTAACTCCGCGATGGATGCTCGAAGCGTGACACTCAACGGGGTTAGCAATTCGATTTCATCCGCTAATGACGCTGAGTTCATGACCGTTAATGGGACCAACAATAGAATCACGGATGCCGCCCAAACCCAACACTGGGCTATTTTTGGATCGGAAAACGCACTTTCGTCTTTAACTGGTGCTAAAAACTTGACACTCAACGGGGTAAAGAATTCGATTTCGTCCGCTGCTAGCGCTGAGTTCATGACCGTTAATGGGACCAGTAATAGAATTACGGATGCCGCCAAAACCCAACACTTGGCTATTTTGGGGTCGGAAAACGCACTTTCGTCTTTAACTGGTGCTAAAAACTTGACACTCAACGGGGTAAAGAATTCGATTTCGTCCGCTGCTAACGCTGAGTTCATGACCGTTAATGGGACCAGTAATACAATCACGAATGCCGCCAAAACCCAACACTTGGCTATTTTTGGGTCGGAAAACACACTTTCGTCTGTAAATAATGCACATCACTTGAGCCTCCATGGGATGACGAATTCCATCGAAACTGCGGCAGGCTCTGACAAAGTCTCCCTTAACGGGGTGGATAACCACATCCGTCAACGGGTCTCGAACATCAATATTTCAGGCGTTGATAACGTCATTACTACCCATCCCACGGGCGACAACTTCCTCGTCCACAACGTCAACATGATGGGGACGGGGCTGCGCCTTGTTGACCGAAAGACGGCTTTTGGTTCGGGCAATGCCCAAACGGCAGAGCGCAATCACAACATCCCCGCCAACATCCTCAACTACGGGAACAACCCCGCGGGGCAACGCCTGGGCAACGTCACGATGATTGGCCACGATGTCTCGGTCGCAACGGACTCCCCCGAAAGCACGGTGATCGGTAACCACATCAACACCGTGTCTTCCACGCAAAACGTGGGCGACAAAAAACACCATACCGCTGGCCAATATGTGGCCATTGGCAACCATTTGGGTGGTGAAAATGCTCCGCTCGTCTTTGGTCGTGGTGCGATTGCCCTGGGGACTCATATCTCTGGCGTCGTCGGCACGGATTCCATTGCCATTGGTACAAATTCCAGCTCGAACAATTGGGCCGCGGTTGCGATTGGTTCGGGTGCCAAAACAGGGGTTGATACGACGACCCCCGTCTGGGGTGGAACCTATCCAGGTGATACCGCCGTAGCGATTGGTAACGACACGCGGGCAGAAGCCTGGATGTCGCTCGCCATTGGTTATCAAGCTCGCACCAAGAGTCGTGGGGCAGGCATTCCCCACAGTACCGTGTCCTTGGGCTACAACGCGCTCTCTGAAGGGCAAGGCAACGTAGCCTTAGGTTCGCGCACCTACACCGATTTAGAAGGACTTAACTTTACCTCTGGCGGTCTCAAAAACCTCAAAGACATCCAACGCGGCGACACCGAGAAAGATCGCATCGCGATGCTCTGGTATGACCCCGTGAAGACGGAAGTCACCGATGTGAACTTAAAGCCTAAGAGCATCCTTTCGGTGGGTTTAACGAAGAAAGATGCCCTCTCTGAAGAAGGGTTAGAACCTACGCCGCGTAGCACCATGGAATTACGTCGAATCCAAGGGTTGGCCGCCGGTCTCATTGACCCCAACTCCACGGACGCCGTAACTGGGGCTCAGTTCTATGGTCTGAGTAAGCTCCTCGATGACCGCACGCAACCCATGACTTTAAGTGGGAAGGCTAACGGTACGGCAGTTCCTGGGTTCACGCTTGAGAGCAAGGACGCCTTATCCCTTGAAACGGATGAGAACCTGACCTTAACGATGGCGGACAAGACCGCGGCGACCGATAAAAAGATCGCCTTGGGTCTCTCGCGCAATCTCTCCGTTGACAGTTTGACGTTGGGCACCGCGGGCAAAACCGTACGTCTCGCTACAGACGCCACTGGTAACGCCATTTTGGATGCCACGGGCAAAACCGTTAACCTCAAGGCGCAAAACCTCTCCTTTGACACCAATGCTGGTCTCCTCAATGGCGACATGACGGCAGGGACGGGTGCGCACTCCGATACAACCCTTACCTTTGGCGCGGGGAGCACTCCCTTGAGCCTCACGGCAGCAGCTGGCGCAGCTTCCCCCGTGGGCGTGGTGAATTTGGATAATCGTCGCCTTCAAGGCTTAGTCGCTGGCAAGGTTTCCGCGGACTCCACCGATGCGGTGATCGGGAGCCAACTCTATCGCGTAGCTGAAGCCTTGAACACGAAAATTGATAACCATAAAAGTGGGGCCACCTTTAAGATTTCCTCGGGTGTCGCTGGCTCTCAAGAAGGCACCATTGACGATTCCACTAAGAAGTTAACGCTCCAAGGGAGCAACAACGTAGCGGTAAAACTCAACGTCGACACGCCTACCGATCCTCAGTTCACGTTTGACTTGAGTGAGAACATTTCGGTGAAGACCTTGGAAGTGGGTGACGCTAACAAGGTGAAGCTCACGACGGATGCTGAAGGTAACCTCACGACCAACAATGGCAAGGGTGTTGCCCTTGCTAACGGCGCAGATACGTCTAAGCTCGCAACGACGGGGCTCACGGTCGAAAGTGGTGCCGAGAAAACGTCGGTCACCAAGGACGCTATCAAGGTTGCGAACGGCGCCGATTCTTCTGAACTCAAGAAGGATGGCGTGCACACGACCAATGGCACGAACTCGTCAGACCTGGGCGCTGACAAGTTAACGATCGCTGGCGCAAACGGTGCCAACCCGAAGGTGGAACTTGGCACTGAAGCCCTCACCTTTACTGGTGCGGGTGGTCATTCCGCTGGTATTGGTTTAGTGGATGCCGCAGAAGCCCTCCTCTTAAAGGGCAAGAACGTGCTCTTTGGTGGTGCGGACGCGGTGGATACGAGTGACAAGACCTTGGCTGCGAAGGCTTACGCCAATGATCCGATCGCTTTCGGTAACGGCAAAACCTTAGCGGTTGATGTCCCAGCTGGGAGCGCAGCACCTGCGGGTGTCGTCAACTTTAACGATCGTCGCTTACAGGGTTTAGCAGCAGGCAAAGTCTCCGCTGACTCCACCGATGCTGTAAACGGCAGTCAGGTCTTTGGTATTGCTAAGTCGTTAAATACCAAAATTGAAGAGAACTCCACGTTCTATAAACTTTCTGACGGCTCTGCCACGGAAGGCGACATCAATCACAGCACGAAGAAGTTAACCGTAAAGGGTGACAACAACGTCAAGGTAGCGCTCAAACTCGACAACGCAACGGAACCCGAATTTGACTTGAGTTTAAGTGACGACTTGTCGGTGAAAACCTTGGAAGTGGGTGACGCCCATAAGGTGAAGCTCACGACGGATGATGAGGGCAATCTCACCACCGAAGACGGTAAGGGTGTGGCACTCAAAAACGGGGCTGACACGAGCAAACTCGCACCCACGGGCTTAGACGTTACGGATGGGGCCGACAAAGCCTCGGTGACGAAGGACGCTATCAAGGTTGCCAATGGCGCAGATTCTTCTGAACTCAAGAAGGATGGCGTGCACACGACCAATGGCACGAACTCGTCGATCCTGGGCGCTGACAAGTTAACGATTGCTGGCACGAATGGCGCCAACCCGAAGGTTGAGCTCGGTGCCGATGGCCTTAACTTTACGAGTGCTAATAACAAGACAGCAGGCATTTCCTTGTCTGATGCCGCCGACGCCCTCCTCTTAAAGGGCAAGAACATGCTCTTTGGCGAGGCCACCCAAGTTGCGACGGGGAACCAAACCTTAGCTGATGCCGCGTACACCGATACAGCGCTCAACCTGGATACGGGCAAGACCTTGAACATTGCTACGCCGGCTGGCAGTGGCACGCCCAAGGGCGTCGTCAACTTTGACGATCGTCGCTTGCAAGGGGTGTCTGCAGGGTTAGTCACCGCTGAGTCCACCGATGCCATCAACGGTAGCCAACTCTTTGGGGTGACCAAGGCTTTAAATGAAAAGATTGAAGGCTCGACCACCACGTTTAAGCTCTCGAACGGTGTAGCAGGTGCCGCGGAAGGTGACATCAACCATGACACCACGAAGCTCACCCTCAAGGGTGACAAGAACGTCAGTGTTGCCCTCAATACGGGGACGGCAACGGAACCCGAATTCGCCTTGAGTTTGAGTGACAACTTGTCGGTGAAGACTCTTGAAGTGGGTGACGCCAACAAGGTGAAGCTCACGACGGATGCGGAAGGCAACCTCACCACCGAAGACGGTAAGGGTGTGGCCTTAACCCAAGGCGCTGACTCGAGCAAACTCGATCCGACGGGCTTAACGGTTAAAAACGGCAATGATGAAGCGTCTGTCAAGAAGGACGCCATCAAGGTCGCCAACGGCGCCGACTCCTCTGAACTTACCAAGGCAGGGCTTGCTATTAAGGGTGACAACGGTAAGGCTGCAAACTTAACGGCAAACGCCCTCACCTTAGCGGGCGCCGCCGGTAAAACCTTGTCGCTCACTTCGGACACTACGGGTAACGGGGCAATTAAGCTTGCTGATCCCAATGCCACCTTAGGTTTAAACGCCAAGAATCTCTCGATGGCTGCAGACAGTGGCCTCTTGACGGGTGATATGACGGCGGGCGACACGGCCTACAATCCGACCTCCTTAACCTTAGGGACGCGCACCTTAGCGATTGATAGCCCCGCGGGGAACACTGCACCTAAGGGCGTCGTCAACTTTGACAATCGTCGCTTACAGGGCGTGGCCGCTGGTAAGGTCTCTCAAGAATCCACGGATGCCATCAATGGGAGCCAACTCTTTGGGGTGACCAAGGCCTTAAATGACAAGATTGAAGGCTCGACCACCACGTACGCCTTGTCCGACGGCAATGCTGGGACGGGAACCATCAATCACGACACCACGAAGTTAACCGTAAAGGGTGACGATAACGTCTTGGTGGCTTTGGATACCACGACGACAACGACGCCGCAATTTAACGTGACCTTGAGCAAAACCCTCTCGGTTGAATCCTTGTCGTTAGAAAAGGATGGACACAAGGCTACGCTCTCGGTGGACGCAAACGATGCCATCGTGACGGGCGGTAAGACGCTTTCTGTCGCGGATGGTGCTGACACGACCACGGTCGAAAAGGACGGTCTAACGGTTAAGAATGGCGACGACGTAGCGTCTGTCAAGAAGGACGCCATCAAGGTTGCCAATGGCGATAACACGTCTGAACTCAAGAAGGATGGCGTACACACGACCAATGGCACGAACTCGTCGACCCTGGGCGCTGACAAGTTAACGATTGCGGGCACGAATGGCGCCAACCCGAAGGTTGAGCTCGATGCTAATGGTCTTAACTTTACGAGCGCAGGTGGCAAAACCGCTGGTATTGGTTTGGCTGACGGCGCTGACGCCCTTCTCTTAAAGGGCAAGAATGTGCTCTTTGGTGGCGCGAACGCGGTGGATACAAGTGACAAGACCTTGGCTGCCGAGGCTTATACCAATACGCCGATCGCTTTCGGTAACGGCAAAAACTTAACGGTTGATACCCCGGCTGGGAGCGCAGCACCTGCAGGCGTCGTCAACTTTGACAACCGTCGCTTGCAGGGCGTGGCCGCTGGTAAGGTCTCTCAGGAATCCACGGATGCCATCAATGGGAGCCAGCTCTTTGGTGTTGCCAAAGCTTTAAGTGAACAAGTGGCTTCGAGCACATTACCGATTCATGTCTCGGGCATGAACGATAAGACGGCTACGGGCACCTTTGATTTGGGCTCTGATGCAAAGCTCGCCTTTACGACGGATGCCAACTTGGGCTTAACGGTAACGGCAGCGGCAAACGCTCAGGATCCCAACACGGTGGCGTTAAAGCTCAACGACAACCTGTCGGTGGGCACCATCGAAGTCGGGAATACGGGCAACGCTGCTGACAAGAAGGTGAAACTTTCGGTCGACACCAACGGGAACCTCACCACCGATGACGGCAAGGGCTTAGCGCTCGCGAAGGACGGCAATGAAACCCACGTCGCGACGACGGGGCTTAACGTCAAGAACGGTGATGATGAAGCCTCTGTTTCGAAGGACGCCATCAAGGTTGCGAACGGCGCGGATTCCTCTGAACTCAAGAAGGATGGTCTGCACACGAAGAGTGCAACGAACACGTCCGACTTGACGGCCGATAAGTTAACGATTGCTGGCACCAATGGCGCCGATCCGAAGGTTGAACTCGGCACGGATGCCCTCACCTTTACCAAGGCGGGCAAAACCGCAGGGATTGGCCTGTCGGACACGGCCGAAGCGCTTCTCTTAAAGGGCAAGAACATGCTCTTTGGGGACGCTACGGGTATCGCTAATGGGCCTGAAACCTTAGCGGGCGAGGGATACACTGATACCTCGATCGCGCTCGATGGCGGGAAGACCTTAGCCATTAATTTGCCGGCGGGTAACGGTGCACCCAAGGGCGTTGTCAACTTCGACAACCGTCGCTTGCAGGGTGTGGCCGCGGGTAAGGTTTCCAAGGAATCCACGGATGCGATTAACGGGAGCCAGCTCTTTGGGGTCACGCAGGCCTTAAATGACAAGATTGAAGGCTCGACCACCACGTACGCCTTGTCGGATGGCAAGACGGGCTCGACGGAAGGCACCATCAATCATGGCACCACGAAGTTAACCGTGAAGGGCGATGAAAACGTTCAAGTGGCCTTAGACGTCACCACGGCCACCACGCCGCAATTTAACGTAACCCTCAATAAGGCTCTATCGGTTGAAACCTTGACCTTAGGGAAGGCTGGTCACCAGGCAACGTTGTCGGTGGACGAACATGACACGATCCAGACGGGCGGCAAAGCCTTAGCGGTTGCGGATGGGGCTGACTCGACCACGGTCGCCAAGGATGGGCTCACGGTCAAGAACGGTGCTGATGAAGCCTCTGTCAAGAAGGATGCCATCAAGGTCGCTAATGGCGACGACTCGGCTGAACTCAAGAAGGACGGTCTCACGGTAGCGGGCGCGGCCGATAAGAAGTCTGCCCTCTCGGCGGACGGCTTAACGATTAATGGCGCCGCAGGGAAAGCCATTACGTTAAAGTCCGACACCACTGGGAATGCCATTTTGGACGCTGCGGGTCAGACCTTTAATGTGAAGGCGAAGAACTTCTCCATGGCTGACGATGGTTCGTTACTCACGGGCAATATGACCGCGGGTGACGGGGCTCACACGTACACGCAGCTCACCTTTAATTCGGGCACGCCCTTAACGGTGACGGCACCGGCAGGTGCGGGTGCTCCCGCGGGTGTGGTGAACTTCGCCAACCGTCGCTTGCAAGGTTTGGCCGCAGGGCTCGTCTCGGCGACGTCCACGGACGCCATTAACGGTAGCCAGCTCTATGGGGTGGCGGAAAGCTTGTCGGCTCAAATCACGGCAGGCACCCGTCCGATCCATGTGTCGGGGTCCAATAACGGGTCGGCTCTCACGGGCTTTGACTTAGGGGCTGACGCCAAACTGGAATTCGTGACGGATAAGAATGTTACGCTGGCGTTAGAGAAGGCGCCTGACGGCTCGACGGATCCCAACAAGGTGTCCTTGGCCTTAAATCCGAAGCTCTCGCTCGAAAGCTTGGAGTTGGGGAATACGGGGAATGCTGCTACGGATAAGCCTCTTACCTTAAGCGTGGACGCCGAGGGGAACCTCACCACGGATAAGGGTCAGGGGATTGCGCTTGCGAAGGACGGCAACACCACGACGGTGGCGCCCACGGGTGTTACCTCGAAGACCGCCACGAACGAAGCCGCTTTAACGGCCGATAAGCTCGCGCTCGCTGGGAACCAACCCACCGACGCCAAGGCTGAGCTCACCCAAAAGGACTTAACCTTTACGGGCGCTCAAAAGGCAGACGGCTCCGCCTCGACTGCGGGGATTGGTTTAGCTGATGCCGCCGACGCGTTAGTCTTGAAGGGGAAGAACGTCCTCTTTGGGGACGCGACGGACGTGGCTACGGGAGCACAAACGG
The DNA here is from genome assembly GCA_020025955.1 of Sutterella sp. Classification (GTDB taxonomy): domain Bacteria; phylum Pseudomonadota; class Gammaproteobacteria; order Burkholderiales; family Burkholderiaceae_F; genus Sutterella. The sequence goes on from JAHHRF010000002.1 coordinate 15,853, forward strand.
CTGGGGCCGATGCGCTCACGGACGCGGACAAGACCTTAACGTTTAATAACGGGAAGACCTTGAGCTTGGGCGACTTGCCTGCGGGTAGCACACCTAAGGGTGTCATTAACGCTGACGACCGTCGTATCCAAGGGATTGCTGCAGGGAAAGTCTCCGCTGAATCCACCGATGCGATTAACGGGAGCCAACTCTACCGTGTGGCAGAAGCCTTGGCTCAACAGGTGAACAATACCCAAACGAGCTTTGACCTCTCCGACGGGACGACTCAGGGGACGGTTAACCATGACACCACGTCGCTTACCTTCAAGGGTGACGACAACGTCAAGGTAACGCTCAAGACCAACCCAGGGGCGACGCCGGAGTTTGACTTCGCGCTCGCTTCGGACATCAAGGTCGGGACCGTTACCGTGGGTGACACGGGGGTGGCTGGCGCCAAGACCGTGAAGCTCTCGGTCAATACGGAAGGGAACCTCACCACGGACGCGGGGCAAGGCGTTGCCATCACGAAGGGTAACGACACCACGTCCCTCTTAGCGGACGGGCTGCATGCCAAGAATCAAACCGCCTCGGCGGATTTGACGGCAGCGGGTCTCGCTGTGAAGGGTGAGAACGACAAGGCCACGACGGTGGACGCGGGTTCGATGACGCTCACAGGCGCTGCGGGTAAAACCGTGACCCTCTCGGCGGATACGGACGGCAACGCCCACCTTCAGGCGGATAACGTCGCGTTAGGGACGGGCGCTACGGTAACGGACGCCCAAGCCTTACCTGACACCGTGACGGTGACAGACATCAGCACGGTCACTCTTAAGACCGATGAAATGGCAGGGGTGACGGCGGCAGGCGTGGTCTCCCTTGGGGCCGCCAACGCTGAACGACGTCTCCAAAACGTCGCCGCGGGCATGATTTCTGCTCAGTCGACGGACGCCATCAACGGGAGCCAACTCTTTGCCTTAGCTAAGGAAGTGGCCAAGATCCCGGTGACCAAACTCGATGCCAAGGACAACTTGACCATCGGTGGTACGGTGGGAGCGAATGCCGAATCCACGACCGCGTTAGGGAAGAACACCCAAACGGACGGCACGGGTGCCGTGGCTTTAGGCTCGGGCGCCAGTGCGCAAGGTGACGGTGCGGTGGCGATCGGTCAGAAGGCTCAAGCGCAAGGCAACGGCGTTGCGTTAGGGGACGGTGCCCAGGCCACGGCCGGGAACGTAGCCTTAGGCGCTGGGTCGAGTGCCCTAGAGCGTGCTGACCTCGCTCCTGGCGTTGTCGGGGTTGTGAGCGTCGGTAACGAAGCCAACGGCGAAACCCGCATCATCGCTGGGGTCGCGGACGGCACCCGCCCGACGGACGCTGTCAACGTTCGACAGATGGAACGCTTTGGCCAAGGGGTCAATCAACGCATCACGAACTTGCAAGACGAGTCGCGTGGCGGGATTGCCTCGGTTGCTGCGATGGCGAACTTGCCCCCGGCCTTCCGTCCGGGTCAGTCCGGCGTGACGATGGGGATGGGGAACTTCAAGGGCTCCTCCGCCATTGCCATTGGGGCCACCCACATGAACGAACGTGGCGACGTGGTCATGAAGCTCTCGGGCTCGGTATCCGACAACGGCGACGCCGTGGTCGGGGCTGGGGTCGGGTTCTACTGGTAAGACCAACCACCAAGGGGGGCTTTGAATCGCCCCCCTTGGAAGGTGACCTCGTCAAACCATCACCCCAACGCAAACCAAAGGGGCTTGAGGGATATCGAATCCCCCAAGCCCCTTCTTTATTTTGGAACCGTTAGGCCCTTAGAACTTCACTTCTAAGGTCATGTTGTAGTTGCGGCCCGGTTGGTAGTAGCGTTCCAGCCCTAAGCCATTGTCGTTGACGTGGTTAACCTTGGAATGGTCCAAGATCCCGCGTAACGAATCCCAGGTTTGGTAACGCTTATTCGTAATGTTGTAAACCCCAGCACGAAGCGTGACGTTCTTATAAGGCTTCCACCAACCAAAGAGGTCAAAGATGTTGGCTTCTTTGTTACGCCACTTCCAGGTCGTACGACCACCCGTTTCACTACGGTGATAGGTGTCCGTTTCTTTTTTCGCCCCTAAATAGGTCCCACGGGCATAGATCCCCCACTTTTCACTGGGATGTTCGTAGTCAATCCCGTAGACGTACTTCAAGGGTTGGATCGGCAAGATGCTTAAGCCCTCGCCCGTTTCCCCGTCAGCCATCCCGATGGAGCCCACAAGCTTGGCGCCCTTGAGCTTGTCAGAGAACGTATCCAAGTTAAAGCTACCCGAAGCTTCAAACCCGTGAATCTTGGCCTTTTCCAAGTTCACCATCTTGAGGGTGTAGTACTGAACAGGATCTTCCCACCACTTCTTCGACGGCACCTTTAACCACAATTCATCTTCAAAGAGGAAGTCCTTGTAGTTGATGTGGAAGGCGTTGATGTTAAACGTACCGTAGCGATTATTAAGTTGTAAGAACACGTTTTGCGTCAAGCTCTTTTCAGGACGCAGATCCGGATTGGGTAACCAGTTCCCATAGGGGTTTTCGTACTTAAAGTAGAGTTCCGTCGCGCTCGGGTTACGGAAACCCGTCCCGATGTTGTAGCCCAACTTAAAGGCGCGATCGACCTCTAAGTCAACGCCTACATTAAAGGCCTTGTTCGTAAAGGACTTACGCTTGGGATCTTTGACTTCCCCGAAACCCTTACACTCTTCGGAACACGCGGCGTTATAGGGCTTGGGCTGGTGGCTCGACTTTTCAATACGACCGCCTAAATGTAAACCGATGACGGTATCGTGATTTCTGAAGACCCCAGAATTCCAAAAGATGTTGTCGCCCAACACTAAGCCCCTATCGGTCGTGTCAACAGGGCGCTGAATCGTATACGGCTTGCCCGGATCTAACGTGTCGCTAAAGAACGGGCGCGTATGGTCTAAGTTGATGTTTTTGACCATGCGCTTACTCGCAAAAGCACGCATATCAAAATTGTGCTCCCCATAGAACTCAATCGGTGCCGACTGCGCTTCCAGGGTTACACGACCAAATTTGGTCTTAAAGGAGCGGTCTTTATGGGAGTTGACGTACCAGGGCGACTTTTGAACCACGGCATCAGCTGCAGCGTCATAACCCATGGTGTAGGTCGAGTCTTCCGTAATGGCCTTGGTGTCCACCACTAACGCTTCACCCGATAGCTTCAACTTGTTGAGGTAATCGTTATAAGGCGCAAAGGTGTAGTCCACCGTGGCCGAATGACGCGTCGAGATGTCATTGGATTGCGTCAATTCGTTTGCGTTATTGTGGTTGCGGGAGTTTTCCCAAAGCATTCGATCGAACTTCGTCCCATTGACGTTCAAGCCCACCGAGTGCATGTCATTGAAGTGGTAGCGCAGCTTGGCCAAATACGTATGCGCATTATGAACGGAAGGGTCCGGGTGCTGGGAGTCCGCCTTCAGGTAGATGTTCCCGCGCCCTAAGCTCTTGTTGTTGTGCCCATGGCGGTGCGAATAAAGTAACAACGCCGAAACCGAGTCACCCCTCCAGGCCGCAGACACCGTCTTTAACCATTCACGGTTTTTCGTGGCGTAGCCCACGCGCCCTAACGCGCCCCAACGCTTGTCCCCGTCCACAATATCTTCAGGGTTCAAGGTGCGGAAGTTCACAGAACCCCCAACGGCCCCACTCCCGGTTTCCACCGAATTGGACCCACGGTCAATGGAAATCGCCGTCACCAATTCCGGATCCACCGTCGGACGCGACGTATTCATGTTCCCGTAACGGGCGTACAAGGAGTTTTCTTCAAAGTTAGGAAGCGAAACGCCATCAACGAGGATCCCCACGCGGTTCCCTTCAACACCGCGCATGGTAAAGCCCTTATTGAAACGCCCTTCTTCTTGAAGCCCTAAGTCTTGTTCGTAGCGGGTTAAGTCACGCATGTCACGAATCATTTCGCGTGCAATGCGTTTATGCCCGACGGTTGTGCTCGAGGGGGCTTTGTCAGTGATTTCGGTGGCGGTGACGTTAACGTCATCGGTCGTCACAACGTCTGCGGCCCAGACGTTGGGGGCAAAAAAGACGGCAAGTATCGCCAGGCTTAATGGGTTTTTGGAAAGAGAGGTCATGAGCTAGCACTTCAGGTGTTGGTGCCCGTAGGGTTTGAGGCACGGGTTTTTCTTCTTAGTGTTTACACGTAATGAGAATCAATCTCACTACGGTTTATCGAGTGTATGAAGGCCTTAGAACAAACGCAATTTTGTAATTACTTATGAACCGTTATCCCAAATTTCATACAAAAACCCTTATCTTTCATACGGTTGCAGAATCCGAAAATGGTAATTTTTCCGTTGTGAGAATGATTATCAGGAAAATTCCCTATTCATAAATTCCACTTTCCCCTCCCATGAGGGGGTGACGTTTTTGCTGATTCCTATTGTTATGTTCACTTTCAGTGTTGTTTTTTTGTCTTTCTGGGCTTCTCGCCCCCTCGTCAGGGAATCCAAACGGATGAGGAGGTAATGACCTCTTTAGGGTAAAAGCAAAAAAATTTGGGCCCGATGTGCACTCAACGACGAAAAAAACGTTAGACTACGTCCGCAAACCAATCTCCCACAGATAGCTCAGGTATCCCTGATGTCTATCGAAGTGTGACGCACAGTGAGGCGCCTGCCCCACTTGGTCACGGGCTCGAATTCTCCTGTCCTAAGGCTCGGTTTTATCCGGTTTTGTCGATTCCGAAGGACATTCTTTTTTGCTTAGAGGTTGTTATGCGACTCCTTCAGAAGGCTCTCACCTTCGACGACGTTTTGCTCGTTCCTGCTTATTCCGAAGTTCTCCCCCGCGATACGGTTTTGTCTACGCAATTGACGCGTGACCTTCGCATCAACATCCCGATGCTCTCTGCAGTGATGGACACTGTGACGGAATCCCGCTTAGCCATTGCGATGGCACAAGAAGGCGGGATTGGTTTTATTCACAAGAACATGTCCGCTGACGCCCAGGCCTTGGAAGTCTCCAAAGTCAAGCGCCACGAAGCTGGCATTGTGAATGAGCCCATCACCATTGGTCCCGACATGCTCGTGGGCGATGTGATCCGTTTGGCTCGCGAAAACCAAATCTCGGGTCTCCCCGTGGTCGCAGAAGATAAGACCGTGCTCGGTATGGTCACCAACCGTGACCTTCGCTTTGAAGAACGCATGAGCGTGCCGGTTCGCGAAGTCATGACCCCGCGTGAACGCTTGGTCACTGTTAAGGAAGGCGCTTCCCTGGATGAAGCCAAGGATCTCATGCACCATCACCGCTTAGAACGCGTATTGGTGGTGGACGATGCCTTCAAGCTTCGCGGTTTGATGACGGTTAAAGACATCACCAAGGCGACGGACCATCCGTTGGCCGCCAAGGACGCCCAGGGCAAGCTGCTCGTCGGCGCAGGCGTAAGCGTTGGCGGTGGTGTTGAAGAACGTATTGAAAAGCTCGTTGACGCTGGCGTTGACGTGATTGTGGTCGACACGGCTCACGGTCACTCCGCTGGGGTGTTAAACCGCGTCAAGTGGGTTAAGGAACACTTCCCCAACCTTCAGGTGATCGGTGGCAACATCGCGACGGCCGCTGCTGCCAAGGCCCTCGTTGACATGGGCGCTGACGGCGTTAAGGTCGGTATCGGTCCGGGCTCCATTTGTACGACGCGTATTGTCGCCGGCGTGGGCGTTCCCCAGATCACGGCCATCAGCAACGTCGCTGAAGCCCTTAAGGACACGGGCGTTCCCTGTATCGCTGACGGTGGTATCCGCTTCTCGGGCGACATCGCCAAGGCCATCGCCGCTGGTGCTAACGCCGTGATGATGGGTGGGTGCTTCGCCGGTACCGAAGAAGCTCCGGGTGAAGTCATTCTCTACCAGGGCCGCTCCTACAAGGCTTACCGTGGCATGGGGAGTCTCGGCGCCATGGGCAAGGGCTCGGCTGACCGTTACTTCCAGGACAACAACCAGGGCAACTTGGATAAGTTCGTGCCGGAAGGCATTGAAGGGATGGTTCCCTACAAGGGCCCGGTCGCCCAGATCATCTACCAGATGATTGGGGGGCTTCGCTCCTCCATGGGCTACTGCGGTTGCCACACGATCGACGAAATGCGCAGCCGTGCTCAGTTCGTTGAAATCACGGCCGCTGGCTGGCGTGAATCCCACGTCCATGACGTGAAGATCACGAAGGAAGCCCCGAACTATCGTCAAGAAAAGTAAGGGTTAAGAGACGGGGTTCCCACGCGGAGCCCCGTTTTTTCCCTGATTGACGGTAAAACTCGCGGTAAACCCTAAGTTTTCACGGGTCAACCAACGCATTCTGCGTTAAAATCTATTGTTTTCAATTTCGAGCGGATAGCCAAACTGATGTCCCACGATCGCATTCTTATTCTTGACTTCGGCAGCCAAGTGACGCAGCTCATCGCCCGTCGCGTGCGCGAAGCCCATGTTTATTGTGAAGTTCACCCCAATGATGTCTCCGAAGAATTCATCCGTGAATTCAACCCCAAGGGCATCATCTTGTCGGGCTCTCATATGAGCGCCTACGAAGAAGCCAACGACCAGGCTAGCCCCGCCGTCTTCTCGGCTGGCGTGCCGGTGCTTGGTATCTGCTACGGTATGCAGACCATGGCCCAGCAGTTGGGCGGCAAGGTTGAAAGTGGCACCAAGCGTGAATTCGGTTACGCCGAAGTCCGTGCCCACGGTCATACCCGCCTCTTAAAGGGGATCGAAGACTTCCAGACCGAAGACGGTCACGGGATGCTTAAGGTTTGGATGAGCCACGGCGACAAGGTTGCTGAATTGCCTCCTGGCTTTAAGGTCATGTGCTCCACCCCCTCTTGCCCGATCGCCGGTATGTGCGACGAAGAGCGTGGCTTCTATGCCCTCCAGTTCCACCCTGAAGTGACCCACACCGTTAAGGGTCGCGACATGCTCAACCGCTTTGTGCTCGACATCTGTGGCGCCAAGGCTGACTGGGTGATGGGTAACTACGTGGACGAAGCCGTCCAGAAGATCCGTGAACAAGTGGGCGACGAAGAAGTCATCCTCGGTCTCTCGGGTGGCGTGGACAGTTCCGTCGCTGCCGCCTTGATTCACCGCGCTATCGGTAAGCAGCTCACCTGCGTGTTCGTTGACAACGGTCTTCTCCGTAAGGACGAACGCAAGCAAGTGGAAGAAACCTTCAAGCAGAACATGGGCTTGAAGTTAGTGGTCGTCGACGCTGTGGATCGCTTCATGGGCGAACTCGCTGGCGTGACCGATCCGGAAGCCAAGCGTAAGATCATTGGCCGCGTCTTCGTGGAAATCTTCCAGGAAGAAGCTGAAAAGTTAACGAGCGCCAAGTGGTTGGCTCAGGGCACGATCTACCCTGACGTCATCGAATCCGCCGGTGCCAAGAGCAAGAAGGCTAAGACCATTAAGAGCCACCACAATGTGGGTGGGTTGCCGGATACGCTTCACTTGAAGCTTCTTGAGCCGTTACGTGACCTCTTCAAGGACGAAGTCCGTGAATTGGGTCTCTCCTTGGGTCTCCCCGCTGAAATGGTCTTCCGTCACCCGTTCCCGGGTCCGGGCTTAGGCGTTCGTATCTTGGGTGAAGTGAAGCAAGAATACGCTGACCTTCTCCGTGAAGCCGATGCCATCTTCATCGAGGAATTGCGCGCCGCTGACCTCTACGACAAGGTGAGCCAGGCCTTCGTGGTCTTCCTCCCCGTTAAGAGCGTGGGCGTGATGGGCGACGGCCGCACCTATGACTGGGTGGTGAGCTTACGTTGCGTTGAAACGAGCGACTTCATGACGGCCCACTGGAGCCACCTCCCCTACGAGTTGTTGGGTAAGGTCTCCAACCGTATCATCAATGAAGTCAAGGGCATCAACCGCGTCTGCTACGACGTCTCCGGTAAGCCCCCTGCCACGATCGAATGGGAATAATATTCCCTCACGATTGTCGTTAGGCCAATGAGAAAAGCGCCAGTTTCGAACTGGCGCTTTTTTCGTTTTGGCGTTTTGTTTTGACGCGCTTTACGCCATCTTGTGGCACTTACGCTCAAAGGCGATGTAAAGAAGGCTAGAGCCCTCTGCTTTGACACGCATGGGCGTTGCCGTCACCTCGTTTAAGGTCGCTTCCCAAAGCTCTAAAAAGGGACGGTTTTCAAATGGATAGGCGACGCCGTGAGCACTCATGGGACGGCCGTCCAACGCAAAGAAACTCACCTGGGTGCCCACGTCAAGCGTTAAGGCTTTTTCGCCCGTAAAGGGAATAAACACCCCATAGGGCGTTAACGCCACCACGTCGAGCGCTAAACGTCGGTAGTAGGAGAGGAGCGAAATGTTCGCCAACGTATGGTCTTCTCGGCGACCCGTCAGCCCCACGATTAAGAGTCGCGTCCAGCCTTGGGCTTTAGCCCAAAAGACGGCTTTGGTGAGGTCATTGGTGTCTTGCTCAGCCACTTCAATGAGCTGCAACCCCAGCTTTTCGCACAAGTCGCGCGACACTGAGTCGCCGTCTCCAATGAGCGTGTCGGGCGCCGTTTGCGTACGCGCGTAAAAGTCGTCCAGGGCCCCATCGCACACCACCGTGTGTTGAGCGTGCGCCATAGCCTGCTTGAGCGCCTCCGCCGACAAAGGCTCACCGTGCGCAACAATCAAGGCATCAAAGGGCGACATTAAGGCGTCGAGAGAAAAAGCGGTCATACGCGAGCAAGACGAATCCAGCGAAGTAGCCCCCAGACGGCCACCCCAGTGTAAAAGGCATAAAAGACGCCCGTCACGGTGTAGCCCTGATAGAAATAGAGGGCACAGTAGATGACGTTCGCAATGAGCCAACAGTACCACGTCTCCACGTATTCTTTGGCTAAAAGCACCATGCCGATGAGGCTCACCGACGTGGCCACAGCATCCCACAAGGGGAAGGGACTTTCCATAAACGCTTCAAACGCGTACGCCAGAAGGGGCACCAAAACGAGTGTCCCGCCAACCGTCAGGGCGCGAGCCGGACGGCTTGCCCATGTGATCTGTGGGGTTTCAGGTGCCTCCCCACGGCGTTTGTGCCACATCCACCAGCCCACGAGGCAGGCGAGGATGTAGTAGACGTTCACCAAAATATTGCCGTAGACCGCACTTTCCCACGAGAGGTAAATGTAGAAAAAGGGCATCACAACGCCCACGGGCCAGAGCCACATGCTGGCTCGCATTTCCAGGATGACGTAGAGGATCCCTAAGGCGGCCCCCACGAGTTCAATCACATCGGTCGGCGTCATAAATCGGGGAAAGAAGGCAAATTTTGGCCAAAAAAAATCCGTTTTTCTGAATCGAAAAAACGGAGCGTTTGGAGCGGGCGAAGGGAGTCGAACCCTCGTCATTAGCTTGGGAAGCTAAGGTAATAGCCGTTATACGACGCCCGCAATCAAGTTGTAGAGGAAATTGTACTGATTTTTTTAGGTTTTGCAAATGGGGAGCGAAAGATTGCCCTTTCCCTCCCCTATTCGTGTCAGTAGCGGTAACCCGCGCGGAAATTCACCCCCAAGTCACTCTCGTCAGGCGCTTCGAAGCTGCCAGCCGAGCAAACGAGTTGATTCACGCGTCGGAATAGCGTCAAGAGTTCAATATGTAACGCACTCGTTTCCACCGACGCGCTTTGCCCATCGTGCAAACGCGCCACATGACTTTCTACTAATAAGAAGTCGTTCACGGCCACACTTCGCTTCTCGGCTTTAAGCCAATGCTTTAACTGTAAGCCACGGGCCCCATTGGGGTCGTCCATCTCAAGCAAATCCCCCAAGACGGAGAAGTTTTTCAAAATGCGCGAATGCATGGCTAAGAGTTCGGCCGCGCCCTCAGCGGAGAAATAACGGTTTTTCGAACACTTCTTTTGGTCCAGAATCTGGAAAATCCCGTCAATCACAAAGATCGCAAACTGCATGTTCCCATTGGTATAACGAAGAGACTGCCAGCTCTGCGCCTCTTCTTCCGTGAGGGTCCCCTGCATGATCGTGGTCATGTAGGCGTTTACCGCCTTAATACGGGGCTCTAACGTGGCACGACGTCCTCGCACTAACAAGATTTCCCCATAGGAAGGGTTGTTTTTAAGGAGTTCCGTTAAGTCATCCCAATAGGTTTCCACCAAGCGCACGGTTTTCGTGATTTCTTGGCGAGCGGCTAAGAGGGACGTCCCCGTCGTTAAGCGACTTTCTTCCGTGAGGTATTGAATTTCCCCAAACTGCGGACGGTTTTGCTCGGGCAACACCTTTTCCACCCAACGGGCCACAGGGTTCACAAAGAAGAGCCCCAAGACGCCGGCAATCCCATTGAAAATCAAATGAAAGTAAATCACGCCATCGGGCATGGCTGCAAAGCTTCGCGACACGGAAGGGAGCAATGCCACAATCCCGCCCCCGATTAAAAAGGCGGAAATACGGAAAACGCAATTCCCCAAGGGAGCACGACGCGCAACGTTGCTCCCGCCTGCGGTCGTAAAGAGCGCTAAGAAAGCACTCCCTAAATTAGCACCCAACACCACCCAGAGGCTTGCGGTCACGGGAAGAAGGCCGGCCGCCACAAAGCCCGCTGCAATCATCACGACAGCCAAGCTTGAGAAACACGCCCACGCCAGGATCACACCCGTTAAGACCCCCGTGATGGGGTAAGCGTTCACGATGGCAAAGACGCCTGAGAGTTCCGGCGACTCACGTAATGGCGCCGTCGCCGACATGATCATTGAGAGCGACATCATCACCAGGGCGAGCCCCAAGAAAATAAAGCCCACTTGCCCGTAGCGCGTACGTTGCTTCTTTAAAACTAAGAAGACCCCCACGACAATCAAAAGGGGCACCAAGGCTTGCAGGTCAAAACTCAAGACGCGCACCATTAAGGCGCTCCCCAAGTCCGCCCCCAAGACGCAGCCCAAAGCCATGGCGGTGGTCACCAAGCCTTTTTTCTGAAGACCCGCCACCAATAACGCACTCGCGGTGGAACTCTGCAGCAAGCTCGAGACCCCAACCCCTGCGAAAAACGCCACAACACGGTTCACTAACACCGTACTTAACCAATGGCGTAACGCTTCCCCAAAGGTGCGCAACATCCCCGTGCGAATCAAGTGCGTGGCCCACAGCAATAACGCCACGGCCCCCACCATTTTTATCAAACTCAAGAGCACAACCATGGGTGTTCCAAAAACCTTAAAAACGCGAAAAAGTAATCAATCCCCCCTATTTTAATGGAGGGGGGTCAAAGAGCCTACTCATCCTGGTTTCTTCTTTCGTCCTAAGTTGATTAAAGTAAGTCTTTAGGACTGGGAGAGACGCCATGCGTGGACGTTCGTCTCTGCCCTCGCCCTCTTTTTTCCAATTCACCCTTTCCCTTAAAGGATTCACGATGACTACCCTAATCACCGGGGCTCATATTTATGTCGAGCCCGGCCACTTTGCCCAAGCCCTTCTTATTAATGACGACGGCCGCATTGTTGCGGTCGGCACGGACGACGAAGTGAAGCAAAAGGTGAAGGGAAGCGTGAAAACGTGGGACGCTAAGGGACGTACCCTCGTGCCGGGCTTTAATGACACCCATATGCACTTGATGAGTAAGGGCCAGTTATTGGCCTCCATCCAATTGCTGGGTTGCCAATCGATTGCCGAAGTGCAAGCACGCATTCGTGCGTTTATTGAGGAAACCAAGCCAGAACCCGGCACCGTGCTCTATGGCATGGGCTGGAATCAGGACTACTTCAATGAAGACGGTAACCGCTTAATGACGCGCGATGACGTGGATGCGGTGACCACGGACTACCCCATCATTTTGGAGCGTGCCTGCGCGCACATTTTGGTCGCGAACACCCCTGCGATTGAATTGGCAGGTTTAACGCCGGAATCTATTCCTCCTGAGGGCGGTGCTTACGACGTGGAAAACGGTCGCCTCACGGGGATCGTGCGTGAAAACGCGTGCCCGGCCATCTTGGCGCTGCGCCCAGCGGTGACGCTCGACGACCGTAAGCGCATGATCCGTTTAGCGATTACGCATGCTAATCGCTATGGGGTCACCTCGGTGGGCACCATGGATTTGCGTCCCGCAGATTGGATGGATACGTGGCGCGCGTATAGTGACGTCCTCAAAGAAACCCCCAACCTTCGCGTCAACCATCAGGTGAACTTTATGGAGCCTGAAGGTTTCAAGCGTTTTTTGAGCCTCGGCTTTAAGACGGGGATGGGCTCGGACTTTAACCGTATTGGTCCCTTGAAGATGTTTGCGGACGGCAGTCTCGGTGCTCGCACAGCCCTTCTTCGTGGGCCCTATGCGGACGACCCCAGCACCTCGGGGATGGCGACCTTGTCGGTCGAGGATCTTGACACCATGGTGGGCTTAGCCACGGCGCACCAGTGCCAAACCATTGTGCACGCCATTGGGGACGGCGCCATTGAGCGCGTGTTGGATGCCTATGAAAAGGTGGATCCCTCGCATGAAAACCCGTTACGTAATGGCGTAGTGCATGTGCAGATTACGGATAAGCCCCTTTTAGAGCGCTTCCAAACCCAAAACGTGATTGCCTTTACGCAGCCCATTTTCTTGCATTACGACATTCAGATTGCAGAGAGTCGTGTGGGGAAAGCCATGGCGTCGACGAGTTACGCCTTTAAGACCTTAAAGACCTTAGGGGTGCACCAAAGCTTCGGGACGGATACCCCGGTGGAAGACTTGGATCCGATTGCGTGCCTTTATTGCGCCGTCAACCGTAAGCGTTTGGATGGCACCCCGCTCTCGGGCTTTTACCCCAATGAGTGTTTGAGTGTCGAAGAAGCCATTGATGCGTATTCGTTAGAAGGCGCTTACTCAACGGGCGACGAAGCCACGAAGGGCCGTTTAAAGGAAGGGTACGTAGCGGACTTGGTGGTGTTGAGTGAAAACATCTTTACGCTTCCTCCCACGGACCTTTTAAAGACGGAAGTCTTAGGCACGATGGTCAACGGCCAATGGGTCTATGAGGCTGAGAGCCTCTAAGCCAAAACAAAATCAAAACGCTTCATTTTGCGACGCGATTAGGTCTTCCTCAGTCGCGTCGTTTGCTATTCAAAGGTTGGACCGACTTTTCTTCTCTTTCCCGACTACTTTTTCTCCCCTAGGGACATTGCTGTAGGGCTAAGGCAATCCTCTTAGGCGAAACGTCCCAAGGGGTTTGCCCCTTCCCAAGGTTTTTCTCAAAACCCGTGTGAGAGAAGGCTTTTCGTCACAAAAACGAAATTATTCATGGCACACTAACTGTGAAGAAAAAAGGTGATAGAGGCGCGAAACGAATGAGTATCGTGGCGGTTGGGATGAGTCATCATCCCAGAGGGGGCACCCTGAGCCAAGAGAAAGGTCAATTCGCCGAAATCTGACACAAGGCATTGTGTCAGGTTGGACACCGCGTGAATAACGCAGTGGCTCCCATCGAGGTCCAAACGACTCGGTGGAGGCGCTATCGATGTCAGTTTGGTAGCTTGTGGCGAGGAAGGGAGTCCTTCGTTGTTCTCGAAAAGAACCGCCACAATGTCTAGCAAAGAAAGCTGCATCCGATAGTGATGCAGCTTTTTTTGTATCCATCACATTGACATCCTTTTTTGGAGAGACCTCATGTCTGAAACCCTGCAACACGCAGAGAGCCGATTAAGCTCGACGCAAACCGAACTTCGCCGAGAGGTAGGCCTCTTCGGTGGCGTCTCGGTGATCGCCGGCATTATGATTGGCTCCGGCATTTTCTATATCGGCGCTTTAGTCTTAGAGCGCACGGGGATGAGCCTTGGGCTTAGCCTCTTAGTCTGGGTCATTGGCGGCTTAGTGACGCTTTTGTCCGGGATCTGTTACGCCGAAATGGGCGCCATGATGCCTAAGGCCGGTGGCGTTTACGTCTACCTTCGTGAAGCCTACGGCGAACGCTTAGCCTTTATGTGTGGCTTTGCCAACTTTACCCTCGGGAATTCTGGTTCCATTGCCGCCTTGGCGGTAGCCTTTGCCGCGGTGATTGCCACCTTCGTGCCGGGGATGGACTCCTTCTGGCAACGCATGTTGGCCACGGGCACCGTGGTAATTCTCACGGCCGTTAACTACCGTGGGATTAAGAGCGCCAACTGGGTGCAGAGCTTCTTCATGGTTTTAAAGATGCTCCCGATTTTGGTGGTCTTGATTGCCGGCCTTCTCTGGGGCACGGAAACCCCTGACTTAACCTTGATGCCGGCCGGGAACCCCGACTGGGCGAGCTTAATCTCTATGATTGGCTTTGGTGTGATCGCCACCCTCTGGGCTTATGAAGGTTGGACCAACCTCAACGTGATCAGTGAAGAAGTGAAGGACCCGCATCGCAACATTCCGCTGAGCATGATCCTCTCGATCGTGGGCGTGACGGTGCTCTACATCCTCTTTAACTACGCTGTGTTCCGTGTGCTCCCCTATGACACCATCGTCAACATGTTGACGGGTGAAAACCGAAACATGTACTTAGGGAAGGAATCCGCCTTCGTGCTCTTTGGTGAACCCGGTCTCTTGATCGTCGGCATGGCCATGGCCTTTGCAATCTTCAACTCGTTATCCGGTTGCGTGATGGTCTTCCCCCGCATGTACTACGCCATGAGCCGCGATGGGGCGTTCTTCAAGAGTTTAGCCAAGCTCCATCCCACGTACCGTACGCCGGTCAACGCCCTGTTAGCCAGCTCCGGGATCTCCATTGTGCTCATCTGGACGCATAACCTCTCTGACTTGACGAGCTTGGTGGCGGTGTGCGGCATGATCTTCCACGGCTTAGCCTTCTGGGGTGTGATCCGTCTGCGTGCGAAGTATCCGACGATGGAACGTCCTTACAAGGTTTGGTTCTATCCCTATAGCGTGTACTTGATCTGCGCCATCATGGTGGGGCTTATCATCAACGCCATCATCAATGACCCGATGACCGCGGCCCTCAACTTCATCTTCCCGATTATCGGTTTGGTGATCTACGAATTCTTCTTTAAGAACAGTTTCGACCGTGAACAAGCGGTTGTGGCAGCCGAATAAGGCAAGAACCCGCTAACACAAAATTCGCAAGGCGTTGCACCCCTGCAACACCTAGGGCGAAAACGAAGAACTCGGTGTGTCAAACACCGGGTTCTTTTCTTTTATTGACGCTGGTTTTCCACCCCCAAATACTCCCAAAAGGGTAGCTCGCTATTCAACAACGGAATAGCGAAAGCTTATCTATCAAGGCTCTTGCGATAGGCTTTGCAAAAATCGACGTGTTTTTCGTCAAACAAAAGGGTTATTACTCATCTCGTTTCTCTTCATGCAATCTCCCCCTAACGATACTGTTATGGGAAACGCCCCAATGCTAGGATGGCGATACAACGCTAATCAGTCGCAAAGGACTTGTGGCACTAGCGCTAGCCCCAAAAATTTTGTGGAGAACCCCCACCTATGCAACTCTCTGGCGTGTTGTTAGTCGCCCAGCCCGGTCGCTTAACCGAAGCGATGAATGCCGTGCGACAAATCCCTGGCGTCGACCTCCATGACGTGGACGCGGAGTCAGAACGCGCAATCGCCGTGATTGAAGCCGACGACACCCATGCGTTGGTGGACACCTTTAAAACGATCGAATCCCTTGAATCGGTTTTAAAAGTGAGTCCCGTCAACCATTACTTTGAATAAAGGCCTCTAAGAGAAAGCGGGACCCCAAGCGCACATCACCCAAAGGGAAAGGCTCTTTTTATCTTCAAGCGTCTGTCAGCGTTTAAGAGGAAAAGACTCAATCCCAAAACGTTCGCCCCCCTTTCTCATCAGCCTTTGTCTTTCGACCCTGACACCGATCCCCAAACTGAGTGCAAAAACTTAGTCAACCCCGGTGTCAAACTCTAGGAGAATCGTATGAAAACCCTTCCCATCGTGGACGTGAAGCGTCGCGCGCTTTTAAAGTCGAGCTTGGCGGCGAGTGCTGCCTTGTCGGCGGGTTTCCCCATGGCCAGCAAAGCCGAGTCGGCTGAAGCGCTCGATCGCCTTCAGTGGAAAAAAGGCGTGTGCCGTTTCTGTGGCACGGGCTGCGGCTTAATGGTTGGCGTTAAAGGTGGCCAAGTCGTTGCCGTCAAGGGTGACCCCGATTGCGCCGTGAATCGCGGCATTCTTTGCATGAAGGGCTACTACAACAGCACCATGCTCTACGCCAAGGACCGTTTGACGACCCCTTGGATGCGTATGAAGGACGGCAAGTTTGCCAAAGACGGCACGATGCAGCCCGTGAGCTGGGACGTCGCCATGGCCGAAATGGTCAAGCAATTTAAGCGCGTCTACCAGGAAAAGGGCCCCTCTGGCATTGGGATGGTCATGTCGGGCCAGAACACCATTCCGGAGGCCTATGCCGCGAGCAAACTCTGGAAGGGTGGCTTCCGCTCCAATAACATCGACCCCAATGCCCGCCTTTGCATGGCCTCGGCTGTGGTCGGGATGTATCAGGTCTTCGGGGTGGATGAACCCGCTAACGTCTATGCGGACTTAGAAAAGACCGAAAACATGATCTTCTTTGGTAACAACATGGCCGAAGCCCATCCGGTGCTCTGGAGCCGTACGGTTAACCATTTGAAGACGGGGAAAGCCAAGCTCTTTAATGTGACCACCTACAAGAACCTCTCCTCGGCCGCAGCCGAAGAAACCTTGGTGATCAAACCCAATAGCGACTTGGCGGTGCTCAACTACCTCATCCGTGAAGTCATCGAGCGCGACAAGGTCAATCACGACTTTGTGAAGGAAAACTGCGTCTTTGCTGCGGGCGTTACCGACATCGGGTTCGGGCTTCGTCCCAACGACAAGTTCTCCTATGACGCCGAAAAAGACATGATGCAAAAAGAGCGTGTCGTCACCTTAACCAAGGAAGAAGCACGCGCCATGCATTTAGAAGCGGGCGTTCCCATTGAGCAGAAGAACACCAAGAGTGCGGTGAAGCACTGGCTCATCACGTTTGAGGAATTCAAGAAGGGCGTTGCCCCCTATACGCTCGACTTCGTGACGGATTTAGCCCACGGGGACGTGGACGAGTCGCGTGAAGAATTCCAGCGCAAACTCAAGCGCTTAGCGGACATGGTCTGCGAAGACAAGAACCTCTTGTCGTTGTGGTGCATGGGCTTTAACCAGCACCAGCGTGGCGTGTGGGTTAACGAACAGATCTACGCCTTGCATCTGTTGCTCGGCAAACATGGGGCTCCTGGGAACGGCGCCTTCTCGCTCACAGGGCAGCCCTCGGCTTGCGGCTCCGCACGTGAAGTCGGTATCTTTGCGCACCGCTTGCCCGCCGATATGATGGTCGCGAACCCCAAGCACCGTGAGATCACGGAAAAGCATTGGAAGGTGGCGCCCGGCACGTTAAACCCCAAGGTCGGCACCCACATCATGAACATCATGCGTGGGCTCGAGGACGGGAGCGTGAACTTTGTCTGGACGCAGGTGGTGAACATCTTCCAGTCGACGCCGAACAACTCGCACTGGATTAAGGCCGCCCGCGACCCGAAGAATTTCGTGGTGGTGTCTGATGTCTATCCCACGTTCTCGACCACGGTCGCTGACGTGATCCTGCCCGCGGCCTTCCACTTTGAAAAGTGGGGGCTCTTCGGTAACGGCGAGCGCCGTACCCAAGGGTGGGAACAGATGGTGAAGGCTCCGGGTGACGCCCGTACGGACGTCTGGATGATGCTCGAATTCTCCAAGCACTTTACCGTGGGTGAAGTCTATAAGGCGCAGCCCTTGAAGGGTGTCCCCAACGACGAGTTACCGGACGTGTTAGAAGCCATGCACGCCATGGGCTATAAGGACGACGATACCCTCTTTGATGTGCTCTTTGCCCCGAAGGTGTTGGCGCCCGCTCCCTGGCCCGATCCGTTGTACAAGACCCCCTTGAATGCCACGGGTGAGGCGCTTGGCTTGGCCTACTTGCCAGAAAAGGCCCTCTTTAACGAATACCGTGAATTCACCTTAGGGCATGGTCACGACTTGGCGGACTTTGATACGTACTTGTCCCCGAAGGTCCATGGCTTAACGTGGCCGGTCGTCAACGGCAAAGAAACCCTCTGGCGCTTTAACCCTGAGTACGACCCCTATGCCAAGCCCGGTAACCGTTTCTATGGTCCCTTATTAAAGGCGTTGCCCACGGGGAACTTGCATGGTGTGACGAACCCTGAAAAGGTGAGCTTAGCGGGTAAGGCGAAGATCTTCTTCCGACCCTACCAGCACCCCTGCGAAATGCCCGATGAAACGTACGACATGTGGCTCTGCACGGGTCGTGTGTTAGAGCACTGGCATACGGGCTCGATGACGTTGCGTGTGCCCGAACTCAATGCTGCGGAACCCGATGCCCTTCTTTACATGCACCCGGCGGACGCCGAAAAGCGTGGCTTAAAGCGCGGGGACATGGCTAAGGTGACGAGTCGCCATGGGTCGTGCCGTGCGTTAGTGGAAACGAAGTTCCGTAACTTGATGCCCAAGGGCTCGACCTGGTTAGCCTTCTTTGATGCGCGTGTCATGGCCAATGCCGTGGTCCAAGACGTGTCCGACCCCTTAAGTAAGGAACCGGACTTCAAGAAGACCGCCGTTAAGGTTGAAAAACTCGGCTAACCCACTGACCACCATTTGTGGGGGATTCGCCCGCTCGAAGTGGACTGACACAGTCCGTCCCCGCCCGCGAATCCCCGCTCAGGAGATAGAAAACATGTTACGTAACACCCTTTTTGCCGCCCTGTTGACCCTAGGGATGAGCCTCTCCGTGCAAGCGATCCCGACGCCGGATTTACCGACCCCGGCCACGTCCATGGGGAGCCTCACTGCCACGAGCCCGATGGGCTCCACGGAAAACCCCCACAAGGGGATTGATGCGGCCAATCCCATCCCGCATGACATCGCGGCCTTTGTGCCCATCAAAAAGGATGTCAACCAGTGTATGGCTTGCCACCAGTTAGCCAAGGACGAGAGTGCCCCGCGTGGCTTTATCCCGAAGAGCCACATGACGGGCTCAGACTTGGATAACCGTCGCTTCGTGTGCACGACCTGCCATATGCCGGTGCAGTCCCCGGAAAAGTAAAGCGTCCGTAACGCTCAAAGCGCCCTTCTCAATTCGTTTGAGGGGGGCGTTTTTGTTGAATCCAATTCAGAGCACGTTTGGTTCCCCCCTACTGGTTTCCTCCTTTTCGCGTCTCCCCGTCTCTTTTCCCCTCTCTCCGTCTCTTTTCACGTCTCCCCGTCTCTTTTCCCACCTCCCCATCGCTTTTCCCTCTTCTCACTTCTGTTTTTCTCGCTTCCCCCTTTCCCCTTTCCCCTTTCGATTAAGGGCGTCGAGTCTTGAGACAAAAACGAAAACGGGGTGGTGACGGATTCGATTCCCGTCACCACCCCGTTGGGGTTGGGTTTGGCGAAGTGTTTTCTTCTTTCCCGAATTAGACGTTCAGATGCGGGAAGAAAACGGACTTCACGGTGTCATTGGGGCGCTCAGGCTTCAACCACACGGAGAGCGCAAAGAGCCCCAAGGTAATGGCTAGTGCTGGCACCACCGCATGAAACCCGCCCATGGGGATTTTCCACGTGAGCACCACGATGTAGAAAAGAAGGCCCGTCGCAATCGACACCAAGGTCCCGAGGGCCGAGGCGCGTGCCACAAATAAGCCCCCCACCAAGGCCACCACGAAGACAATTTCTAAGCCACCGAAGGCAAACATGTTGACCCAGACGACGATATCCAAGGGGTACATGGCGCCCACTAGAGCGACCACCCCTAAGCCCATCGTGGCCCAACGCGTGCGCGCCGAGAGGGTTTTGTCGTCCATGGGGCGTAAGCTCTGCAAGAGGTCTCGCACCAGGGCGGTCCCCGCCATTAAAAGTAACGAGCTCACCGTCGACATCGTAGCGGCAATGGGCCCCAACAATAAGGCCCCTGCCCACCAAGGGTCGAGCACCGAAACGATCAAGGTGGGCATCATGGTATCCGTACTTCCTTCTAACGTGGGCATCACGCCGCGCGCTAAAACGCCTAAGAGCGTAACCCCAATCATTAAGGCCCCACACACGACGCTCGCGTAAAGCATCGCACGACGCATATCTTGGCTCTTTTCGTAGACCATGGTGCGAAGTGCCGTCTGCGGCAACCCCACCGTCGCAAAGCCCACTAAGACCCACGCCGAGAGCAAAAGGGGAAGGGACAGCGCGCCCCCGGCGTTATAGGTAAAGAACGCCCCCTCTACGTTATTGACGGGCAACGTGCTCAACGACGTCGTCAACGCCGTCCAGCCACCCGCTTTCCCGATTAAGACGCCCCCTAAAAGGAGCATCCCCGTTACCATCAAGAGAGCGCACAGCGTATCGGTGAGCGCTACCGCACGAAAGCCCCCTAAGGCACTGTAGAGCACCGTCACTAACCCAAAAAGCAGTAACCCCACGGTGTAGTCCACGTGCATGACGGCAGAGAAAATGCGTGCCCCGCCCATCAATTGCCCCACCATCATGGCGGTCATAAAAAGAAGCAACGACAACGCACAGAGTCGCCAAAGCACCCCTCCAGCGCCCGTCTCGCCAAAGCGCGCACGGATGATGTCAATGAGGGTTAAGGCTTCTAAGCGGCGCCCCACGAGGGCCAATTTTTTACCTAAAACGGCTAAGACCAGGAACCCCGCAATAATCTGTGGAGCCGCAAACACGACCCAGCCGAGCCCCAGCTTCCAGGCCACCCCTGGACCCGACACAAAGGAGCTTACAGACCCATAGGTTGCGACCAAGGTCATTGCGAGCACAAAGCCCGAGAGCGCGCGATCGCCCAGGTAGTAGTTAAGCGCTGAAAAGGCTTTTTCACGCGGGCGCGCTAAAAACCCCAAGCCCAGCATCACGGCAAAAAAGACCACCAGAGGAAGGGTGGCCGTCCAATTGATTGCGTCCATTATTGGGCCTCCTTCTTTAAGGCCTCAACGGCGCGGTCAAAGTCGGGGTCGCTCGCATGCAAACGGTTAAAGCCCCATACCGCCACGAGACTCAAGAGGTAGCCCCCTAACATGGCCCACCAAAACCAAAGCGGGAGACCGGCGACGCGATCTGCCCCCTCTAAGAGAAAAATGGCGCCCCAGAAAAAGAGCGCAATCGCGATACTAAACAAAAACCCCCAACGGGCTTCACGCGAGGCGGCTGCCATGGCGCGCGTGTAACTTGAGCTTGACGGCTCATTCGAAGGCGTCGATTGAGTCATGGTTTGGTCCTGAGAGAAAAAAACCGTCGAGGTTGGTCCTCCTCGACGATTGCAATTAATCAATGGCTCTATCTTGGCGAAATTTGCGAATTAGTCAACGCGTGTTAACACGTGCTTGACGCGAAGGAGATCGGCCCATACGTCGGCCTTGAGTAAGGGCGAACGCAACAAATCCGTCATGGAATGTGACCGAATCGCGGTAATCGTTCGGTTCCCTACCGTGAGCTCTGCTTCCTTTTCTCCCGCTTCCATAAAGCGATTGGCGACATCGTCCCCTAAAAAAAGAAGGGCCTTAGCTTGCGTTAATTCGAGTTGCGCTAAAAGGAGCGCATCCGCACAAGCCTCACGCTTGGCATCCAACACTTCATTGTGGTGTCGACGATACTTTAAGCGCGTGGTTTGATAGGTGTCTTGGGCTGCATCCAAGCCAATCGCCCCCATCATCCCTTCAAGAAGCGTTAAGGCCGTGCCACTAAAGGGTTGAGCATTGAGCATTTCGTTGGCGCCGGGCTCCACCCCGACCACAACTAAAGGCGCAGACACGTCCCCTGCGTCAAAAACCACCAAGGGGCTTAACGTGGGACGCAATTGACTCACTTCGTCTTTGACGAGCGCAATCAAGTCGTCACGCGTGGTGGCGGCGGAATAGCGCTCTGGGGTCACCGGCACCACCGTCGTGGTGTCTTCGGGCACTTGCTCTAACTGCGAGCGATCAGGCGCCTTCACGCGACGCATAAAGGCGTCCACCTTATCGGTATCAACCCCTTCTTCACGGGGTCGGAACGTGCGCGGGGCGCGCTCGACGGGCGCTGTGCTCGAGACGGTACTCGTGACAGCGCTTGACACCGTCGTCGGGCGCGTAGCGGGGGCGGGCGTCACGGTTGCGGGCGTCGCAGCCACCGAGGCAGGCGCCAACAAGGGATCAACACTACGGCGCGAAAGCCATACGGGACCCAGCCCCATGGCCTCAATCATTTGACACTGTTGTGCGGTAAACATCCCGTTAGTCCTCATCCTTGAACGGTTAAGCGCATTAAGATGGCGCCCTCACGTCCGTTGTCGGTTTGGTAATAGTTTTTGCGAAAGCCCACGTCTTCAAACCCTAATTTCTTATAGAGCTGACGCGCGCCCAGATTACTTTCGCGCACTTCTAAAAAAAGGCTCCCCGCTGGGATCTGGCGACTCAAGATCGCGAGCCCTTCTGAGAAAAGCGCTTGGGCTAAGCCTTGACGCTGGTGGCTGGGTGCCACCCCAACGGTTAAGACTTCCGCCTCCAGGGCAAAGCCCATCACATCAATGATGAGGTAGCCCACCGGCGTATCCGTCTCGTCCACGACCCCTAAGGCAATCGCTTCCGTCCCCTTTTGGGCTTTCTCCACACTTGCTTCAAACATGGAAGCGGTCCACGGGGTGAATTCGAGAACTTGGTCCAGTTCCTCGAGTCGCGGAACGTCTGTTAGTAGCAACGGACGAATGGCAAGCGTCATTTAGAGGCGCTCCCCATTTTCACGCTGCTCACGCGTTAACGCCACGCGATCGCGCACGTAGCGAGGTGCCGCCTGCGCGGCCGTCACGGTTTTCCCGGCGCGGTAAGCTTCTGCGGCCAAGTGCGCTAAGGCGTTGACTAAGTCGTCATCCGTCACGGATAAAGCCGTTTGCGTCAGGGCTTTGACGGGCTCGTAAACGGTTAGCGCGGTCCCGACGATCATTTGGGCGCCTTGGGCTTCTAACCAAAGCGCCACGTCGTCGGGCTTCACTAAGAGGGCGTCGCCACAGGATTCCACTCCCGTGTCCGTCACTTTAAAGCTTTCCGCATAGATTTCATTCATGCGCGCGTCATTTAAAACGGCGAGAATCGCCCCCGCGTCTAAGGCATGCGCCACGCGAGCGGCTTGCGCATACATCGCTAAGGTCCCCACAGGCACCACAGGGCAATTGAGCCCCCAGGCTAAGCCTTGGGCGACACCGCACGCTACACGCAACCCCGTAAAGCCCCCTGGGCCCTCACTAAAGGCGACGGCGGTGATGTCCGACTTGGTCTTCTTGGCGTCAGAAAGCACCGAATTCAAGGCCTTCATCATGATTTCCGCTTGTTTATTTTGGCCAGCATTGATGTGGTGGGCTAAGACGCCCCCCGTTTCATCAGCACAACACGTTAACGACACGGCATTGGCCGTATCCAAGCACAAAAGCGTAGCGGACATAGCGAAGAAGAAAAGGAAGAATAAAAACGAATCTTCTCATTATACCGAGGGTGTCTTGAAACACTGACGAAAACGCCCCATTAGGTCGAAACCTAACAGGGCGATGGTATAAGGGGAAAGACTCTGCCAAGCTTAGGGTTGGCTTGCGTGCTCAACGTTGCCGTGCTCCCCCGAGAGTTCCATATGCACTTCAATGATCTGACGACGCAGTAAATGGCGATCGTCATCACACATCCGCTCATCGGGCTCTTCCGCCTTGGCGCTCTCAGAGAGCGTATAGCGCTCTCGCATTTCACGTTGGTCACGTTGGCTCAGGCGCTGACGAAGGGCTTCGCGCTCCTTGAGACTCATCGACGACCAATACTGGGCGCGACTCACTCGATCCAAGTACGGCCACACCTGTACGCGTTCATCAGCGTCCAAGTCTGACCACAATCGTGCCTGAGTTGGATGCTCAACATTGGTCGAGACCAACCCCATCGTGCGCATCGGCACCGAGGGCGTGCTGGGTAATCCCGCGCACGCGCCCGCCATGGTGCCCACACACCCTAAGGCAAGTACTGCTTGTACTGTGACTTTCATAATGACCACTCATACTCCTTGATACCTCACACTATAGCAAGGAGTGTGGGGAAAGCCCACAGTGAAACTGACTCAAAACGTAACAGCTTTATTACGTTTCTTTCAAAAGGGTAGTCTGAGAGCGCTTCAGCCTTTGAGCCGATGACCGATTCCGATTGCGAAAACCGTTGCTAAAAGCCCCAAAAGAGCACACACCCCAGCGGTTATGCCGGCGCCCGAACTGAGCACCAATTCCAAAATGGCATTCAATGCCGCAAAGTAAATGAGGCCGGAGAACGCGTACGTCAAAGCATAGCGAGATAGCGCGGGCGTTTTCCCTTCCGGGTCCACCACGCGCAAAAGAAGCAACCCCGTCATAAAGACCCCGGTGTACATCCCGTAAAGGGCCACGGTCTCTTCAAACCAGGTTTCGCTCTTCGTTTTTCGAACCACCCACACCAAGTAGGCCGCGGTAAAAAGTAACCCCACCACACTTAAGACGGCAATCGGGACCCATAAGTCCGACATGGCCTTCAAGGGCATGGCCGCAATGGCGCAGAGCACCGCAAAGTCCGTTAACGCCCCCGTGATGCGCCCCTTGACGCGCCCGTCTAATAACGCACTAAAGCGAGAGCGTTGCCAGAGGCTGTTGACCACGAGCATGAAAAGTAACCCATAGGCCCAAACGGTAATTTTGGAGAGGATGGGAATGTGGTACGCCTTAACAAGCGCTAAAAAGCCCGCCGCCGCGCCACATACCGCTGCCATCACAGCAAAGTGAAGCGCCAGGGTTTCCAGACTCGTCCCCTTTACCGTTTCACGCCCCAAGGACGTTTGGTTGTCGGGATCTAAAACGAGCCCCGTTTTCCAGCTGCCTGGCCACTGAGAACTTAACCCCAGCACGCTCCACCCTCGGCGCAGGCCTACTTGAATGAGGGCCATGCCGCCTAGAATCCCGCCCAAAAGCCCGACGGTGGCCAAGGTCACCCCCACGCCCTGAGCAGTGGCCCAGAAGTCGAGGTTTTGGCTCTTTAGCATATTGGCTAATAACCCAGCGGTGCCGTGCCCGCCGGCAAAGCCCAGCCCCAATTCCCAGCCAAACGTGGGATAGAGCCCGGGGAACATAAAGGCGTTAACGCCAAAGCCCACGGCAAACTGCAAAAAGCTAATCCCTAACGCGACCCCCATTAAGGGCATCACCCCTTTTAAGGTGGACCAACTGGTTTTCGCCATGCCTAAGGGCGCGGCTGAGACAATCGGAATGATCAAGAGCCCTGGCAAAAGACGATAGGCGCTGAGCCAATCCTCAGGGATAGGGAGCACGTGAAAGCCTTCAGGTCCCACCGCCAACAATAAAAACCCGCCAATCACGGACGCGGGCATAAAGGTTTGTTGAAAAACGCTAAAGCGCGCACGCAGGACCATCCCTACCAATAAAAAGACACTCGCCAAACAGAGCGCCCACCATAGATTCATCAGCACTGAAGCGGTCATTTTTGGTCCTCTCCTTCTTTTATTAAATTATTGCTGCCTAACATTATTATTTTGTCGATGTTTTTCAATCGATTATTTTTAGATTTTTAACTTTATAAAAATCCCCGCTTGTACCGAATGCAACACAAACCCTAAATTTGTAACAACGTATTTTGTTTGTGCAAAAAAAGTTGTAACAATCGGGACTCCTCCCCCATAATGACTTCAACACCCCCACTCTCTAAGGAGTTTATTGTGGAACGAAATCCTAAGATTTTAGTCGTTGATGACGACCCCCGCTTACGTGACTTATTGCGCCGCTACTTGGGCGAAAACGGCTTCCAAGTGTTTGTGAGCGAAAATGGCGCCGCCATGAACCGCCTTTGGGTTCGTGAACATTTCGATGCCTTGATTTTGGACTTGATGATGCCGGGCGAAGACGGGTTAGAGATTCTTCGTCGCTTACGTGCCGCCAAGGACATGACGCCCGTGATTATGCTCACGGCACGCGGTGAAGAAATTGACCGTATCGTCGGGCTCGAATTGGGGGCCGATGACTACATCGCCAAGCCCTTTAACCCGCGTGAATTGTTAGCGCGTGTGCACGCCGTGTTACGTCGCCGTCCGCAGCAAGATGCCCCGGGGGCACCCTCGCGTGAAAACGAACTCGTCGTCTTCGGTGAGTTTGAATTGGACTTGGGGACCCGCGTTCTGAAGAAAAATGGCGAAACGGTGCCCTTGACCACCGGGGAATTCGCCGTCTTGAAGGCCTTTGCCCGTCACCCGCGCCAGCCGCTCTCTCGCGATAAGTTGATGGAAATGGCACGCGGTCGTGAATACGAAGCCTTTGACCGTTCGTTGGACGTTCAGGTCTCCCGCCTTCGTAAGTTGATCGAACCCGATCCCAGCCAGCCGCGTTACTTGCAGACGGTTTGGGGCTTAGGGTACGTCTTCATTCCGGACGATGCCACGGAGGCGGACACCGCTAAAGTGGACGCCAAGTAATTGAGTCCGAGCCCCTTGGTACCGACCACCAGGGGGCTTTCTTTTTTCGATTACACTTTTAGTGTTCCCCCTCTTTTTGAGGAGCACGCATGCTCAAACTCAACCGCCCTAAGGCCCCACGGAGCCTCTTTTGGCGCACTTTCTTATTGCTCTGCGGCTTGATCTTCTTTAGTGTGATCGGCTGGTTACAGAGCTTTCGCGTCTTCAGTGAGTTGCCGTACGCTCAAGGGATTGCTCAGCAAATCATTACCACCACCAACCTCACGCGTTATGCCTTGGTGAGTGCCGATCCTATGCACCGAAAGGATCTGTTGCGCCTTTTAGCTAAGCGCGAAGGCTTACAGATTTCTCCGCATGAACCCACCGACCGCATTGTGCCCATCAACACGGAGGGGATGAATGGGCTCATTGCGCAAAAAGTGCACCAAGCGTTAGGGAAGCAAACCATCATCGCTAACCGCGTCAATGGGAAGCCCGGTCTCTGGGTCACCTTAAATATCGATGGGGAATCCTTTTGGCTGCAGACCCGCGCGGACCTCTTAAATCCTCCCTTTGGGACGGCCTGGTTATGGTGGGCCGTGGCCGCAGGCGTGATGAGCCTTCTGGGGGCAACCTTACTTACTCGCCACGTTAACTGGCCCCTTCGAGCGCTTTCTGCTTACGCCACCCAAGTGGGGCAAGGGAAAAGCCCGCCGCCCCTACCTGAAGATGAGGGGACGATTGAAATTCAGATGGTGAACCGCAATTTCAACCACATGGTGCAAGATTTGCGCCGTATGGAAGCGGACCGTGAATTGTTGTTGGCTGGGGTTTCACACGACTTACGCACCCCGATTACGCGTTTGCGCCTCGAAGTGGAACTCGCTGACCTCCCCGAGGAAAGTCGTGAAGCGATGGTGAGCGACCTCCTTCAGATGGAAAACATCGTCGATCAGTTCCTCTCGTATTCCCGTCAGAGTTACGAAAACCAAACCTTAGTGGATTTAGCGGAAGCGACCCAGCAGGCGCTTAACAATGCCCGCTTGAAGTGCGGTCCCACACTGGATCTAAAGACGGACTTTACCGAACACCTCTGCGTGGTCGCGCACCCCTTGGAGCTGTCGCGCGCCATTCAAAACCTCTTTACCAATGCCCAGCGCTATGGGATGAGTCAGGATGGGGTATTGCGCTTATCGGTGACAGTAAAGGCAGACGCCCGAGGCGCTCGCCTTGAAGTGCGAGACCAGGGCGTGGGGTTACCGGATGCCGAATTAAGCCGCGTGGTGCGTCCGTTTGAGCGTGGCGAGAGTGCACGCACTGGGGTCACCGGAACGGGCCTTGGGCTCGCCATTGTGGATCGCCTCGTACGACGCTCTGGGGGCGCCCTGGAACTCTCTAAAAATACGCCCACGGGCTTGTGCGTCGCGTTAACGCTTCCCTTAGCCACGGAAAGCTGCAAACGCCGTTTAAAGCTCGAAGCCGAAAAGCGTAAAGCCGAAAGCAAGCTCAATCCCACTGCCTAACGTCAACAAAAAAGCCAGCGAGACCATCCTCACTGGCTTTTTCCTTTATCGGCGCATCAACACGACGGCTTGCGCCATCATGCCGTCCCCTGCCCCCACGGCATCCATCTGCTCGTTGGTTTTGGCTTTGATGTTGACGGCATCTTGGTCCACCTGAAGAAGTTCCGCGATACGCGCCTTCATGGCAGGGCGATGCGGCCCCATCTTGGGGGCTTCCGCAATGATGGTGGCGTCACAATTCACAACTGTAAAGCCCTTCTCTTTCGCGCGACGCACGACTTCCGCTAGGAGCGTAGCGCTGTCAGCGCCCTTAAAGCGATCGTCCGAGGGCGGGAAATGCTCCCCAATGTCCCCTAAACTCGCGGCTCCTAACACAGCGTCCGTAATCGCATGGAGTAACACGTCGGCGTCCGAGTGTCCTAAGAGCCCCTTTTCATAGGGAATCGTAACGCCACCCACAATTAACGGGCGACCCGTGACTAAACGGTGCGAGTCGTAGCCTTGACCCACGCGAAATTCTGGCATCGTGCCTCCTAAGATCCCTTCAACCAGGGTTTTGTCTGAGGGTTGGGTGACTTTTAAATTGGTGCTCTGACACGTCACCACGCGAATGGGTTGACCGAGCGCTTCGACAGCACTCGCTTCATCCGTGACGGTAACGTCGGTTTGCGTTAAGGCTTCAACCAGCGTATTAAAGCGAAAGAGCTGCGGGGTGGCGGCGCGCCAAAGGCCGTCACGCGAAATCGTCTTTTCAATGAAGCCCTCTGGCGTCACGCGCTTTAAGGTATCCGCCACGGGGCTTGCCAGAATGGCGCCCACGGCTTCGCACGAGGGCGTAACCACTTCATCCATCAAGGCGCATAAGTCCGCTTTATCTAAGCACGGACGCGCGGCATCGTGCACTAAGACCCAATCGTGCTCGTTAAAGCCCGAATTCATTAAGCCATTTAAAACGCTTTGGTGGCGCGTGGCGCCCCCCACACGCAAAATGCGCGTGCGATCGGGCAAGTCGCCTTCAATCTCGTCAATGTAGGGGTCCTCGGGACTCACCACAATGACCACCTCACGAAGGCGCACATCTTGCACGAGGGCGCGCGCCGTACGTACCAACATGGGCACATCACAAAGGGGCAAATACTGCTTGGGGCGATCGGCTTGCATACGCGAACCGACCCCGGCGGCACAAATGAGTCCGACAAAGGGGGACGGGCTCTGAAGAGTGGCTTCCATAACGAGGCGTCGTAGAGTCTATAAACCCTTTTATTGTAAGCAAGTGACAGGAAAAAGACAGTCTTGGGTCTCAGCCCCCACTTTTCAGACCGACTAAACGGATGAGGCCCATGCCATGGAGAGGGTAATCCGTTTACCTGAAGCAAAACGAAACTTTCCAAGTGGCACAAGGGTTTTGGCGCGATTTCAGGGGACATCATCCGACATCATCCACATCGCCTACCCTCCTAAAATCAAGGATTTGCTGTGATAAAGTAGCCTCGAAATTAAAGCTACCCATGGGTTGAGCGACAAAACGTTCCCCACACTCAGGAGTAACCCAAGATGACCCACTTTAAACATGCCTTATTAGGTGCCGCCTTACTTGGCGCCTTCTCGACCCAAGCGACGGCCGGGGGCTTCCAGCTCACGGAACAGTCCGTTGTGGGGTTGGGTCGTGCCTACGCCGGGATTGCCGCCGAAAAGGATGACCTCTCCGGCGTTTACTACAACCCGGCTGCCATGCAGTTTGGTCAAGGCACGCGTGTGCAAAGTGGGATGACCTTAGCGCTCATCGACTTGAAGTTTGAAGGCGTTAACGGTTCCAAGGAAAATGGCCGTCCGGGCAAGCCCGCTGCCATCCCGCACGCCTTTGTGGCGCATCAGGTCAATGACCGCTTCCAGGTGGGCTTTGGCGTCACCGCACCTTTCGGTCTTGAAACGAGCTACGGTCTCAATTGGGACCAGTCCTTAAAGGGCGTCTCCTCTGACCTTCGCGTGGTGGACTTTAACCCCGCGTTCTCCTTCAAGCTTACCGACACCCTCACGATCGGGGGTGGGGTCTCGGCTCAGCACGTGCAGGCCAAGTTGGGCTACAACGCTGCTGACATGGCGAAGGCTGGCTTAAAGGCTGTTATTGAGAAGATGCCTGGTCAGGCTACGCAGATTAATCAGGCACTCAAGCCTATCCTTGATGAATTAAACAAGCACCCCGAAGCTGACGTGAAGGTGAGCGACTGGGGCTATGGCTGGAACGTGGGTTTACTCTTCCAGCCCGCGGACACGGTTCGTGTGGGTTGGTCCTACCGCTCTGCTATCAAGCACACCGCCAAGGGTGATTTGTCGGTTCCGGTCGTCAACAACATTAAGGCCCTCTTGGGTGGTAACTCCCAGTTAGCTGGTCAAATCAGTGGTCTTTTAGGTCAGTTAAATGGCCAGACCCAGATTCAGTTGAGTGACATCAATGCCACGTCGCCTGCGTCCATCTCCATGAGCGCCCCGGCTTGGTCCATGCTCTCGGCCTCCTGGGACATCAACCCCACCTTTACGGTGAGCGGTACGGTGCGTTGGACGCAGTGGTCGGTCTTCAAGGAATTGCGCCTTGATACGGCTCACTTGAGCAAGGCTCAGCCCACCCGCTGGAAGGACAACTGGCTCATGGGTGTGGGTTTAGACACCCACGTCAATCCGGACTTAACGGTTCGCACCGGTTTTGCTTATGAAACGGGCGTAATTAGCGATCCGACCTTACGTTCTGGGACGATTCCTGATACGGACCGCTTGTGGCTCTCCTTGGGTGCCTCCTACCGTATCAACAAGCGCATGGTCTTGGATACGGGTGCCTCCTTGGTCTTAGGGGTCGGGGAACGTAACCTCTACCACCCGGGCCACGGTGGTGCGAAGGGTAAGGAAACGAAGCTCGGTCGCTTCAAGACCTTAAATGGCTTACTCTTGGGCGCTCAGCTCCAGTACCAGTTCTAAGAGAACACTGTCACCCCAAAGGGGACCTCGATGAGGTCCCTTTTGTTTTGCGCAAAACAAAAGCACCCGCGCTTCAATCTAAAGGGGGTGCCAGAGACCTAACGGAAGCATCATAAATGAGCGTTAGGAGAATTTCTGGAGGGTAGGCTTCGGGGTTACAAACAGCAACCCCACTTTAAAGACGATGGGTAAAACAAAGCTCAATAAAGCCCAAACGGGCGTGAGTTGCAAAGCACGCAAACGTTGGAGCATGAGTCCAAAGCTCCACACATACGCCAGGGTCCACACCCCAACGAGCACCATGTTGGCGTCTTTATAAAATTCAAGGCTTTGTGGCTCCATGACCAACAGAAGAAAAGCGCCAGCGAAGGCCGCCACTTCAATGAGCCAGGCCAAGAAAATCCCGTAACCATAGCGTTTACGTGAGCATGTGCCCAGGAGCCCCAGAAAGGTATAGAGTTTCGTGTACATAGCGCGAGCGGTAAATCCATGGAGAGTGCGTATACTAGTGAACGCATTATAAATTCTATCTTCCCAGTAACGCTCATGAGTTTTACGCTTCCGTCGGCTTCCATTACACCGTGGTTAAAGGCTTTAGAGACCCCGAAAGTGGGGACGCGCTATACCTTATCGCTTCCGAGTCGCTACCCAGACGCCCTCTTTTATGCCATGGCGGCGAAAGCCGCCTTTAAAAAGGGGCAACGTGTGGCGGTGATCGTCGCGGACACGTTAGACATTGCACGCCTGCAGCAAGAGGTGGCGTGGTTTTGCCCTGACGTCAAACCCGTGACCTTACCGGACTGGGAAACCTTACCGTACGACGTCTTGAGCCCTCAAGAGAGCCTCGTCTCTGAACGCTTGGAAGCGCTCTTTCGATTGTCCTCGGGCGCCCCTGCCTGCCCGGAAATCGTCATCACGTCCATTGTGACGGCTGCTCAGAAGTTAGCGCCGACGCACTACGTCAGTGGCAACACGTTCTTCTTTAAGACGGGGGATCGGGTGTCCCTGGAGCAGCTCAAAACGAATTTGACCGCTGCCGGCTACGGGCACGTCAAGCAAGTCTTGGCACCCGGGGAATTCTCGGTGCGCGGTGAACTCGTGGACGTCTTCCCCATGGGCAGTGAACGTCCCTTCCGACTGGATTTGTTCGATGACGAAATCGAATCCATCCGTTGGTTTGATGTGGATACCCAGCGCTCGATGGAAGCCACGGACGCCATTCGTTTGCTCCCTGGGCACGAATTCCCGGTGACGCCTGAGGCCGTCGCCCAGTTTCGTGCGCGATGGCGAGCGCACTTTACGGGCGACCCAACGAAGAGCACCGTCTACCGTGACTTAGGCCAAGGCTTAATGCCGGCGGGGATTGAATACTACCTCCCGCTCTTTTTTGAAGAAACGGCAACGCTCTCGGACTACTTATCGGTTGACACCCCCATCTTTACGGTGGGCAACGTCACCGAGAGCTTAACGCGCTTTTTAGACGACACCACGGGGCGTTTCCGCTTACTGCGTGGGGACGCGTCGCGTCCGCCCTTGGAGCCTGAGCGCTTGTGGGAATCGGCCGACGGATTCTTTGCCAAACTCAAAGCCTTTGCGCGCTATGAGCTCACCCCGGTGGGCGACCCGGAATTGGACGCGCGCTTTGCCTCCGTCTCCGTTGAACGAAAGAGCCAAAATCCGCTCACAGCCTTAGAAAACTATCTCACGACGCAAACCTTGCGCCAACGTCGCACTTTGATTGTGGCGGGGTCCATGGGGCGTGCGGGGACGATGACGGAACTCTTTCGCACCTCGGGCTTGACGATCCCGTTCTTTGAGACGCCCGACGCCTTTTTACAGAGTGACGCCCCCTTAGGGATGACGACGGGTCCCCTCTATCAAGGGGCCACCTTTGAAGACTTAAAGGTGGATTGCCTCACCGAGACCGAACTCTATGCCGCGAGCCCTCGTCGTGCGCGCGGGCGAAAGGTGCAACACGCCACCAACATCGAAATGATTGTGCGTGACGTGGCAGAACTCAAAGTGGGG
This sequence comes from Sutterella sp., assembly GCA_020025955.1. Lineage (GTDB taxonomy): Bacteria > Pseudomonadota > Gammaproteobacteria > Burkholderiales > Burkholderiaceae_F > Sutterella. The sequence goes on from JAHHRF010000002.1 coordinate 48,800, forward strand.
GATCCCATCGTGCACGTTGAGCACGGGGTGGGTCGCTACTTGGGGTTAGAAATTATTGATACTCCAGACGGTCCGGGGGAATTCTTGCGTTTGGGCTACAAAAATGACGCCCAACTCTTTGTGCCCGTCACGAACTTGGATGTGATCTCACGCTATTCGGGTGCAGCGCCTGAAAACGCCCCCTTGCATGGGCTGGGTCGTGGCGACTGGGATAAAGCGAAGCGTAAAGCGGCAGAACAGATTCGCGACACCGCGGCCGAACTCCTTCAGCTCTACGCCATGCGCGCGAAGCGTGAGGGAACGCGCTTTGAAGTTAACGAGCAAGACTACCAAGCCTTTGCCGAAGGCTTTGCCTTTGAGGAAACGCCCGATCAGGCCGCAGCCATTGGGGCGGTGTTACGTGACATGACCGAAGGCAAACCCATGGACCGACTCGTCTGTGGGGACGTGGGCTTTGGGAAAACGGAAGTGGCCTTGCGCGCCGCCTTTGTGGCGGTAAATGCCGGTAAACAAGTGGCGGTACTCTGCCCCACCACCCTCTTAGCTGAACAGCATGCCCAGACCTTTAAAGACCGCTTTGCCGCGTGGCCGGTAGTGGTCTCTGAGCTTTCTCGCTTTAGAACCGGGAAAGAAACCACGAAGACGCTCGCGGGCTTAGCCGAAGGCACCGTGGACATTGTGATTGGGACGCACAAGCTCTTAACGGACAAAGTGGCCTTTGCGCGTTTAGGGCTCGTCATCATCGACGAAGAACACCGCTTTGGGGTGCGCCAGAAGGAGCAACTCAAAAAGCTTCGTAACGAAGTGGATATTCTGACGTTAACCGCGACCCCGATTCCGCGCACGCTCTCGATGAGTTTAGAAGGGATTCGCGACTTTTCCGTCATCGCCACGGCGCCAGAGCGTCGTTTGGCGGTAAAGACCTTTGTGCACGCGGAAAGCGACGGGATCATTCGTGAAGCCGTGATTCGTGAATTAAAGCGCGGCGGTCAGGTGTACTTCTTACATAACGAAGTCGATACGATCGAAAACCGATTGGAGCACTTAACCAAGCTTCTCCCTGAGGCCCGCATTGCGGTGGCACACGGGCAGATGAGTGAACGCGAGCTCGAACGCGTCATGCGTGAGTTCTATCAACAGCGCTTCAATGTGCTCCTTTGCACCACGATTATTGAGACGGGGATTGACGTGCCGAGCGCCAACACCATCATCATGCAGCGTGCCGACAAGTTGGGGCTCGCTCAGATGCACCAGTTGCGCGGGCGCGTGGGGCGCAGTTTCCATCAGGCCTACGCTTACCTCTTGACGCCACCCTCGGGTGCCATCACGAAGCAAGCCAAGCAGCGCTTAGAAGCAATTCAGTCGTTGGAAGAGTTGGGGAGCGGCTTTTATTTGGCCATGCATGACTTGGAAATCCGAGGTGCTGGCGAAGTGCTGGGTGAACACCAGTCGGGTGACATTGCCGAGGTCGGGTTTGATCTCTACAACCGTATGCTCAAGAGCGCCGTTAAAGCCCTTAAAAACGGGGAAAGCATTGATTTTGAAAATCATGTGCCAGGCACCACGGACATTAATATCCATGCACCAGCCTTGATTCCCGCGGACTACGTCACAGACGTCTCCCAACGTTTGGCCTTCTACAAAGAATTGGCCTCGGCGACCACCTATACGGATTTAATCCACACGGCCGAAGCCTTAGGGGACCGTTACGGGAAGTTGCCAGAAGCCGCAGAGCGCCTCATTCGCGTGCACCGCTTACGCTTAAAGTGTGAAGACCTCGGGGTGAAAAAGATTGATGCGTCGGAAAGTAGCACCCTCTTTACCTTTGTCGCCAAACCCAATTTGGATCCGATGGCCTTGATTCGATTGCTGCAAACGCGTCGCGATGCCCGCATGGCGGGGCCAGAGAAATTGCGCCTGAGTACGGGCGGGGCAACGCCTGAGGCGCGCTTCGGGAAGATCGATGAGATTTTGGCTGCCCTTTCGGCCAACCCCACGGAAACCATCGTGGAGAAAACCGCTGTGGCTAAGCCTGGCGTCACGGTGAAAAAAGGGAAAGCGAAGAAATAACCCGTTAGCTCAAAAAGACGAAGCGGGTGGGATCTAGAACGATTCCACCCGCTATTGCGTTTCTGTCTTAGTGCTTTAAGAGCTGATCGAGCCCAGCAAAGGGACGCTGCGTATCGCCCTGTTTGGCTTTAGGCTGATCCCCCACCTTTTGCGGGGCTTTCTTCTTGGGAGCGACTTCCGGCTCATAAGCGTCCGTTTCGCAATCCTCATGAAGGGGCAGTGCGGGGAGCCCTAAGAGCACCTCTTCTTGCACCCAATCGGCAATGGAAAAGGCGCGCGAGCCCACCACGACGTCTTCGCCCTCACGGTCGTCGTCGAGCGGGAGCGCATCAGCCTGGGCCTCATTTTCCACAAAGCGGTACACCATGGAGACGTCCACGGGGTAGATCACCACGTCATTACAACGGGCACACGTGAGTTCCACTTCGCCCGAGATCGTTAAACGGGCGGCGGGCAAATCACGCACCTGACCTAAGCCTTCGATCGTGTAGGCGAGTTCCCCCTCGACCAAGCCTTCGATGGCGTCAGCGAGTTCGGGCATCACCTCCAGCGACAACGCGCCTTCGAGCACCGACTTTTTACGGGCAACTTCAAAACTATCCAAAGTCAAATTCGACATCGTGGGCTCCAAAAGTGAAAAATCGTCGTCAAGTGACTACACTTCTATCACTGACCAATTCAAATGAATCCCGAGAGTGTAACAAACCCTCGCATAACCTGGTGAACTTACCATGACGTTACCCCTGATTTTAGCCTCGAGCTCGCGCTATCGCCGTGAACTCTTAGAACGTTTACCCGTGACGTTTACGTGTGAAAGCCCCGAGATTGACGAGTCCCCGTTAGAAGGCGAAACCCCGCGCGAAACGGCACTGCGTCTCTCCAAAGAAAAAGCCCTAGCCGTCGCTGCCCAGCACCCGGGCGCTATCGTCATTGGGAGCGATCAGGTGGCAGACTTAAACGGCGAAAAGTTAGGGAAGCCCCACACCCGTGAGCGCGCCATTGCGCAGTTAGAACGCATGCAGGGGCAAACCATCCTCTTTACGACCGCGCTTTCCGTGGTGAACCCGCAGGGCGAGATTGAAACCGTTGAAAGCATTACGCGCGTCAAAATGCGTGCGCTCTCACGTGAAACTATTGAAGCCTATGTCGATATTGAAGAGCCCTACGACTGTGCGGGCTCGGCCAAAATTGAAAAATTAGGCATCGCTTTAATGGAAGAAGTCACCTCGGACGATCCGACGAGCTTAATTGGGTTGCCGTTAATGGCGCTCACGAGCCTCTTGTCGCGTGCCGGCTTAGCGGTTCTCCCTGGGCTCAAATAAGGAATCCTCATGACGGGCACCCTCTACATGCTCCCCAATCGCATTAGCGAGAGCGATGTGAATAAAGCCATCCCGACCTACGTTCAGGAAATGGCTCGCACCTTGACGACCTTTTTCGTGGAGGACGCGAAATCCGCTCGCCACTACTTAAAAGTGCTCGAGCACCCGCAACCCATTGCTTCGCTCACGATTGAAGAAATTGGGCATCATCCCGACTTAAGTCGCGTGGACGCGTGGCTTGCCCCCGTTTTAAAGGGGACGGATGCGGCCATTCTGAGTGAATCGGGGTGCCCGGGCGTGGCTGATCCCGGTGCACAACTCGTCGCGCGCGCCCAAGCCTTAGGGATTCGTGTGGTGCCGTGGGTGGGACCCAGCTCCCTGTTGCTTACTTTAATGGCCAGTGGCTTAGACGGTCAGCACTTTGCGTTTGCAGGGTACTTACCGCAAAAGCCCGATGAGCGCGTGCCCGCGATTCGTCACTTGGAAAAGCGCAGTCAACAAGGCGAAGGGGAAACCCAGCTCTTTATTGAGACGCCCTACCGTAACCAAGCGCTCTTTGAGAGCCTTTGTGAAACGCTGCAGCCTGGCACCCGTTTAACGGTAGCCACTGATGTGACGGGCGAACATGAACGCATTCGTACGCTCACGATTGAAGCGTGGCGTGCACTAAATGACGACGAAAAAGCCCTTCCCAAACTCCCCACGGTCTTTGCGCTCTTAGGGGAGCGTCGTGAAAAGGGGACACGTGTGGGGACCGCCGCACCGAAGCGCCACCGTCGTGGTGCTGCCCCCAAGCCCCTTCCCCGCGGGAAAAAGCCCGCGCGAGGGAAAGTCCCGCACTAAACAAGTGTTTTTAACGAGCGAGTTCTCCTTTGAGACTCGCTCGTTTGCATTTGGGCGGGGGTCGCTTGAGACTCTCATTCGGTCTTTGTTACCCCCTGCACGAAACGTTGTGTTACAGGCTCACGCTTTTTGTAAGTTAATTGTCGGTATAGTTTTAACGATACGTATGAATTTTTTCGCGCAATGAACGAGATAGCCCCAGCGCCTACTCGTTTTTCTAATCAACGATTGCGCTCGAATAAGAAAGAAGAATTAGCTATGCCTCCTACCCGTCCTTTTTTACTCAGTGTCCTGGCCTTGGCCTCCTTAAACGCTAATGCCGTGGATGACCGCTGGTTAACCGTTGAAAAGAATTCGATTGAACGACCTAACGAAGCGCTCACGTTACGTTTCGCTCCCGATCGCGAAACGTGCCAACGCGCCTATGGTGAGGACTGGTATGAGCGTTGCGAGTTTTCTGAAGGGCACCCAGGCCAAGTGGATGGGCGACTTGCTTTAAAGCCACAGCTCGCTGGCGAATGGCTTTGGCACGACACGGATACGCTTACCTTTCGCCCCAAGGAGGGGTGGCCCGCAAACACCGCGTTCAAGCTGGACTTAAGCCCCTTGGGACTCACGCCCTCCGTTCATCTGGATCGCCTCCAGCGTTTTGCGACGCCCCCCTTAAATGTGACGCGTAGCGACGACGAGTTCTTTTTTGAACCCACGCCCACAGGCCGCCGTGTAGCACAGTTACGCCTTCAGTTGTCGACGCGACCAGACAGCCCTGAGGCGCTTGAAAAAGCCATCACCCTCAGTGCTAGCGACCCCGAGGTTCGCTTAGGCACCCCGCGCTTTATCTGGAATGCCGCCAAAACTGACCTCACGATTCAAGTGGACGTGTTGCAGTTAGGAAAAGGCCCTTCCACGCTTGACGTGACGGTTCCTGGGATTGCTGGGAAAGTCATTCAAAAAGGGAACACCTGGCAAATCCCCACGGGGGAAACGGATGCGCACCGTTCGGTAGCGTTACCCGGGCTCACGACCCTTTTTGACGTTGAACACATTCGTGTGCGTCAAGAAACGGATGAAGACCTCAATCAGCGCGTGGTCTTGAATTTCACGACGACGCTCTTAACCAAAACGGGCGACGTCGCCAAGGCACTGGATGTGCGACTGCTTCCTGAAAAGCTCGACGCGAGTGCGCTCGAAGCCACCAACTGGCTCGAGGTCCCCTCGGTCACGGACGAGATGGTGAAAATCGCGGAACCCGTCGCGTTTGAGCCCCTCACCGCCGACCTGTCGCAGCACCACCGCTTTGCGTTAACGGCTCCCGCCAACCGCTTTGTCGTGGTGAGCTTTAAAGAAGGGATGGGACCTGAGGGGCCGAGCACACTCAATGAGACGCGCCACCTCATCGTCAAGGTGCCCGAGCCCACGGTGAATCTCGCCTTTTTGCAGCCGGGCGACTTATTAACGCTCTCGGGGGATCGCACCCTCACGGTGGCCACCCAAGGGGCAGAGCGCCTCCTTTGGCGTACCCAACGCGTGCGTGATCCCTTCTACGCTTTAGCCAACCGCTTAAAGGCTGAGGATTTGTCGCCTGACGTCCTCACGGAAGCACGCTCAGGGTCGGTTAGCTTATCGGCTCCCAAGACCCAAGCCCAATACGTCGCCATTGAACTCAAAAACGACTTTGAGCCTGGGAAAGCTGCGGGGCTCTACGTAGTCACGGTCGATGCCCAAGTGAAAAACGATGAGGGACAGTGGGTCACCCGTTCTTCGGAAAAGAAAGTCCTCTTGATGACGGACTTAAATGTACTCGTTAAAGAAGACGCGCACTACAACCCCACCGTTACCGTCATGGACTTGGCAGACCATGAAGCCCTGCGTGGCGTGGAAGTCTCCATTCTGGCGCGAAATGGGAAAACCTTAGCGACGCGCTTCACCAATGCCCAAGGGAAAGCCTCCTTTGAAGGGTTCGCAGGTTTAATGCGCGAACAAGCCCCCACGGCCGTGCTCGTTAAACGCGCTCGTCCCAATGATTTGGCGTGGATTTCGTTAGAGGATCCGTCCAACATTGACAACAACACCCGCTTTGGGGCAAATGGCCCCGCACTCGATGACACGGACGTGGTGGGCACCCTCTTTACGGAACGTGACCTCTATCGCCCCGGCGAAACGGTGCATTTCGGTGGACTCTTAAAGCGCTTGGATTGGGCCACGTTACCCAAGGATCTTCCCTTAACGCTTTCCATCATGGATCCCGTGGGGGATACGGTCTTAGAGAAAACCGTCACGCCGTCCATGTTAGGCGCCTTAACGGTGGACTTTCCGACGAGCGCTCAACAGACGACGGGCGCCTACTGGGCACGCTTATCGTTAGGAGAGCGTTTACTCTCGGGGCTCACGTTCCAGGTCCAAGGCTTTGAACCCGAAACGATGACGTTAACGAGCCACGTGGAAAACGCTTCCAAGGGGTGGGTTACCGCACACACTGCAACCGTTTTGACGAAACTCGCCGAAAATAACGGGAGTTTGGCACAAAATCGCACCATTTCCGGGTCGTTAACGATTGCCCCGATGATGGCTCTGCGCTTCGATTCGTTGCCAGATTTCAAGTTCTTGAGCCCCCGAGAAGAAGCCCCTTGGCAGGAAAACGCCAAGACCTTGTCGGCTCAAACCAATGCTTCCGGAAACGCCCAGTTAACGCTCGATCTCAACGACATCCTGCGTGATGGCACCGCCATGCTGCGCTTGGCCTTAACGGGGACGGACGCATCGGGCGCGGTGGGTGCGACCGAGTCCCTTAGCGTCAACGTGAGCCCCATGCCCATGATGTTAGGGATCAATGAAGAAGCCATCCCCACGCGCTTGACGGCCATCAAGGCGGACACGCATGCGCCCTTGACGTTGGCGCTCGTCGATCCGGACTTAAAGCCCGTAGCCCACCAAACAGTGGCGGTGACGTTAGAGCGTCGCCGTCAGGTTCCTGAACTCGCGACCTTACCCAATGGGCGCGCTCACTACCGTACGGTGGATGTGACGACACCCCTTCGCACCTTTACGGTGACGACGGACGCTGAGGGTCGTGCAGAACTTACTCTCCCCACGGAAACGCTCGGGGACTTTACCTTGCGCTTTGGCTTAGCCGATGGGCTTAAACTCGGGCACGTTCGCTTTGGGATTGTGCCCAATGGGCTTAAAACGCAAAGCCAGCTCGATCGGCTTCCCACGGCGGACGTTCGTCTGCAGACCTTGAAGACGGACTACAGTGCGGGGGATACGGTGGAGGCGAGCTTACTCTCGCCCTTTGATGGGGTCGCCATGGTGAGTTTGGAAACGAACCGTGTCCACGCCACGATTAAGGTGCCTGTGGTACGCGGTCAAAACACCGTGGCGTTACCGGTCCCTGAAGGGCTCTCTGGTCGCGTCTGGTTAACGGCCTCAGTCATGCGTGCCAAGCATGATGCGAAGCGCTTCTTGTCGGCGTACGCCCATGCCGTGACGCCCCTTTTTGTGGGACGACGTGAGCACACCTTAGACGTGAGTCTTACGGCACCCGAAACGCTCAAAATCAATACGCCCGCTACGCTCACGCTCACGAGCCCCAAGGCCACTCAAGTCTTTGTTTGGGCGGTTGACGAAGGCATTTTGTCTCAGACGGGCTACGAGGCAACCTCCCCCTTAGACGCGCTCTTTGGGACGCGTGCCTTAACGGTGCAAACGCGCCAATACTTATCGGGCTTAATGCCCGAGGGGGTGTCGTTACCGGAACAAGCGATTACGGGTGGCGATATGCGTATGGAAGCGCGAGCCGCCAGCAACCTGGCCACCAATCCCTTCCGTCGCCAGGGGCAACTCCCCGCCGTGTGGTGGGGTGGCTTAGTGGCGCTCAACCCCAACGAAGCCAAACCCATCACGATGACGTTACCCAAGGGCTACCACGGTAAGGTTCGCCTCTATGTGATGAGTACGAGTGAGGACGCCTTAGGGCTCACCAAGCGCTCGATCACCGTGAGTGCTCCCTTAATGACGCAAGTCTTCTTGCCTCCCTATTTATCACCGGGCGATGTCGCCACGGGAACGCTTTCCTTGATGAGCACCGAAGGTCCCATCAAGGGGACGGCTTCTTTGACGTCTGAGGCGTTTGGGCTCAACACCCAGACGGACTTTGCCTTAGACGCGAAGGCCACGAATACGGTGGGCTTTACGGTGACGGCACCGAAGACCCCTGGGATGGTTGAAGTGCGCTCTGAAGCCCAGGGCACCATGGGGACGACGTCGCTGGAAAGTGAGAACGCCTTCACGGTATCGGTTCGCCCCGCGAACTACCCGACCGAGCGTCAATATTGGGGTCGTCTCACTGCTGGGCAAACGCTCCCTCAACTTCCTGAGCGTTTTGCGCTCGATCGTGAATCGTCCTTAACGGTATCCATGACGCCCGTGAGTCTCATTGAAGGGCTCATCAAGGCGGCGTTGGCTACCTCGTACCCGAGTGACGAGGAGACGCTGACCTCTGCCATCAACCTCGTTCATTTAGGGAATCGTCCTGAATTGATGACGTTGGTCGATGTGGACGCGACCCTTGAAAATCCTGAGGTGGCGGCTCGCTTAAAAGCTGCGAACACGCTCGCAGAACGCCTCATCGCTCGTGCTGCCTACGATCGACCGGACAATTTACGTCCGTTACTCTTAGCGGTTCGTTATTTAATGGCTCGCCAACCGGTGACGGGTTTTTCGGCGCAAACCGACACCTTAAAGCAAGGGTTGTCGCTCTTGAAGCGCTATGCCGCATCGAGTCGCACCACGACGCTTGAAGACGCACGTCTCCTTGCGTGGACCTTTAACACCCTCACGCAAGCGGGCGTCATGACGGGCGTTGAAATGGTGAGCCTGATGGAGGCGCTGGATCGCCAGAAACTGGCTTGGAACACGGACGCGACTGCCCTCTGGTTACGGGATACGGCGGAGCGCATGTACTTTAAGCCGTCTGAATTGGGGTTGGGTGAACACCCCTACCGTTTAGACACCACGCAAGCGCGCCTTGAAAAGGGCTTAAATGGGTTGGATGCTTTCTTAGCGTTACCCACGCCCCTTCAAAGTAAGGCCGATCGCGAAGCCGCGCTCGCCTCGCTCGATTCGACCACGCTCGACTCACTTTCGCCCTTAACGCGAAGCCTCTTGGTGGACGCCTTAATCGCGTGGAGTGACGACGCTGTCGCCCTCCCCTCAGGCTTAACGTTAAGTTGCGAAGCAGGAGAAACGGGGACGGTCACGACCACCGAAACGCCCTATGGACGACGCGTTTCGCTGTCGGGTTGCACCCAGTGGGCGATCAACGGCGCCGCAGAAGGGCTTTATTGGAGTGAACGCAATGCGGGGTGGACGAAGACTCCTCAAGATAAGGCCGTGATTGAAGGCTTCCAAATTGAGAAGACCCTCACGACGGCCAACAACGCGCCCCTTACGGGTCCCATCCGCTTAGGGGACACCATCACGGTAACGTTACGCGTGACGGGGCACTCGGGGAAGGCTAACGTGCGAGATCTCGTCTCAACGCACCCCTCGATCGTGGAAGACTTGTTGCCTGCCGGCTTTACGTGGTTGGGCGGGGTTCGTGACAACCAACAGCGCTTCAAGACCGATAATGCCCGTCTCACCCATGTCTTCTTAGACGACGATCGCTTTACGGCCAACGTCAACGCCACGGGTGACACCTACACGGTGCGCTATCGCTTGCGTGCTACGGTGATGGGCACCTTTACGATCCCGATGGCACGTGTGACGCAAATGAACGACGACCGTCAATGGGGGACCACCGGTGTCAACGCCACGATTACGGTTTTGCCGCGTGACTAAACCCATCAACCCTTGGGTGAGAAGCTTGCTTCTCACCCTTTTCGTGATGGGCATGGGCTGTGGGCTCTTCTGGGGCATTTTGCGCCTCTTGCCCGCGCCTCCGCTCTTAGGGGATTTGAGCGAATCCCGGATCGTCACCGACCGTGACGGGACGTGGCTCACGGTTACCCTCAATGACGAAGGGCAATACCGTCGGTTTGTTACGATCGACGCCCTCGCGCCAGCGCTTAAAGCCGCCACCCTTCGCTACGAAGACCAGTATTTTTATCAGCACCCGGGGGTCAACCCCGTATCGCTAATTCGTGCTGCGTGGGCGAGCCTCTGGGGGCGCCCCATTGGGGCGAGCACCATCACGATGCAGGTAGCGCGCCTGCGTTTAGGGCTCAATACCCGAACGCTCACGGGGAAACTCTCGCAAATCCTTTGGGCCTTACGTTACGAAGCCCACTATTCCAAAGCGACGATTCTCGCGACCTACCTCAACCTTGCCCCCTATGGTGGCAACGTCGAAGGCGCTGAAGCGGCGGCACACCTCTACTTTGGGAAAGCCGCCAAAGACTTAACGCCTGTGGAAGCGGTGAGTTTGTCGGTGGTGCCGCAAAACCCGGTGAAACGTGCCCCGTTAACGGGCGTGGACTTTATTTCCAGTCGAAACCGAGCGCTCGATCTCGCCCAAACCCAGGGTGCCCTCTCCGCTCGCCTCGTCTTGGTTGCCAAAGCCGACACGACGCGCCCCACCTGGCATTGGCCCTTTTTCGAGCCTCATGTGACGCGCCACGTGCTCGCCACAGAAAAGAAGGCGCGGGTGCACACCACGATTGACAAAACGCTCTCAGAAAACGTTCGTCAACTTTTGCGTCAAACCCGATCGGAATTCGCCAGCCCCCAACCCAATGGTGCGGTTTTTGTGATGGATGGACGCACAGGCGACGTGCTCGTTCATGTGGGAAGTGCTGACTTCTTTGACACGGACGCTCAAGGTCAAGTCGATGGACTTCTCGCGCGTCGGTCGCCAGGCTCCACCCTCAAACCCTTTATCTATAGCGAGGCTTTAGAAAAGGGGCTCATTCATAGTGAGAGTTTGGTCTTTGACATTCCGCTCACCCAAGCAGGTTGGACGCCCGAGAATGCCGATGGCACCTTTATGGGACCCATGCGTGCCGCACCCGCTCTGGCGCTTTCTCGAAACCTGCCCGCGATTCGACTCTTTTCTGACACCCAAGGGGCGCTCTACGAGCTTTTAACGAAAGTGGGCGTCCCCTTAAAGGACAAAGACCACTATGGACTTTCGCTTGCCTTAGGAACGGCTGAGGTGAGTCCGGTGACGCTCGCGCAGCTCTATTCCGCCTTTGTTAACGACGGTCTCCTACAAGTGCCCCGCTACGACGTTAACGACACGCCGTCGCAGCCCTTGCATCGCTTAATGAGCCCGGAGGTGGCTTGGATTACGCGCCATATGCTCCTCACACCCAATGGCGTGGAAGACGCGTGGGAGCGAGACCAGCCCAACCCCACCGTCACCTACTTTAAAACGGGGACGAGCCATGGACGACGCGACGCTTGGACCGTGGGGACGGTTGGTCCCTACGTCGTGGTCGTGTGGTTGGGGCATTTTTCGGGCGCTTCCCATGCTGCGCTTCAAGGGCCTACCGCAGCGGCGCCTCTCTTTTTAACGATCGCCGAGCGCCTTAAAGCCCATCCCCTTTACGGCACCCTGATTCGTGAGTGGGTGGACACGCGCCCAGCACGCGTCTCCACACTCTCCGTTTGCGATGAAACGGGGGACGCGAGTCGTGATCGACAGGGGGACGTGCGTTGCTCTCGAACGCGTTTAGCCTACGTCATCCCGGGGGTGAGTCCCGTGTTAGAGACGGGCTTCTGGGTGAAGCGCCCCGTGGACAAAGAAACGGGGGCCGTACTCTGCACCCAAGAAGCGGGGAAAACGACGCTGCGCTACGTCTTAACGTGGCCCGACTTTTTGCGCCCTTACGTCCCCCAAACGCAAGCCCCGAAGGTGTGCGAAAAGACGACGGCGACCCATGCCACGGCGTCCTTTACCTGGGTGAGCCCCGCTGCGGGACAACGCTATTTAACGGGGACGGCGAGTCGCACGGAAGCGACTGTGCTAGGTGAAGTGCGCACCCCCACGCCACAGACCCTCGCCTGGTTTGATGGGGATCGCTTTTTGGGGCACTTTCCCAGTAACCGCCCTGTGGTATTAACGCTAAAGGGGGGCGTACACGTTCTCTCCGTACAAATCCCTAATGGGGCTCGGCAGACGCGCACCATTGAAGTGAAATCCCCCTAATGGACTTACACAACCTTTGAGGCAAACCCCTTCGGAAAGGTCTACACTTTTCTTTAATCGGCACGCACGTGCCTCACGGTGACATTTACTTCTTCAAGGTTACGCGCCATGATCCAACGTCTTTTCAAAACCACCTGTTTGAGCCTCACCCTGTGTGGGACGCTCGCCTATGGGGCCTTGCCCATTCCGGCATTCCCCGAAGCGGCAGGGAGTGACGACTTGGATGAATCTCGCCTCGCGGCCACGTGCCCGAGCTACCCTGATGACACGCAAGCCGTGCTCGAAAAGAAGTGGCAAACGAAGCACGATGCCGCGGCGGCATACAGCCTCGGCATGATGCTCGCGGACCCCGAGGATGATGCTGCCGTGACGCTCGCCCAAACCTGGTTTGAGCGCGCCGCCGAAGGCGGGCACGTCTGCGCCAACTTAGCCTTAGGGGACCTCTTCGCGAATATCGGCACCCCTGAGAGCTTAGAGAAAGCCTTTCACTACTATGAAGTCGCCGAACAAGCGGGCTCTGCCATGGGGGCGTACCAGTGTGCGCTCCTTTTGGACGACGATAACCGCTCGCCCCAAGAGCGCGCCAAAGCCATTTCGCACTACGAAAAGGCGGCTAAAGCGGGCCTCTCTGACGCGCAATTTGATTTAGCGAGCTTTTATGAGCGCGGTCGAGCAGGCACCCCTGACTTAGAGAAAGCTCGCCATTGGTACACGGTTTCAGCCCAAGCCGGGCGTTGTGATGCCACGTTACGCTTAGCCGAATGGCAGTACTTAGGGAAAGGCGGTCCCGTCAACAAACCCGCCGCCCTTAAAGTCTTTCTCGACTTGGCGCAAAACCATGAAAACGTCACGGCGTCCTTCTACGCGGGGCAGATGATGATTGACGGGGACGGCGTTCCCTTGAACCTGCGCGAAGGCTTAGGCCTACTTCGTGACGCAGCGGCCCAGCAGTTGCCCGTGGCTTTAGTAAGTTTGGCCGCGCTCTACGAAAAAGGAAAAGGGGTGGAGAAAGACCCCGAACGCGCCCAAGCCCTTAGGTTAGAGGCGTGTGAAGCGGGGCTCGAGAGCGCTTGCCCGACCGCCCCCTAAAGACAACAAAGCCCGCCTGGTGGAGTTCTTTCTAGAACGTCAGGCGGGCTTTTCGTTGTTAAGCCTTTTGAGACTTGATTGAGGCTTTAGGCGCTCTTAGCGAAGGTGTCGTTAATCGAATGACTTAATCCGTCACCAACCCATAGGGCCACTGCTGCACCCCTTGGAAGTTGTACACCCGTTTATAGCCTTGTTGGCCTAAATGTTCGGCGACGATCCCCGAGCGTCGCCCTGAACGGCAGTAGAGCCACAGGGGCGTTTCAAAGTCTTCATCCCCTAAGGCCCACTCGTCGGTGAGGAGCTCTTCCATGGGGATGTTTTCTGCGCCAGGCACATGCCCTTGGGCAAACTCTTCGCCACCACGCACATCAATGATGCGAAGGGGCTCCCCCGCGTCCATCGCTGCTTTAGCTTCTTCTGGCGTCGCATCAAACCACGTTCCACGATTTTGCATTCCACACGTTCCTTCTTTCAGCACGGTGAGTCAATGAGAAAAGGTCGCTTCCTCGATTCAAGAAGCGACCTTCACGGCGGGGCGCGTTAGTCCGCCTTCTTTTCCACAGCGTCCTTCACCGAGTCACTCAAGTCTTTGAGCGTTTCCTTGGTGGTTTCTGCGGCCTTTTCCAAGTGTTCCCCCAAGTCGTCGGACTTCATGAGGGCGGGCAGCATAGGCTTGGACTCATGGTTGTCTTCATAGAGCACACGAATCCACTTCGGTAAATAGGGAAGCGACCATTCAATCACGTCCTGGGCGGGTTTAATCACCACGGACTGCTTCCAGTAGCTGCTCGTCGTAATGTTGCTCGAGAGCCCCAACACAAAGATCAAGACGCAGGCCATCAAGACCCCGCGGACCACCCCAAAGACGCCCCCTAAGAGACGGTCTTCAAAGGTCAATTGCGAGGCGGACATCATCATGGAGATGAGTTTACCCACCAAGCCCACGACTAAGAGCGTGACCACCACAATCAAGACGCTGGCCAAGGCCACGCGCGGCAACTCCCCTAAGCTCGGGAAGGGAAGGCGTTGGGCGATATCGCCCGCGTAGGCTAACGTGAGGGCAGCGGCCGCTACCCAGCCCACGACGGCCAAAATCTCACGCATCATCCCGCGCCAGAGCCCCACGAGCACCGAAATGCCGAGGACGGCCAAAACCACATAATCCAATTCAGTCATAGACTTTTTTCTTTTCGTTGTTGTTTAAGAACTGGGGAGACTTCCCCCTCTGGTGTTTTGGGATTCTACCCTATCAGTTTTCGCTCACACGCGGGTTCTTTACAAAACCTGCCTTAATCAAGGGCTTTTGAGCAGCTTGCGCCTTGGCTTTTTGGCTAAAGGGCCCCACGCGCACGCGCCAAATCGTTCCCCCCTGACGGTCCATACGTTCCTTGTAGGCGGGAAGCCCCGTCTTCGCACGAATCGTCTGGATTAACTGGTCCGCCTTTAATTCGCTCGAGGTGGCCACCACTTGGATGTACCAGCCCTTCACATTTTGGGCTTCGGGTTCGGGTTTAGGTACCGCACGAACGCTCGTGGCGCGATCGTCATTGGCTTGCTTAATGATGTCTGCCAGGGGATCGTCCGACGTGGATTTCGCCGCGGGCTTAGCCGCTTTCTTCTCCACAGTCTTATCCGTCACGGTCTTCACCGGCGTCGCTTCCACCTCAGCCACAGCGGGTTCTTCCGCCTTGGGGGTGACGGGATCTAACGTTAAGGGCGGCAAACTTTCGGCCGTCGGAATGGCGGTATCCACGCCAACGGGTTCCATACTCGTTTCGTCGTCCATAAAGAGGGGCGCCAAAAAGACAAAGGCCAAAAGGAGCACCGAGGCACCAATTAAGCGATGGCGCATACGGGTGCGCATCAGCATGGCTTCGTCATCAAGACGCGCGCTCGTCCCCAATTCGGGGGCAATCGGACGGTATTGTTTTTTACTCTTTTCTAAAGGAACGGGCTCTTGCACGCTGGAGGCATCCGCATTCACACCCTCTTCTTCCGACGGAGTGGCCTGCTGGAAGGTGGCTTCCTTTTTCAAGGGAGGTACCACCACGGGGGCGGGCTCTGGCACCTCAGCAGGAGCGTCCACCAAGGGATCAATCGACGGGGGCGTCAACCCTGCGTCAGCATTGACGGGCTCGGGGCTCCCAATCGTGGGCGGCGCCTTAAGGCTATCGTCCTCGTCTCGAGGGGCTTCCACCTTCGGAGGGGTCGGCGCGTCAGATAACGACGGCACGGCCTCACTTCCCTCTTCCTTTAAGCTTGGCTCTTGACGTTCCGAGAGCGTGGGCTCGGGGGTAGGCGTTTTCTTGAACGGATTCCACATGATTTGTGTCCTTTACAGCGTGTCGACGAAGGGCGTTAGCGTCCGAACTCATCCAAGGTCTTGAGCGCCGCTTCGACGGTGACAAATGAGCCAAACACACATAGTTTAACAGGGATAGCGGGGCTTGCCGATTGGATTTCTTCGCTGAGCTGGAGGGCTTTGTAAAGCGCTGTATCCATCGTGGGGGCGGTAACCTTTGGCACCTCGGTCTTGTCCCATTTTTGGGCATAGGTGAGAAGCTCTGAGGCCGCACCGCCTCGTTCCCCCGGCAAATCCACAAAGACCCACCCAGCAAAGGTCGAGGCGGCAATCTTCATCACGGCTTCGCGGTCTTTGTCTTTGAGCATTCCGCAAACGGCCACCCAGTGCGCGGGGGATTTCTGGTTTTGAAGCGCCACATTTTCTACAAGCGCTTCCGCCGCGTGGGGGTTATGCCCCACGTCTAAAACAAGGTCGTGCCCCGCGAAGCGCTTCACTTCAAAGCGGCCGGAAAGCTTTAAGTCGGTAAGCGCCTCGTGAATCGCCGCTTCGCGAATCGGACGCGATTGACATGCTTCTTTTCGCGTCCAGCAAGCGACCCAAAGCGCTAAGGCGCCAGCCATGTTCTGGTACTGATTTTTCCCTTTGAGACCAGGCTCGGGCAACTTCGCAAAAGCGTAATGCTTGCCGTCCACGTCCAGCCACCAATCCCAAGTGGCGTCGTCATTGACGGTAAAGCCAAAATCGCGGTTTAAAAGAAGCCCCGTAGCGCCTAACGCATCAATCGTATCGAGCACCGACTGCGGGGGAAGAGGATCCGCACAGACGGCGGGGCGCCCAGCGCGGTAAATCCCCGCCTTTTCGTGCCCAATCCCTTCACGCGAATCCCCTAAAAAGCCCACGTGATCAATCCCGACGGTGACGACTTCCGCGCCATCGGCATCAAGCACATTGGTGGCATCCAACCGTCCGCCCAAGCCCACTTCAAGGATTAACGCGTCGACCTTTTCGTCGGCAAAAATCACGAAAAAGGCCAACAGGGTGTATTCGAAAAAGGAGAGGCTCAAATCCCCTCGCACGGCTTCAATCTTTTCAAAGGCGGCAATCAGTGGCCCATCGGCCACGCACTCACCATTGAGGCGACAGCGCTCATTGAAGTCCAACAAGTGCGGACTCATGTGAAGCCCCGTTTTTAAGCCAGCCGCCCGACAAAGGCGCTCTAAAAACGTAACGGAGGAGCCTTTCCCGTTGGTGCCCCCCACGGTCAAAACCAAGGTCTTGGAAAAGTCCAAGCCCAGTCGCGCCACCATCGTTTGCATGCGCTCGAGCCCCAGGTCAATGCGCAATTGGTGGAGCTGGTCAATGTAGGTGAGCCACGTTTCACGGTCTGAGCCAGCGGCTGGGCGAGTGAGCTTCGTTGTCATAAAGTTAAACCCCAAAAGAAAAGACCCGATGTGATCCCCGACACGCCCACGTGTCTAAAACGTATCGACACCGTGACATGCCTGAGAGCCTCATCGGGTCAGGGCGAGAAAAGTTAAGACCTTGGCGCCTTAGGCACACACGGGCTGCTTTTTCATCAATAAACGCGTTAAGACGGAAATCTCTTGGCGCAGATTACGGCGGTCAACCACCATATCGATCTGGCCCTTCTTCAATAAGAATTCGGAGCGTTGGAAACCTTCCGGGAGCTTTTCACGCACGGTCTGTTCAATCACGCGCGGCCCCGCAAAGCCGATTAAGGCACGGGGTTCCGCCATGACGATGTCCCCTAAGAAGGCGAAACTCGCCGACACCCCACCCATCGTGGGATCGGTTAAGACGGAAATGAAGGGAAGCCCCGCCTTAGAAAGACGCGCCACGGCGGCACTGGTTTTCGCCATCTGCATCAAGGAAAAGAGCCCTTCTTGCATACGGGCACCGCCCGACGCGCTAAAGCACACAAAGGGCACCTTCAAGCGAATGGCTTCGTCCACGGCACGGTCAAAACGCTCACCCACGACGCTCCCCATCGAGCCCCCCATAAAGGCAAACTCAAAGGCAGCGGCCACAATGGCGTCCCCGCGCAGCGTCCCCTGAAGGACCACTAAGGCATCGGTTTCGCCCACTTTCTTTTCGGCCGCTTCATGGCGAGCAGGATAAGGCTTGGAGTCCACGAAGCCCAACGGGTCGGTGGCACGCACGTCGGCGCCCACTTCCACAATCCCCTCAGGGTCCAAGAAGGCTAACAAGCGCTCACGCGCCCCAATGCGATGGTGGAACCCACACTTGGGACACACGTGAAGGCTGGTGCGCAACTCTTCGGTATAGATCGCTTCGTCGCACCCAGGACACTTCGTCCAAACCCCTTCCGGGATGGGACTCGGTTTTTTCTCCTCGGTTTCACTACGCTTAATTTTCGGGAGGATGTGCGTTAACCAACTCATGGTTGATCCTTCAATGAAAGTAAATTCTTAAAAAAGTGCGGGCATTATAGGGCATCGACCCACCCAAAGGGACTCTTGGAGGTGGCGCATTCCGGAATCCCCGGGTAACGCACCCCTGTCAAATACAAGCCGTCTGGCGAAAACGTGGGGGCGGCCACCGAACGGTCACGCGCCTCTAACACCGTTTTCATCCATTCCACGGGCTCGCGTCCCTGACCAATGTAAACCAAGGTCCCGACAATGTTTCGAACCATGTGGTGTAAAAAGGCATTGGCTTCCAAGCGAATCCCAATTAAGGACCCCCAGGTCACAAATTCCATGCGAGTCATGGTGCGCACGGGCGTGGCTGCCTGACATTGGCTCGCGCGAAAACTCGTAAAGTCGTGCGTGCCTAAGAGGCATTGGGCGGCGGCCTCCATGCGCTCTACCGCCAAGGGGCGAAAGGCCCACCCTGCTCGCCCCGTCCACAGGGGACTGCGCACTGGATCGTTTTGAATCCAGTACTCATAAATACGACTGCCCGCACTAAAGCGGGCATGAAAATCCTCAGGCATTTCGCGTGCCCAGCGCACGGAAACCCCAGCGGGCAAGAGGGCGTTCACCCCTCGGACCCAACTCTGTGGCGAGCGCACTTTCTCGGTGGTGAGGCTTACCACCTGTTGCGTGGCATGCACCCCCGTATCGGTTCGTCCGGCACAGATCGTAGAAACGGGTTCGGCTAAAAAGCTAGAGAGCGCCGTCTCCAAGGCATCTTGAACCGTCGGGACATCGGGCTGGGTTTGCCAGCCGCAGAAATCCGTCCCGACGTATTCAATCCCTAACGCGAGGGTGTGTTTGCTAGTCATCAATTACTTAATTTTGTCCAAAAGCAGTTTGGCCAAGTGTTGTTGCTGGGGTAACCCGCGACGAACCACTTCATCCAACAATTCACGGGCTTCTTTCAAGGCCCCCGTTCGGACAAAATTCTGCGCAAGTTTGAGTTTCGCGTCAATCGCCTTATAAAGGGCTTTTTCGTGAAGGGAACGCTCCGACAGGGTCTCCTCCATCGAATCCATAATCGCGTCGACGTCAGGCTCTTCGGCCTTCGGGGGCGTCGCGAGGGGCTTGGTTTCAGGTTCTGGGTCGTCTAACGACAAATCCACCCCCTTCATGGCGCCTTCAGCAGCGGCCAACGCAGCCTTTTCATCCTTCACGCCTTCGTCGTCCGCAGGCGGCAACTCTTCGCTTTCAGGATCGAGCCACGGCTGCGCATCGCGCTCCGCTTTCATGCGTTCTTCCGTGAACACCTGAGCGCCCACGCCCATGGCACCTGCCGTGGTGCCATTTTTAACGCATTCCCCAACAGTGGCTTCCACCGCCTTTAATTGCGCGTCGCTCGCGGGCACAACATCCTCTTTTTTCTGGATGTCGTCGACCTTCACGTGCGCCACGGGCTTTTTCTTCTCTTCCGGGCGCGCATTGATCTTCTTAAAGGTGCGATAGAGCATCCAGATTAAGAAGGGAATCAATAAGAGCCACCACCAGTTCTTATCCTTCATGGCTAAGAGGTCGGCAAAGCCCCCTTGGTTATGAAGTTTCACATTGCGCGGCACACGCGGGGCATCGGCCTTACTGACCACCTTCGGCGTGGCCTCAACGGGCGCTGCTTCAGTCTTCGGGGCTTCCTTTAAAACCTCGGCCAAGGGGCGTGCGTTTTCAGGGACGGCATGCGTGGCGACGGGGGCTTCCGCGTCTTTCACTTCCACATCCGCTGGATTAATCCCTTGTTCGGGGGGAAGTTCAGAGGGATCCGTCAGGGGGGCGTTCACATTCTGGACGTCCTCTTCGACAGGGGCTTCGTCCGCGGGAGCGGCTTCAACGGGGGCATTCTGAGCGGGGGCCGCTTCAGGGGCCACTTCAGGCGCTGCTTCCGGTGCGGCTTCAGCGGGCGCAGGTGCTGCTTCAGCGGGCGCAGGGGCAGCTTCAGCAGGAGCCTCTACAGGGGCCGACGCATCAACCGCGGGGGCATTGGCGTTAGCGACGTCTTCAACGACGGGCGCCTCATCCGTGGGGGCGCTTACCTGTTCAAGGAGTTCAACGCCAGCCTTGGCGGCGGTTTTAAGCGAACGATGTTCACGCAACAAGCGCGTCTGCACGGCAGCGACGTCCGCCGCGACCGAGGGGCTAATCTGTTGCGCACGAATTAAGTTTTTGGTCGTCGCGGGAATTTCTTTCGCGGTGGGGTGCACACGCTTAAAGGCATCTAAGGCATCCACGCCAAAAACGGCTTCGGCGCTCGGGGGCGTTAAGGTTTGACCGACGACGAGCTTAAAGGGCCCCGCCTTCGTATCAAAGGCCTCAGGGTTCGTATTCTTAAAGGCGACGATGACCTGCTCCATGATGGCGCCCGGATAGTTCGCCAACTGGGCGCGCGCCAAACTCCACAACGTCATGTTGGGGGTGATCGTGACGGCTCGACCCGTCACGTCACCGTGCTCGCGGATGTAGTCCTCTAACGCAGCACGGGCCTTTTGGCTGGCCTTCACGGGCGCGGCGGCAACGGGCTTAGCGGCAACAACGGGCGCTGCCACCGTCTTGGTCTTCACGGGGACCTTTTTCACCGCCCAGTGATTACCTTCCGGGGCGAAGTGGTACACCGTAAAGGTGGGGTGATCGTTCCCCAACTGCATCACCAAGTCGAAGGGCTTTTCAGGAAGCGCTTTGGGGCTCGTCAAACTCAACACGACGCCCGGGCGATCCTCGGCACGCGACAACACCACTTGGCGCATAAAGTCTGGCCACTCGTAGTCCATCGACAAATAGGTCGACGGCTTGGCAATGCGTACCCGAATGGCCGCTTGGTCAAGGTCTAAGTCCCCTAAGGGAATATAGGCTTGTAACGGCGCCCCGGGCTGGCTCACCGCCTCCATTTCCCCTAAGGTCGTGCCCCAAGCGGGCAGTGCCAAAAGGGCGGTCAACAAGAGCGTCGTTTGCTTTTTTCCAAACATAGTTGAGTCCTGATCTAAGCGCGTCTTTTTCCCCTTTCTGCTTGCCCCCTTAAAACAGGAGCGTTTTTGAACAAAAAAAGGGTGAGACAAAGACGTAAAGAAAGTCATTTAATGATACCGCAGTCCCGAGACTCCACCAAATCGAGCCCCCTGTTGCGCTTTGCGTCCAGGGAAAACCTCCAAGACTGAAATGAATCCCTTGGCCCCAAACAAAAACAACGCGCTTCCTCCCCATTTCGGGCAAGAAGCGCGTCGCACTCTCTCTTTCTTGATCCGGGTATTTCTATCGATTGCACGTGAAACACACCACCACGAAGCCGTGGTATCCATGGTGAAATCTCACCCCTCGCAAATGGTCAAGAGTCCTGTGTCCGAGGCCTCAAGCAAGAGTTGATTTCATCCATCGACAGGTGACATTTTATGGTTGTTTTTTGAATTTTTCCCTCAATGAAAACCCTAAATTCAAACGGAAAACGCCTCAAAGCGGTGCTGTTTACGTCCAACAACACCCCTTCAAGGCGCTTCTGTTAACCGTTCAACCCTTCCTTACTGCGGATTGGCGGCACGAAACTCGGCTTCATTCGTGGGTTCGGCCACGAGGTCATGCTCTTCACTGTCGGTGATGCGCACGTCCACGAAGTCACCCGGCTCAAAGTGCTGCAAGGTTTCCACGTAGCACTTCCCGTCAATGTCGGGGGCATCGGCCTTGGTGCGGCAAATGGCTAAGCCATTTTCGTCATCCATTTCGTCCACGATGACTTGTTCCACACGACCGATCTTTTCACGCAATTTCTCACGACTGATTTCTTCCTGCACTTCCATGAAGCGACGACGACGTTCTTCACGGACTTCGTCAGGGAGCGCCCCGGGGATGTCGTTCGCCTGGGCGCCTTCCACCGGCGAATAGGCAAAGCACCCCACGCGATCCAAACGGGCTTCACGCAAGAAGTCGAGCAAATATTCAAACTCGCTTTCCGTCTCGCCCGGGAACCCAGCAATGAAGGTGGAGCGAATCGTGATATCGGGGCAGACCGCACGCCACGCGGCAATACGCTCTAAGTTCTTTTCGGCGCTGGCCGGTCGCTTCATCGCCTTCAAGACGCGCGGGTGCGCATGCTGGAAGGGAACGTCCAAGTACGGCAACACTAAGCCTTCAGCCATCAAGGGGATGATGTCGTCGACGTGCGGGTACGGGTAGACGTAATGCAAACGCGTCCAAATGCCTAAACGACCCAATTCTTTGCAGAGGTCGAGCATACGAGTGCGCACGGGGCGACCGTTTGCAAACTGCAAGCTATAGCGCGTATCGACCCCATAGGCGGCCGTATCCTGACTAATCACCAAGAGTTCTTTCACGCCCGCGGCCTTTAAGTTTTCCGCTTCCGTGACAATGCTCCCGATGGGGCGGGAGACTAACTGACCGCGCAAATTCGGGATGATGCAAAACGCACAGTGGTGGTTGCACCCTTCACTAATCTTTAAATAGGCATAGTGTTTCGGGGTTAAACGCACACCGCAGTTGGGGACCAATTCGCCCCAAGGTTCATGGGGACGCGGTAAGTGGGCTTCCACCATCTGAAGCACTTCATCGGTGGAGTCGGGGCCCGTCACGCCTAAGACCTTCGGCAAACGCTTTAAGACGTAGTTGGAGCCGTCCACATCCGTGCGACCGCCCAAGCACCCGCAAACGATCACACGACCGTTTTCGGCTAAGGCTTCGCTAATGGCCTGAAGGCTTTCTTCCACGGCGGCATCAATAAAGCCACAGGTGTTGACGATGACTAAGTCCGCATCGTGGTAGGTGCGACCCACGCGATAACCGCGGGCACGCAATTCCGTCACAATGCGTTCCGTGTCCACCAACGCTTTGGGGCAACCCAAGGATACAAAGCCAACAACGGGGATAGCGTCGCTCATGGTCAAATCAATCTCCGAGTCCCTCACGAAAACGGGCTTTCCGTTTTTTTGTGGCCTGTTTGGGGTCAAACCCGCCACGTCGTATTGAGGGGAACAAACAAAAAAGGGGAAAAAGAAGGCGTCCGAACGTTTAGGCTTTCGGACGCTTCAAGAAAAAAGAAATAGCGAGGGGGAGTTTAACCCTTAATCCAGATCATCGCGGCATGACGCCCCGACTTTTCGCCATCTCGACGGTAACTGTAGAACTGTTCTTTGTCGGCGGCGGTGGACTGGCCCGAGGTGAAAATCTTGGCGCTCCCTAAGCCCGCTGCACGCAAGCGCTTTACAGCGATTGCCACCAACGAGCAGTAGGCCTTGCCGGTGACGGGATCGCGACGGAAGTATTTTTCATTGGCAAGGTCCGCGTCCTTTTCGAGGAAGGCGTCAATCAAATCGTCGCCCACTTCAAAGTCGTCCATCCCAATGTGCGGACCCACCCAAGCGAGAATCTCGCCGCCCTCAGGATCTAACGCTTTGAGCGCGTCAATAGTGGCTTCTAAAACGCCCTCATTTAACCCGCGCCAGCCAGCGTGCGCTGCGCCCACGGCGGTACCCTTTTCGTTGGTGAAGAGTACCGGCATGCAATCAGCCACCATCACGGTGCAGACGACGTTGGCGTCTTTCGTCACCGCCGCGTCGGCCTCGTTATCCGTTAAGGCTTCCCCTGCTTTTAAGGTCACCACACGGGTGGAGTGAACTTGGTTGAGCCAAACGGGGTCGGTGGGGACGAGCTGCGCCACCATCTCACGGTTCATGCGCACGCACGTGGCATTGTCTCCCGTGTGCGGGGCCACGTTTAAGCCCATGATCCCCGACGCATCGCCCCATGGGCCCGAAGAAACGCCCCCTGAGCGTAACGTAAAGAGTGCATCCACACCCGCGGGCGCTGCGCCCTTCCAGGTGGGGTGAATCAGTCGTAACTCAGGTTTCGTTAAATCAGCCATGGTATACCTCACGTTCAAAAATATCGACCGGACGGTCATAGGGACCAAAGCCCAAGGCGTCCATCAAGTCAATCATGTCGTCCTGAGGCTTCACAAACCATTCCATCTCTTCGCCCGTCTTGGGGTGAATCAACCCTAAGCGGGAGGCATGCAAGGCCTGACGATGGAAGTCCAATTCGTTTTCAATCTTCACCATTAAACCGGGAGCGCGCCCTCGGTACGTCTGGTCCCCAATCAAGGGGAGGTCTT
Source organism: Sutterella sp. (assembly GCA_020025955.1). Classification (GTDB taxonomy): domain Bacteria; phylum Pseudomonadota; class Gammaproteobacteria; order Burkholderiales; family Burkholderiaceae_F; genus Sutterella. The sequence goes on from JAHHRF010000002.1 coordinate 73,137, forward strand.
CGCCCGTTAAGTGCACGCGAATCTGGTGGGTGCGACCCGTATCTAAGCGGCAAGCAACCCAAGAGACGGGGGTGCCGTCGAGTTCACTCCAACCCACGCAACGCGCACGGGTGCGAGCGGGTTTGGCTTTAACGCCAATGGAGCCCGGGAACCCCTTGAAGCGAATGCGAGAGCGCGGATCGCGACCAATGGGCACGTCGACCACAAAGTCCACAGCGGCCGAGCCCAACGTAAAGGCCCAGTATTCACGCTTCACGGTACGCTCTTGGAGCTGACGCACGAGGTTGGTTTGGGCCGCTAAGGTGCGCGCCACCACCATTAACCCCGTCGTATCACGGTCTAAGCGGTGCACGATCCCAGCGCGCGGGACATCACGCAATTCCGGGTAACGGGCAAGCAACCCATTTAACATGGTGCCCCCAGGGTTCCCAGCACCCGGGTGCACAACGAGGCCCACGGGTTTATTCACCACAATAATGGTGTCGTCTTCGTAAACGACGTCGAGCACAACGCTTTCGTCCGCTTCGTATTGGAGCTGTTCGTCCATACGGGGCTCTTCCAAGAGTTCGAGCTCATCGCCTTCACTGACTTTCTGGCGAATCTTGAGCGCGGGCTCCCCATTAACTAAGACGGAACCGTCTTCAATTAACTTTTGTAAACGGGCACGGCTCACCTCAGGCATGAGGGTCGCTAATACCTTATCTAGGCGTTCGCCCCAGACCCCTTCCACCGTAAAACTTGGTAAAGTGTCAACATCGACGTCGTTGCCCAACGCCTGGGTATCGGTATAATTTGAAGACATATTTTCCGAACTACTTGTCATGAAATTAAATTTTCCTTTTAAGCGTTTAGTCGTTCGCACCGTGTGCGTGACCGCGCTCACCCTGGCAACCGCGTCTTGCTCGTGGCTCAGTAGCCTCGACCAGGACAAAACGGCAGAATGGTCAGCTCAACAGTTGTATTCTGCAGCCCATGACGCCCTCAACGAAGGCAACTGGACGGATGCCAAGAATTATTACACCAAACTCGAATCGCGCTATCCCTTCGGGACCTATGCTCAGCAAGCGCAAGTCGACTTGGTTTATGTGTATTGGAAGGACGGGGAAGCCGCGCAAGCCGTTTCGCAAGCCGATCGCTTCCTTCAGAGCTTCCCCAGCAATCCCAATGCGGATTACGTTCTCTACATGAAGGCCTTAGCGACCTTGAATGAGACGGACGGGATGTTCTCGTGGTTACTCGCCAATGACGCGTCCCAGCGTGATGCCCAGGCCGCGCGTCAAGCGTTTGATACGCTCAAAACCTTGGTGTTGCGTTTCCCTGAGAGCCGTTACGCCCCGGAAGCTCGTCGTCGCATGAACGAATTGGTGATTTCTCAGGCCAAGCACGAGCTCCAAATCGCTCAATATTACTACGTTCGCCACGCCTATGTGGCCGCGATCGACCGTGCTCAGCGTGTGGTAAGTGAATTCCAAAACACCCCCATGCGTACACAAGCCCTGGAACTCATTAAAAAGAGCTACGAAAAGCTCAACATTAAAGCCTTGGAAAACGACACCGATCGTATCCTTCGCTTAAATGCCAAGACGAAATAAGGGGCTCTGCCCTTAGCACCCAACGCCTTGATGGTTTTTCCATCAGGGCGTTTTCCGTTTTTGTGCGCTTGATTTCCCGGGACGCCGGCTGCTAAGCTGCCTAGAGTGCGTTAACCCCTCTAGGGCGTCCTCTCATGAACTTTCTCGTTTGGCTCTACAACAACAAGGCCGCTCCCAAGGCCTACACCTCGAAAAAGTACGCGGCAGCCGTTGAAGTTCGCGTGGCACAACTGTGTCGAGCGCGCGGTTGGCCGACGCCTCAAGGCTGCTCGGAGCCCGATCGTTTTGATGCCCTCAAAGCGCAAATCTTTGCGGATCCTGAATTCATTGAATTTAACGACGTGGGGCACCGCATGTATTCGGCGGCGCTTAATTGGTACAGTCGCTATCTTGAAACCCAAGAAACGGCGATGGAGGCGCTCAACCACGATTTAACGGCGATTGAAGCCCAGAAATTAGATACCACCACGCGGCTCGCGCTCACCGAAGCGCGCATTGGGCAAGGGACTTACCGTGCGGCGCTTTTAAGTCGTTGGCAGGGGCAGTGTGCGGTCACGGGCGTGGGGCACTCGAGTTTTCTCGTGGCCTCTCACATCAAGCCCTGGCGTTTAGCCACGAACCCGGAGCGGCTCGACCCCACGAATGGTCTGCTGTTAACCCCCAATCTAGACCGCGCCTTTGATCAGGGGTTTATCACGTTTGATACCGACGGCTTTATTCGGGTGTCGGAAGCGTTAATCCCGAGTGATGCGCACGGGCTCGGGATTCATGATTCGCTTCGATTGCGGAAGACGGACGATCCCCTCAAGGCGTACCTTGCCTGGCACCGTCAGCATCTCTTTATTCGGGAAGGGCGTTGAGTTTCGCGACCGCACGACCGCGCTCTAAGTCGATCGTGGTTAAGGTCAAGAGCGCAAAGATAAAGAACGACCCCGTCGTCCAAATCGCAATACGATGGTCGCCACTCGTCGCCCACGTCACGGTCCCGTAAGTAATGGGCCCCACGACCGCCGCAAACCAGATACTTAAGTTCCAAAAACTAAAGAATTCCGCTAAGCGTGAGGCGGGTGCCAGGGCGCCCACCATGGCACGACCCGCCGACTGGCTCGAGCCCATGGAAAGCCCCGCCAAATTGGCCGCAACCCAGAATTGCTCAACGGACGTGGACGTGGCGGCCACAACCACCATCACGCACCAAAGGAGCAAGGTGAGCCCCAAGGCTTCTTTGTGACCAATGCGGTCTTGCAACCACCCAAAGCCCAAAGCCCCGATGGCGGCCGTGATGTTGACGACAAAAATCATCAAGAGCGTGTCTTGGGTCGTAAAGTGCATGACTTCTGCTGCGTAGACGGCAGAAATCGTAATCACAACACTCACCCCACACTGAAAGAAAAAGCCGCAGAGGCTCAAGCGTGCAAAGTCTTGATAGTCCTTGATGTGCGTGAGCGTGGCGCGAAGTTCTTTGAGACTTGCTTTGGCCACCTCCCAGCTTTTCGCCTTCTGCCCGTCGCGCAATCGCGGGAGGCTTCGCTCTTTCACAAAGAAAAAGAAAGGTAGTGCGGCCACGGCATAAAGTAACGCCGTAAAGAGTACCGTCCCCGTAACGGCTTCGTCACTCGTCAAGCCCCAGCTCTCCGCCTTAATCACTAAGAGTAAAGCGCCCGCTAAGGCAACCAAACCGCCCCCGTACCCAATACTCCAGCCCCAGCCTGAGGCTTTACCGAGACTTTCTTCACGGGCTAATTCCGGCAAAAACGCAGACGACAGACTCTCCCCCATGTTGTAGGCGAGGTTCGAAACAATCAGCATGGCGCAGGCCCACGGCAGGCGCCCAGGTTCCGCAAAGGCCAAGCCCACGGTCCCCAGCACGCAGAGTAACGTGGCGGCCGCCAACCACTTACGTTTATTGGCGCGCGCATCGGCCACCGCCCCCACCATGGGCATGACGAGCATGGACAAAGCGTTACTCACGCTAATCACAAGGGTCCAGAGAAAGGTCCCCCATTCGTCGCCACCCGCTAAGACAGCAACGAAGTAGACATTAAAGACGGCGGTTAACACCACGGTGGTGTAACCGGAATTGGCAAAATCGTATAAGGCCCAGCCCCACATTTCGCGAGGTTGGACGGTGGGCTTTGCCCACGCGCGGGGTCCGATCATGAGGGTTCTCTCTTTGACTTAGGCCGTCGTCGCGGACTCTTCCGCAAAACGCACCAAGGTATTTAAGTGCGCCAAGGCACTACGAGCGAGGCTTCGTACGTTGTAGCCCCCTTCTAAGACGCTCACGACACGGCCCCCTGCCACTTGACGCGCCAGGGTTAAAAACCCACGGGTGAGCGCCGCAAAGTCGGCTTCCCCGAGTTTTAATTGCGCCATCTTCTCTTCCGTGTGGGCATCAAACCCGGCGGAAAAGAAAACCAGATCGGGCGAGAAGGTGGTGAGAATGGGGGCCCACTCTTCTTCAATTTTCGCCATCACGTCTTGCCCCGTGGCGCCCGCGGGCAGGGGCAAGCGGTGGGCGTTACCTGGCGCCACCTCCGCAATCGTTTGCGGATAAAGGGGCCACTGATAGAGGGAGAAAAACTGCACGCCTTCGACGTCAGCCAGAATTTCTTCGGTGCCGTCCCCGTGGTGCACGTCAAAGTCAATGACGGCAATACGTTCCACCCCGTAGCGGTGCTTCGCATAAAGCGCCCCTAAAGCGACGTTGTTGACGTAACAAAAGCCGGCGGCCGTCGCGCGCCCCGCATGGTGTCCCGGGGGACGAATCGCACAAAATGCATTTTCAAAGCGATCGAGCATGACGGCGTCCACCGCATCCAATACGGCGCCGGCAGAAAGCGCAGCGCGCTCAAAGGTCTGCGCTTGCACAGGGGTGTCCGGTGACGCAAACGTGGCCAGGGCCGTCTCATCGCCCTGGCTTGCGGCCTCCAATCGCGCTAAATAGCTGGGATCGTGCGCCAAGGCCATTTCCTCTAACGACGCAGGTCGCGAAATCACGCGTTCCACACGGTCGTCAAGGCCTGTCGCAATCAGCATCGACTCAATCGCGTCCAAACGCTCTGGGCTCTCAGGCGAGCGCGGAATCTCAAAGCGCGACTCCCCCAATTGGGACTTCACCAAGTCCTCGGGCGACGGGGCGGCTTCAGGGATTTCAGGCGCTTCACAATCCACTGCTTCATGGGTGAAATACCCCGTGCGAATGGGTTTAGGGAGAGTAGAGGTCACGTCAGTGCGATAAAAGAATTCAATAATGGTTGTAGATAATACTCTAGTCTGGGTCACCAAGCGTTGTCATTTCGATCAAGCAAGACGGTTAGGGGCTTGGTAAAATGTGCCCACGACCGATACACCAAGCGTCTAACCGTGGGCGTTTTTCACGCCTTGACCGCTTGCCTTCGGCCCCTCTCTCTTTTCTTGGACAATCGAATTGCTTCGTTTCGCCCTCTCTTTTCGACCCCTCACGTCTCTTTTGGTTTTCGTTGGCCTTGCGCTGGTGAGCTATGGGGTGATTGCCCCCAAGGTTGCCGTCGCGGAACCCGCCCACTATGAAACGCGAGAACCGGTGAAGGCCTACTTAACCGCCTTGTCCCAAGAAACCCAGATTCCGTATGCGTGGTTAAAAGAGGCCGTCGAAGCGGCGCAATACTGTCGCCTCTGCGAAAAGCGCATGACGCCCAGAAAGCGTCCCGCCACCGCTGACAAATCCCAACAAGCCAAACCTCGCCCCCTTAATTTCTTGCATTATTCGCGACGCCTCCTGGGGGCCGATCGTATGGAGCGTGGGCTCGCCTTTTTAGAGACGCACCAAGCCACCTTTCAAAAGGCGTACGATGAGACGGGCGTCTCCCCTTGGGTGATTGCCTCCATCATCGGCATCGAAACGCACTACGGTCATCAGATGGGGAACTTCCGCGTGCTGGACGTCTTAATGACCTTGTCCTTTGACTACACGCGTCGTGAAACGTTCTACAAAAAAGAGCTCGGTCACTTCTTGCGCTACTGCTACCGTGAAGGGATTGATCCCACCTCGGTGCGTGGCAGTTGGGCGGGCGCCTGGGGCTATGGGCAGTTTATGCCCAGTTCCGTCGACGCCTACGCCAAGGACGGGAATGGTGACGGGCACGCCGACTTAACGGGAAGCCCTGAGGACGCCATTATGAGTGTGGCCAATTACCTCGCGAAAAACGGCTGGGAAAAGGGTACCCCCATCATGCTCCGAGCCCAAGGCACGGACGAGGTGTTACGTCCCTTTGTGAAAAAGACGATTAAGCCGCAGGTCCCCTTAAAGGCATTGCGTGACGCAGGCGTCAAGGTGATGAGTGAAGCGCCTGACACCTTAAACGTGTTGGTTGCAGACATCTATTGGAAAAAGGATACGAAGCTCCACGGAACCTACTGGTACCTGGGCACGCAAAACTTCTCCACGATCCTCTCCTACAACCGTGCGTACTACTACGCGACAGCGGTTACGCTCTTGGCGGAACGCTTTGAAGCGGCCTTTGCGACGCGTGGGGAAACGCTCTTTAAAGAACCCACCCCCTAACCCGTAGACGTATCATTTGTCACGATTCTTGGGGCGAGAGGCCCCTAAAAGGCGTGACAGCCTCCCCTTGCCCGCTTTAAAATGACGAGTAAGGACGACTAGTGCTTTTCTCTTAGGGGTTAGACCCGTGACCGATTCCCTTTCGTCGGCACACCCTAGACCCTTTCCCTTTACCCCTTGAAAAGCGACGAACGCCCTTTGAGGCTCCCCCTACCCTTTATAGACGCGGGCACAGACCCGAAACATGACCACGAGGGTAACCCGACGTGCCTCACCCCCTTCACGATAAAAACAATCAATAGGAGGCAGGACCATGTTACTTGGCGTGCTCTATGGCGTTTTAGCGGGCGCCCTCTGGGGACTGATTTATGTTGCCCCACTCTTTGTGCCGGACTACCATCCGGTGCTCGTTGCCTTAGGTCGATTCTTAGTCTTTGGTGCCATTGCCGTGCCCTTTATTCTGGCGCACCGCGACGAGCTCAAAGCCTTTCCCATCCAGCAGCGTAAAGAAGCGTTTTATTACGCGTTTTTCGGTAACGTCCTCTTTTATTCGTGCTTAACGGTTTGTATTCGTTTAGCCGGTGCCCCGTTGGCGGGCATGTTTACCGCCATGATCCCCGTCTTTGTGGCCATGGTCGCTAACGTCAAATACACCCGAGAGGGCCGAGGCTTAGCGTGGTCCAAGATTGTGCCCCCGTTAGTCTTAATGTTCTCGGGGCTCATCATTGCCAACATTACCGAGTTCCAACACTTCACGGACAACATGGATAGCCCCGTGCAGTATTGGACGGGCGTGGGCTTTGGGCTTATCTCCATCGTGGCCTGGACGTGGTTTTCCATCATGAATGGGGAATTCCTCCTTCAGCACAAAGATAAAAGCACCAAGATGTGGACGGCCTTGCAAGGGGCGAGCAC